>JAJTGK010000081.1 GCA_021297815.1 Planctomycetaceae bacterium
CGCCGCCGAGCCGCGTCGAGCGGCCCGAAGCCTCGCCGTGGCCAGGAAGGTCGATGAGCAGGAACCTGCGCGCGTGGGGCATCAGCGGCCCGAGCCGCGAAAGCGAGTCGTAGCGCGAGCGAGAGAACCCGTGCAGCACGATGGCCGTGGGGGCGTCGCGCTCGGCGTCGCCGAGGTCGAAGACGGGGCAGTGCGCGCCGCGAAACTCCACGCTCCACTCGCGCACGGGCAGCCCCCATGCGCCTGGTTCCGATGGAAGCCCGCGCGCGAGCGCCCATCCGACGGTCTTTCGCTCGGGCCGCATCGCCTCGAGCACGACGCCACCCACGCCCGTGGCATAGAGCGCGGCCGCCGAAGCGCCAAGAAACGCACCAAGGCCAAGGAGTGCGGTCAGTTCGGGCACGCGCGGAGTCTAACGGCGCTCACGACGCCTCGAACATGCGCCTGCTCGTGCCGCCGCTGCCGACGGGCACCTCGCAGCGCGCGCCGCAGCGCGGACAGCGGCCGTCGTAGAAGAGACCATCGGAGGTCTTCTGCAGGCGGCCGTACGCGTGGCAGCAGCGGAACCAGATCATGAGAAATGGGCGCGCGGGGCCATTCGCCTGCGATCGGTCGGCGGGCGCAGGACCACGGTCGGGCTCGGGAGCCCGCAGGCCTTCGATGTCGACCCTGTCGCGCGGATCAGGCATGCATGGTTTTTCGGCCGCGATCGGGGCCGTTCTTGAGGCGCGCGGCGCGCCAACGCGCGCTTCAGCCGCCCGCCATGCGACGGCGCAGATCCTGCGCCCGGGTCCGCGCGGCGGCGAGCACGCCCTCGCTGCGGTCGCGGATCGCGGCGCGCTCGGCCTCGTCGGCGACCGACGGCAGGTTGATGCGCACATTCTCCTGCGCGGCGGCGGCGGCGACCTCGGCCAGGTCGATCGCGATGCGGAGGTCGCTTGCCAGGCTCGGGCTCGTGGTTCCGACGAGAAGCGAGAGCGCGTCGAGCGTGGCCTTCGCGGTCGAAAGCGTCGCCTCGGGCGCTGCGATCGCGGCGCGCACCGCCGCAGGAAATGCCGCGCGCGCAGGGTCGTCCTTCGGCAGCTTCCAGAGCTTGTTGAGCGCCTCGTAGGCGCGCGCGTCCTCGTCGGCAAGGTCGAGCGCCTTGGCGCGGCCCGCGTCGAAGCACTCGAGCGCCGCACGGTGCGCGGGCTCGTGCGCCACGAACTTCGGCTTGCCGATCGCATACGACACGACCATCGACCCGAGCGCGTTTGCCTGCGCGAGCGTGACGCCCGCGACCGCGCCGCCGCCAGGAACGGGTACCGCTGCCGCGAGGCTGTCGAGGTACCCGCGGATCGTCGCGTCGCCGAGCGGCCCCGTCACGAGCGGATCTCCGCGCCGCACTTCTCGCGCAGGGTGGCGATGGCGCGCGTCGCCGAGGCGTCGGCCTCCTCGCTGCGCAGCGTGCGGTCGTGCGCGCGGAAGAGGAGGCGCAGCGTGACGCTCTTCTTTCCCTCGCCGATCTGCTTGCCGCGGAAGGTGGTGACGAAGGTGATGCTCTCGAGGAACGGCAGCGACAGCGCGCGGATCTCGCGCTCGAGGTCCGCGTAGGCGAAGGACTCGGCCACGATCGCCGAGATGTCGCGGTCGCTCGCGGGGAACGCAGGCAGTTCGGTGGCCGCGTTGTCGGGCGGATAGGCGCCAAGCAGGCCGCGCAGCTCGAGCTCGCACGCGGCCGTGGGCCGCTCGATGCCGAACAGCTTGAGGACGCGCGCGTCGACGAGGCCGATCACGCCGACAGGCATGCCGCCCACCGAGACGCGCGCCGCGGGGCTGAGCCACGCGGGGCCGTCCGACTGCTCGAAACGGAGTTCGGCGACATGCGGCGCGATCGACGCCATGAGCCGCTCCACCGTGCCGCGCAGCAGGCGATAGGCGAGCTGGCCGTCGCGCGCGCCCTCGGGCGCGTCGGCGACCAGCGCGAGCGTGGGCCGCTCGACATGCGTGCCGCCCGCGAAGTGGAACGCGCTTGCGAACTCGAACACGCGCAGGCTGGCGGCGCCCTGGTCCTCGTTGTGGCGGCGCACGCGCAGCAGGCTCGGCACCACGCTCGGCCGGAGCGCGGGCTCGCCGCCCGCGCGCTCGTCCTCGACCTTGAGGAGCGTGGCTCCCGCAGCGAGGAACGGCTCTGCCATGCGCTCCGAGACGAGCGAATGCGTGATCGTCTCGACGAAGCCCATGCCTGCGAGCAGGTCCTTGGCCACGCGCGTGCCGCGCTCGACGGCGTTCTGCTGGCCGAGGCGCACGGGAATCGTGTCGGCGACGGGCACCGCATCGAGCCCATTCAGGCGGCAGATCTCCTCGATCAGGTCGATCTCGCGCTCGACATCGGTGCGGCGCGGCGGAACGGTCGTCTCGATGACTTCCTCGCCGCCGTGCGTCGCGAGTCGCGGCGCGAACCCGAGCGTGCCGAGCAGTTCCATCATGCGCGGCACTGGGATGTCGAAGCCAAGGATGCGGTGCGCGCGCGATGGTCGCAGCGCGATCGTGCGCGCGGCGGGAACCGTGGCGCCATCCGACACCACGCCCGCGCACAGCGTGCCGCCCGCGAGCTCGATGATGAGCGCGGCCAGGCGGTCGGCCGCGGCGTTCACCTCGGCGGCGTGCACGAGCCGCTCGAAGCGATACGACGAGTCCGATGCGATCGCATGCCTGCGGCTCGCGTTGCGCACGGCGACCGCGTCGAAGGTCGCCGCCTCGAGCACGAGGTCGGTGGTCGCCTCGGTCACGCTCGCCATGGCCCCGCCCTTCACGCCTGCGAGGGCGACGGGTCGGTCGCGGTCGGCGATCACGAGGTCGGACGGGCAGAGCTTGACTTCCTTCGCATCGGCGCCGAGCGGAAGGAACGGCTCGTCCTGCGTGGCGCGGCGGATGTGGATCTCGCCGCCCGCAAGCGTGGCGAGGTCGAAGACATGCGTGGGCTGGCCGAGCTCGAAGAGCACGAAGTTCGTCGCGTCGACCACATTGTTGCGCGGCTGCTGGCCGATCGCGACCAGGCGCCGCTGCAGCCACTCGGGGCTCGGGCCGACCTTCACGCCGCGGATCACGCGCGCGGTGTAGAGCGGGCACATCGCGTGCTCGTGGTTGCGCACCTTCACGAACGCCAACGCCTGCTCGGCCGACGGCGCGAGCGTCACCTGCGGCTCGCGCACGCGGCGGCCCGTGACCGCCGCGACCTCGCGCGCCATGCCGACATGGCACAGGCAGTCGCCGCGGTTCGAGGTCGTCTCGATCTCCTGCCACGGCTCGCCGTTCTCCGCGGTGTCGCCGCCATCGAAGGGGAGGCCCGCCGATGTCAGCGCCGCCGCCTGTTCGTCGGCGCTCGCAGGGGGCTCGAGGTAGTCGTTCAGCCAGAGCACGCTCGTACGCATAGGCGGGCAGAGTAGCGCGTCCGAACGGGGGCGTTCGGGTACCTTCCCGCCATGCGATTTCACCGTCTGAAGGCCGTCGTATGCGTGCTCGTCGCAGCGATCTCGGCGCACGCGCCCGTGGGCTGCTCGGGCTCGCCGAAGGCCGTGCCGCCCACGGCCGACCCCGTGGGCGCGGTGCCTGCGGACTTCTCGCTTGAGATCGATGTGCGGCCGGGCCGAGGCGTCGCCGAGCGCGCGAAGGTCGAGGAACGCGCCGCGCGCTTCGTGCTGCTGCCCGACGGCTCGCTGCACGGCGAGACGGACCTCGTTCCGCGCGAGGGCCTGCGCCCCGCGCGCGTGCGGCGGCTGGTGCGCGAGCAGATGGCCGAGGTCTGGAGCGAACTCGCAAATGCCGGCTTCACCGACCCCGCGCTCGCCGACTTCGAGGGCAACACCGCGCTGCTTGAGCCCGACGCGGGCATGGTGCTGGTGACGATCGAGATCCACGCCGACGAGCGCCGCTTCGCCTTCGTGCGCCGCTACAAGCCGGGAGAGAACGACGAGCAGGCCGTGCGCCGCGTGGTGCGTTCGGTCGCGGCGCTCGGCTGGGCGAGCGACGAGGCGCTGGCCGAGACGGCCGAGATTCCCGTGCGCTACGACCTCGGCGCAGACCCGTACGCGCGCTACGCCACGCCTGCACCCGCGAAGCCCGCGGACGGGGGCACCCCGTGACCCGCGCGCTCTGCGCGCTGCTGGCGTGCGTCGCGCTTGCCGCATGCGGGCCTGAGCGTGTCGCAGTCGACCGCTGCGACGGCCTCTCGCTTGAGTTCCTGTGGCGCAGCGCCGATCGCACCGCCGCCTCGTACTACGAGGTCGATGTCGACGGTGCGTTCCGTTCGAGCGGCGGCCAGAACGCGGTGTTGCGAACGACGAGCTACGACGCGCGGCTCGATGACCGCGAGACGGCGCGGTTCGTCACGCTCGTGCGTGCGATCGACTGGCGCGAAGATTCGCGCGCGTCCGACGATGCGCCGGCCGAGCGCAGCGAGGTGACGGTGCGTGACCGAGGCGTGCGCCGCTCGCTGAAGTGCGACGGCCGCGAACCGTCGCTCGACGCGCTGCGCGCGTTCCTTTCCGAGATCGCGCTGCGCCAGTACCGCGACACCATCGACGCGCAGCCCGAGGCGCAAACGCAGACGGGTTCTCGGCAGGGTGGCTGAACGCCCCAGTTCGCGCAGGTTGCGGAGAAACACGAAAATGCCCGCCACAACAGGGGGTTCTCCCTGTGCGTGCGGCAAGGATGCCCACGCGGGGCTCGCAAGGAAGCGGGCCAAACGAACGGACCGAAGTTCGGCGTACCGGCGGAGCCTGGACGCGCCGAGCGGAGGAAATGAAAGCGCGTGACGCAACGGACTGCGTCGCGAGGCGATGGCGTGCGCCGCATGGACGCGATGCACGGGCTTCGCCAACTCGATCGACGAGGGTTCCCGGCGGGCCAGTCGGGAACCCTCGTCGATCGAATCTTGCGGAGCAGCGCGGCGGCCGTGGATGGCCTCTCGCCCGATCCGACGACCTTTCAACCTGGAAACTCTCCGAGCGCCCGCGCGTTGCCTCTGCGCGGGTGCTTTCTTTTTGCGCGCGCCCTTCCGAGTGGGATCCGAGCAGATTTCCGAAAGCGTGGCGCGGGGGTCGCCATTCCTCCTTCCGACCGGACCCATGCGGGTTGTTTGCAGCCGTCCGAGAACGGCGGAAGACCGAGGAAGGACTTCCGCAAGGAGGGATGCATGCAGGCAGTGCAAGGGCTGGAGGCCGCACCATCACGGCGAAACGAGCGGTTCCTGCGCGTGGTCGGCTTGGAATCGTCGCAAGAGGCCGCTTCGGCGTTGAAGCCGCGCGACGGGGGCCTAGAGTGGCCGCGCTTGGCACGGACCGCCAACAGCATCGCGGCGCCTGATTCGGCGCCTTCGTCGGGTTCCCGCGGGGTCCATGAAGGACAGGCGGAAGTCCCTGTGGCGTTGCAGGTTCGGGCAGACGGCGAGGCGTCGGATGCGGTGGCGACCGAGGAGCCCCTGGCCCCCGACGCGTCGGTCGACCGCGCCGCCATCGTCCGCAGTCTCCACAGTCGCTTCCACTGGCGCGTGTATTGCTTCGCCCGCAAGTCTGCAGGTCCAGATGCCGCCGAGGAGATTTCCCAGGAAGTCTTCGTTCGTCTGCTTCGAGTTCGAAATCTTGAAAGGATGGAGATTGGGGTGTCTTATCTCCTACGAATCGCGGAGAACCTTCTCAGACGAAGATTCGAGAAGAACCAGCGGTTCCGTTCGTACCTCGAGCGCAATCGGCAGGTGGTGACCGATGCGAACGGGGGGGTTGCCGAGGATCCGTCTCGTGGGGACGGAGTCGCGGTGCACCGCGCGGGAGTGTCGTTCATCGACGCGGACCGTCTCGAGCGGATCCTGGCGAATCTGACCCCTGAAGAGCAGTCCGCGGTGCGTTTGATCGTCATCCAAGGCCTTGGCTACAGGGCGGCGGCGCGATCTCTGGGTGTCCCTGTCTCGACCATCAACAATTGGAAGCATCGTGGAATTGCCAAACTCCGACAGTTCATCGAGTGCGCATCACCATCTGTTCCGCACGCCCGGCAGCGAACGGCCTGAGACGGCCGAATTGCTTCAGGAAGCTCTCGACAGCAAGCGCCGCGTGCGGCACCGTCTGATCGCGGCCCTTCGCCGCGAATGCCCCGAGTCGGGCGAGACGCTCGGCCGCCCGCAGCCGCCAGCGGGGCTGAGCAGCGAGGAACTCGACGCGATCGGAAACCCGCTCGCCGAGTACCTGGAGGCGACGCGCCACGACTCCTGCTGCGGCCGCAAGGCCTGACCAGGCGTCGGTTCGACAGAACTCACGAACTTCGACACCCTCGGCGATGGCCGAGGGTGTCGTGCTTCCGGGCGTGCCGCGGGGCCATTCCGTACCATTCGGGTCCGATGGATGCGCCGAGCGACACCCTTCCCGCCGACCCGATCGTGGGGATCGATCTTGGCACGACGAACTCGCTCGTGGCGTACTGCTTCGAGTCGGGGCCGCGCGTGCTCGGGGGCGAACTGGGCGCGATCGTGCCGTCGGTGGTGCGGTTCCTCGAGGGCGGGGAGGTCGAGGTCGGCGCGGGCGCGCGCCTCGGCCGCGCGCAGCACGCCGCGTCGACGGTGGCGAGCGCCAAGCGCTTCATGGGCCGCACCGCGGCCGAAAGCGCCTCGTTCGCCGAGGGGCTTGGCGCGAGGCTCGTCGAGGGGCCGCGCGGGCTCGCGGCATTCGATGTCGGTGGTCGCGTGGTCACGCCGCAGCAGGTCGCCGCAGAGGTGCTGCGGGAACTGAAGTCGATCGCCGAGCGCGAGCTTGGGCGGCAGGTGCGGCGCGCGGTGGTCACGGTTCCTGCGTATTTCGACGATGCGCAGCGGCAGGCGACGCGCGACGCGGCGCGCCTCGCGGGGCTCGAGGCGGTGCGCATCGTGAACGAGCCCACGGCGGCGGCGCTGGCGTACGGCCTCGGTCAGGCGCGCCGAAGCGAACGGATCGCGGTCTACGACCTCGGCGGCGGGACCTTTGATGTGACGATCCTCGACATCGTGCCTGCGGGCGAGGCGGGCACGGGCGCGGATTGCTTCCAGGTGCTCGCGACGGCGGGCGACACGGCGCTCGGCGGCGACGATGTCGACCGCGCGGTCGCCGCGCACTGGTTCGGGCGCGACCCCGCGCTGCAGCAGGCGCGGCAGGACCACGCGCTGCTGGTGGCGGCCGCCGAAGAGGCGAAGATCGCGCTGGCCGAGCGCGACGCGACCGAGGTGTCGGTGTGGCTTTCGGGCGGGCGCCGCTCGCTTTCGCTTTCCCGTGCGGAGCTCGATGCGGCCGCCGCGCCGCTCGTCGAGCGCACGCTCTCGGCCTGCCAGAGGGCGCTTGTCGACGCGGGAATCCACGCGTCGGAGCTCGACCGCGTGGTGCTTGTCGGCGGCTCGACGCGCCTCTCCTGCGTGCGCGCCGCGGTCGAGCGGTTCTTCGCGAAGCCCGCGTACACAGCGCTCGACCCTGACCGCGTGGTCGCGCTCGGCGCCGCGGTGCAGGCGGCGATCGTCGCGGGTGCGCGACGCGACCTGCTCCTTCTCGATGTGATTCCACTCTCGCTCGGCATCGAGACCGTCGGCGGCGCGGTCGCGAAGCTCGTGATGCGCAACAGCCCGATTCCGACGCGCGCGACCGAGCGCTTCTCGACCTCGAAGGACGGGCAGACGAGCGTGCGCATCCATGTCGTGCAGGGCGAGCGCGAGCTTGTCGAGCATTGCCGCTCGCTCGGACGCTTCGACCTGCGCGGGCTGCCGCCGATGCCCGCGGGCATTCCGCAGCTCGAGGTCGAGTTCCTCGTCGACCAGAACGGCGTGCTTTCGGTGAAGGCCGTCGAGAAGCGCAGCGGCCGCGAGGCGTCGATCCAGGTCGTGCCGACCTACGGGCTGACCCAGGACGAGGTCGACCGCATGGAGCGCGAGAGCGTGGAGCATGCGCGCGAGGACATGACGCTGCACCGCGTCATCGACCTGCGCATCCACGCAGAGCTCGACCTGAAGTGGATCGGCGAGGCGCTCGCCCGCGTGCGCGGCGAGCTCGACGCGGCGTATGTCGTGGAACTCGAGCGCGCGATGTCCGATGTGCGGGGCCGCTGCGAGGCGGCGGCGCGCGATCCGAGAACGGTCGACGCCGATGCGTTCTACCGCGCGAAGCAGGCGCTTGATGTGCTCTCGATGCGCGTGCACGAGGTCTCGATCGCGCGGTCGCTGCGCGGGGCGGGTGTTTCGCAGCCGCCCGAGGCGTAGCGGGGCGCGGGTGCGCCACGAGGCCGTGGTACATTCCCCGCATGGAGATCGACCGCACCACCACCGCGCTTCTTGCCGCGCTCTTCGACCCGAAGAACGCGGCTGCGTGGGAGGCGTTCGACCGCCGCTACCGGCCCATCCTGACGGGATTCGCGCGCAACTGCGGGCTGCGCGAGCTCGAGGCCGCCGAGGTCGCGCAGGAGACGATCGTCCGCTTCGTGGAGGAGTACCGCGAGGGAAAGTACGACCGTAGCCGCGGGCGGCTCGGCGCGTGGCTCGTGACCATCGCTCGCTACCGCGTGCTCGACCTGCGTCGAAAGGCGGGCACCGCGCGTGTCGAGCGCGGCGAAAGCGCGATCGTGAACATCGACGACGAGCAGTCGGTCACGCAGGCGTATGAGAAGGAGCGGCGGCACGCGGTGCTGCGCGAGGCGCTCGACGAGCTGCGCGCGAAGTCGAAGACCGACCCGCGCACCGTCAAGGCGTTCGAGATGCTCGTCTACCACGGGCTTTCCGTGCCCGTGGTGGCCGAGGAACTCGGGATCTCGGCGCACGATGTGTACCTGGCCAAGAGCCGCGTGGCCGCCAAGCTGCGCGAGATCGTCCAGCGGCTCGAGCGCGAGTTCGAGGAGTCGCCAGGTGAATGGGAGGCGCCGGGCGCTCGGCCCTCGGCGATGCTGGGCGAGTGAACTGGGACGGATCCGACACCACGCATTCGCGGCTCGGGGGCAACCCCGAGGGGTGTGGCGCGCTCTCGCGCGATGCGCTCGAACTTGCGGCGATCGCGCGCACCGAGCCCGACCTCAAGCTCGAGCAGGGCGTCGAGGCGCACCTCTTCCTCTGCGCGCGCTGCCGCGCCGCGGTCGACGCGTTCTCGGCCGACAACGCGCTGCTCGGTGAGTTCGCCGTGGTCAAGCCGCGCGTCGCTACGCGGCTCGAGGCGGCGCTGCAGGCCGAGGCTGCGCAGCCGTCGGGGCCTATTCCCGGCTACCAGCTTCTCGGCGAGATCCATCGGGGCGGACAGGGCGCCGTCTACCGCGCGGAGCAGATCGCCACGCGGCGCGCCTGCGCGGTGAAGATGCTGCTCGGCGGCCGTTTCGCGGGCGAACGGGAGATGGTGCGCTTCGAGCGCGAGATCGCGGTGGTGGCGCGGCTGCGCCATCCGTCGATCGTGACGCTGTACGAGTCGGGCCTCTCGCGCGAGGGCGAGCCGTGGTTCGCGATGGAGCTCGTCGAGGGCGAGCGGCTTGACCGCTATGTCGCCGCGCGCAGCATGCCGCCGCGCGAGATCGCGCGGCTCCTGCGCACGGTCGCCGAGGCGGTCGCCTATGCGCATCGGCGCGGCATCATCCACCGCGACCTGAAGCCGGGCAACATCCTCGTCGACGCCGATGGCATGCCGCGCGTCCTCGACTTCGGTCTTGCGCGCGCCGACGAGGTCGACGGCGCCGACATGCCGAGCGCCTCGCGCACGCTTGCGGGCGAATTCCTCGGAACTTTCGCCTATGCCGCGCCCGAGCAGCTGAAGGGCGACCCCGCGGCGATCGATTCGCGCTGCGACCTGTACGCGCTCGGCACGGTGCTCTATGAGTGCCTCACGGGCCGCAAGCCCTTCGAGGGCGCACGCTCGATCGGCGAACTGGTGCAGCAGAAGACCGAGACCGTGCCGCCGCGGCCGAGCGTGCTGCGCACGGGGGTGGATCGCGACCTCGATGTGATCGTGCTGCGCCTGCTCGCGCCCGACCCCGCGCGGCGCTACGAGACGGCCGACGCGCTCGTCGAGGACCTCGAGCGTTTCCTCGACGGCCGGCCGATTCTCGCGCGCGAAGACAGCGTGTCGTATGTCGTCGTGAAGACGCTGCGGCGTCACTGGGTGATTTCGAGCGCGGTGGGGCTCCTCCTTTGCACGATCGTGGGCGCGACCATCGCGCTTGCGGTCGCGTACGCCCATGCCGAGCGCCAGCGCGTGCGCAGCGAGCGCACGCTGGCGAGCTTCCGCGACGCGGTCGGCAGCGTGAACCCCGAGTCGGGCGCGGGCAGCGCGCAGCTGACGGTGGAGCAGTTCCTCGAGCTCATCGAGCAGAACGCGGCGCAGGAGCTTGCGTCGGAGCCTGCGGTGCTCGCGGGCGTGCTCGACACCGTGGGCATCGTGCACCTCGGGTTCGAGGACGCGGCGCGCGCCGAATCGGCGCTCGAGTCGGCGCTCGCGACGCGCCGCGAACTGCGTGCGCGCGGCGAGTGCACCGACGCCGAGGTCGCCGAGAGCCTGCACAACATGGGCCGCGTGCTCATCCTGCAGGGGCGCCTCGGCGAGGCCGAGACGAGCTACCGCGAGGCGATGGCGCTCCGCGTGGCGGCGCTCGGCGCCGACGATCCGCGCTCGATGCTCACCACGCGGCACCTTGCGAGCTGCCTGCGCCGCCAGAAGCGTCTGCCCGAGGCGCGCGCGATGTTCGACGAGCTTGAGCGGCGGGCCCTCGCGATCGAGGGCTACTCCGCGCTGGAACTCGCAGCCATCCGCAACGGCAACGCGTTCGTCGCCTCGGAGGAGGGCCAGCACGAGGCCGCGCTGCGCGCCTTTCAGGACGCGCTCGCGGCGATCCGCGGCGAGCTACCGCCCGACGACTATCGCATCGGCCGCAGCCTGTTCAACATCGCGGTCGAGGAGGAGAAGCTCGGCCGCGTCGAGGATGCGCGCCGCCACGGCGAGCAGGCGCTCGAGATCCTGCGGCGGCGCAAGGGCGGCGACGCGGCCACGGTGCAGCGCGTCGAGCAGTTGCTCGGATCGTCATCAGGTAGTTGCCGAACGAGCCAGGCGCAGACCAGCCTGCGAGCAGGTAGTCCTGCACGGGTTCCGCCGTGGGGCCTCCGAAGATGCCCGGCTGGAGGAACGCCTGGTTGAACAGGAACTGCCCCGCAGCGTTGATCGGCTGGCTGCCGAAGCCGCTGATCGCGATCATGTAGAGGCCCGAGGACGCGACGATCGTTCCGCTGCCGTCGTTCGATTCCTGCTTGAGGCCCGCCTGCAGGTTGCCGGCGGCGATGTCGTTGTTCGCCATCACGGCCTTCGCCACGAACGCGCCGTCGCGGACATCGATGCGGAAGAGGAACATCATCGGGTCGAAGCCCGGCGGGCCGCCCGTGCCCGGTGCGGTGGTCAGGCTGAACGCCATGGGCGAGTCGATGTTGATCAGGAAGCAGTCCTGAAAGTCGCCGCCGCCGGTGAGGGCGGTGCCGTTCAGGCGTCCCGTCACCGTGTTGATCGAGCCCGTGGTGGTGATGACCTGCGCGGTGCCGAAGGTGCTGCCTGCGTCGACGGGACCTTCGTCCCAATCGGGGCCCGCGAAGGCGGCTGGTGCGATGGCCATCGCGGAAAGCGCGACGGCGCGGACGAGCGAACGGCTCGCCGAAGCGGAGAGGCGGAACTGCGTCATGTGGACCTCCGAGGGAAGAGGTGAAGAGGGAACAGGCTGCGGAGCGGGAGGGAACCGATCCGTGGGCGAGGGACGCCCGAGCCGAGTATGGCAGCGATTCAGGCCGACGGAACCCGAATCCCCGCGAGAATCTTCGCTGTTCGAGTGGTGATCCGCACGGGAAAGGCCCTATAGTGTCCATTCGGACTTTGCGTCATAGAGGATCGCAGGTCCGTCCCGGCCGCGCGGGGCGCGGTTCGGCCTTCGCACGCACTCGGAAAGGCACGGTCGCGGACCTCGATGTCCCAGATTACTTCGACCCAGGTGGCACCGACGCAAGCTTCGCAGCAGACGCCTTCGGCATCGACCGCCGCCGGCCCGCAATCCACCGCCGCGGCGACCGCGCGGGTGAAGGCGGGCATCGAGCCGTGGTCCGTCGATGACGCGTCCGAGCTCTACAACCTGCGCGGCTGGGGCAAGGGCTTCTTCGAGATCTCGAAGCAGGGCCATGTGCTCGTGCGCCCCACGCGCACGCCGGGCCGCGAGATCGATCTGTTCGAGGTCGTGAAGGGCCTGCGCGAGCGCGGCCTGCGCACGCCCGTGCTGCTCCACTTCAGCGACCTGCTGCACCGACGCCTCAAGGACCTCCACGAGGCGTTCGACAGCGCGATCCGCGAGAACGGCTACAAGGGCAAGTACAACGCGGTCTACCCGATCAAGGTGAACCAGCAGCGCCGCATCGTGCACGAGGTTCGCGAGTACGGCGAGCAGTACGGCTTCGGCCTCGAGGTCGGCTCGAAGCCCGAGCTGCTTGCGGTCATGGGCCTGACGAGCGATTCGCCCGAGCGCCTCATCATCTGCAACGGCTTCAAGGAAGACCGCTACATCGAGTTCGTCACGCTGGCCGCGAAGCTCGGCCGCACGATCATCCCCGTGATCGAGAACCTCGCCGAGCTTCGGCTCATCGTGAAGTACGCCGAGAAGTACCAGATCAGGCCGAAGATCGGCGTGCGCGTGAACCTCGCCACCCCAGGTGCTGGCCGCTGGCGCCACAGCTCGGGCGTGAAGGCGAAGTTCGGCCTGTCGCTGACCGAGGTGATCGAGGTGCTCGAGTACCTGAAGGCCCGCGGCATGGAGGACTGCCTGCAGCTCCTGCATTGCCACATGGGGTCGCAGATCCACGACATCCGTCAGGTGAACTCGGGTGTGAACGAGCTCGCGCGCATCTACACCGAGCTCGCCAAGATGGGCGCGGGCATGCGCTATCTCGATGTCGGTGGCGGCCTCGGCATCGATTACGACGGCAGCCAGACGAACTTCGAGTTCTCGACGAACTACACGCTGCAGGAATATGCCGCCAATGTGGTCTACAAGATCATGTCGGTGTGCGACGAGGAGGGCGTGGCGCACCCGACGATCGTGACCGAATCGGGCCGCGCGATGGTGGCGCAGCAGAGCGTGCTCGTCTTCGATGTGCTCGGCGCGAACCGGCTCGACCGCTTCACGGTGCCCGCGTCGCTCGACGCGGTGTCGAAGGACGAGCACGGCGAGGTGCCGCGGCCGCTCGTCGACCTCTTCGAGGCGTACAACTCGATCACCGAGCGCCGTCTGCTCGAGTGCTACCACGACGCGCTGCAGGCGCGCGACGAGGCGATGAACCTGTTCTCGGTGGGCTACCTGAGCCTCGAGCACCGCGCGCTCGCCGAGCGGATGTTCTGGGCGACCTGCGCGAAGGTCCGCGACAAGGCCAAGGACATGCCGAGCATGCCCGAGGAGCTCCAGGACCTCGAGGCGAACACGACCGACACCTACTTCTGCAACCTGTCGATCTTCCAGTCGCTGCCCGACATCTGGGCCATCAACCAGCTGTTCCCGATCATGCCGATCCACCGCCTGAACGAGCGCCCGACGCGCAAGGCGACGATCGCCGACATGACCTGCGATTCCGACGGCAAGATCGACCGCTTCGTCGACGACCACGATGTGAAGAAGTGGGTCGAGCTGCACGACATCAAGGACGGCGACGAGTACTTCCTCGGCGCGTTCCTGGTGGGCGCGTACCAGGAGACGCTGGGCGACCTGCACAACCTCTTCGGCGACACGCATGTCGCGCACATCCGCCTCGACGACAACGGCAACTGGTGGATCGACGAGATCGTCGAGGGCGACAGCGTGCGCGAGGTGCTG
>JAJTGK010000007.1 GCA_021297815.1 Planctomycetaceae bacterium
ACAGAGAGCGCACACGGCGCGAGGAAGGACGAACGAATGGTCATGGCGCGGATCGTAGCGATCCTGCGCGCGAATGGCGGGGTTTTTCGCAATTCCTGTGCGCCGCGCCAAGGCGTGCGCACGCGCCGCGTCCGACGCATCCTCGCCGCGCTCCGCCCTCCGCCGCGCGTGCCGCGGAAGGGCTACCATCCGCGCCCATGTCGCCGACCCGCGCCGCCGTCCGACTCGCGAAGCCTGTCCTCCTCGCCGCGCTCGCGGGCATCGCGCCCGTCGCGTGCCGCTCGCCGCTTGCATCTACCGATGCCGAGAGGCTTTCCGATCCGACCGAGTCGCTCGTGCTCGCGGCGGCCACCAGGCAGGCCGCCGAAGTCGATGCGCAGCCGCCCGTCGCGCAGGCGCCCGTCGAGTCCGAGGTCGACCGCGTGCTCGGCGCGCGCAAGGCCGAACTCGACGCCATCGGCCCGCAGTCGGCCACCCTCGGTTCGAGCGTCGAGGGCACCGTGCCGCTGACCGCGGCCGAGCCGAAGCGGGTGGTCGTCACCCGTGCCGCCGCCATCGCCGCCTCCGTGCGCAACAACCTCGACATCGAGCAGGGGCGTCTCGCCGAGGCGATCTCGACCGCCGACCTCGACCGCGCCCAGGCCGCCTTCGACTTCATCCTCGGGGCGGGGCTCGGCTACGAGCGCACCGACCAGCCGTCGATCGGCATCCTCTTTCCAGGCGCGGGACCAACCCCCGTCATCCCGAATGTCACGAACCAGCGCACCTGGACGATGTCGGGCTCGCTCACCAAGCCGCTCACCACGGGCGGCGCCCTGAGCCTCGGGGTCGCCCCGAGCCGCATCGAGAATGTGAACAGTTCGCTCTACACCCCCGACCCCGCCTGGTCGAGCGCGGTCGCGCTTGGGTACACCCAGCCGCTCCTGCGGGGTTTCGGCACCGATGTGGCCGAGGCCGAGATCCGCCTGGCCGAGACGGGCGACCGCGCCGCCAACGAGGCCCTGCGCGGCCGCATGCTTGATGTGGTCGCGAACACCGAGCAGGCCTACTGGGCGCTCGTGTCGGCGCGGGCGCGCCTGGTGAGCGCCGAGTGGCTCGTGAAGGTGGGCGAGGAGGTGCGCGATGTGCTCGCCAAGCGCCGCGAGTTCGACGCGACCCTGGCCCAGTACGCGAACGCCGTCGCGACGGTCGAGAGCCGCAAGTCGCTGGTGCTCGAGGCGCGCCGCCGCCTGTCCGAGGCGGGCAACACGCTCAAACTCCTCATGAACGACCCCGCGATTCCCGTGGGCGGCGAGATCGATGTGGTGCCCGCCGACATGCCGAGCGACGCCGCGTTCGAGATCGCGCTGCGCGGGGCGATCGAGACCGCGATCGCCAAGGCGCCTGTCGTGCGGCAGGCCATGCTCGCCATCGAGGCGGCGGGGATCAACGAGACCGTCGCCGACAACGCGCGGCTACCACAGCTCGACCTGAACACCTCGATGACCTGGTTCGGGCTCGAGGACGACTTCGGCGGCAGCTTCGACGACATCGCGAACGGCGACTTCGTGAGCTACGCCGCGGGGCTCCAGTACAGCTACGCGCTCGGAAACCGCGCCGCCGAGGCGAACTACCGCGCCGCGCGCCTGCGCCGCTCGCAGGCGGTCGTGGCGTACGACCAGGCCGTGCAGGGCTCGGTGCTCGCGGTCAAGAACGCGCTGACCGATGTGGTGGCGTTCCGCGCGCTCGTCGCGCAGAACCGCAGCTTCCGCCTTGCGCAGGCAGAGAACCTGCGCGCGCTCCTCGTCGAGGAACGGACGCTCGCCGCGCTCACGCCTGAATTCCTGCAGCTCAAGTTCCAGCTTCAGAACGGCCTCGCGGTGGCCGAGGACGCGTACTTCGCGTCGCTCGTCGGCTACCAGAGCGCGATCGCGGCGCTCGGGCGCGCGATGGGCACGGGGCTCGAGGCGAACGGCATCGAGTTCGGTGCGAACCCGGGCGAAACGCAGCCTGCGGGCAAGTGACGCGGTTCAGCCCGCCGACGGCCGTCGCGCGGTGGCGCGGCGGATGCGGTCGTGCGCCGCATCCCAGAGGCCGCCCGTCTCCTCGGGCGGAACGATGGCGATGAGCGCGGCGCCATGGGCGTCGGCCTTGCGCAGCGTCGCGTAGAGAAGCTGCGCGTACGCCGCGGCGTGGCGCGGCATCGGCAGCAGTTCGTGCGGCGCGTCGACCTTGGTGCCGACGGGCGCGACGACGAGCACGGGGTTCGGCTCCGCGGCCAGGCGCGCCGCGAGGTCGGCCGCGGCCACGCGCACGCAGGGCGTGGCGGGGGCGTAGTGCGACGCGCTCGTGCCTGGGCTCGACGACTGCGAGCCGATCAGGGGCGCCGACACGGGGCCGATGATCGGCTCGAGGTCGGCGACGGTGATCGCGCCAGGGCGCAGGATCATCGGCCGCGCACGCGAAAGGTCGAGCAGGGCCGTCATCGAGGATCGGGAGGTCGGCCACATCGGCGAACTCCTCGGCCACATGTGCCGCGGTCGTGGGCGACACGCGCCCCGAGCGGTTCGCGCTCGGCGCCGAGATCGGCCCGCCGAACGCCTCGATGAGCGCGCGCGCCACGGGGTGCGCAGGCGCGCGCACGGCGACGGTCGTGCGGCCGCCGACGCTCGCCGCGCAGATCTCCGCGCGCCGCGGCAGGATGATGGCAAGCGGTCCAGGCCAGAACGCATCGGCGAGCTTCTGTGCGCGCACATCCCAGCCGATCACCGACTTCTTCGCCATCGCCGCGTCGAGCACATGCGCGATCAACGGGTTCGACGGCGGCCGCCCCTTCAGCCGGTACACCTCCGACACCGCGGGCTCGCTGGTCGCGTCGCACGCAAGGCCGTACACCGTCTCGGTCGGAAACGCCACGGGCAGCCCACGCCGCAGCCGCGCCGCGCACTGCGCGACCGCTTCGGGAGTTGGCTCAAGCACCACGGGCATGCGCGCAATCTAGCGTGACCACGCGCAGGGCCGTTATGGGGCGGCGCGTCGCGTGCGTCGAGAGGCGTGATCGCAGACCGTCGGGCTGCGCCCGACGCATCGAGCCGAGATCGTTGGATCTTGCGACCCAGTGCCTTCGGACTGGGCACCCGCCGCGCTGCGCGCGGCCGCGTCGAGCCGAGATCGTTGGATCTTGCGACCCAGTGGCTTCGCACTGGGCACCCGCCGCGCAGGGCGCGGCGGCGTCGTGCCGAGTACGGAGGCTGGACACAGACCCCACGACCATCGCCGTCGGCCGAAGGCCGACGGGTGCCCAGTGCGAAGCCACTGGGTCGCCCCGTTCTCCAATCTCGCGAGGGCGCGCGCGCGAAGCGCGCGGTCCAATCGCATCGCCTCCCGCATCCGTTTCCACATCGAATCACCGACGCACGCAACCATCGCACCCGCCGCCACCGCGCGCACAAGCACCAGAGGGAGCGGCCGCAGCCGCGACCGCCTCAGCATGGGAATCTCCACCGCTTTACGCCATGCGCACAAGCACCCGAGGGAGCGGCCGCAGCCGCGACCGCTACATCATCGGAATCTTCACCGCTTCACGCCGCGCGCACTGCTTGGCAAGCTCATATCCCGCATCCGCATGCCGGAACACACCCATCATCGGGTCGTTCGTCAGCACGCGCTCGATGCGCGCCGCGGCCTCGTCGCTGCCGTCGGCCACGATCACCTGCCCCGCGTGCTGCGAGAAGCCGATGCCCACGCCGCCGCCGTGGTGGAAGCTCGTCCAGCTCGCGCCGCTCGCCGTGTTCACCGCGAAGTTCAGGATCGCCCAGTCGCTCACCGCGTCGGTGCCGTCGAGCATCGCCTCGGTCTCGCGGTTCGGGCTCGCGACCGAGCCGCAATCAAGGTGATCGCGCCCGATCACGATCGGCGCCTTCACCTTGCCGCTGCGCACGAGCTCGTTGAACAGGAGGCCCGCCTTGTGCCGCTCGCCAAGCCCGAGCCAGCAGATGCGCGCGGGCAGCCCCTGGAAGGCCACGCGCTCGCCCGCCATCGTGATCCAGCGCCGCAGCGACGCGTCGTTCGGGAACAGCTTCAGCATCGCGTCGTCGGTCGTCTTGATGTCGGCGGGGTCGCCCGACAGCGCCACCCAGCGGAACGGCCCGCGCCCCGTGCAGAACTGCGGGCGGATGTACGCGGGCACGAACCCTGGAAACGCGAACGCGTCGCCGAACCCGTGGTCGAGCGCGCGCTGGCGGATGTTGTTGCCGTAGTCGAACACCTTCGAGCCCTTGTGCAGGAACCCGACCATCAGCCGCACATGCTCCTCCATCGAGGCGCACGCGAGCTCCTGGTACTCCGCGGGGTTCTGGCTGCGCAGGATGTCGGCGCTCTCGCGGCTCATGTCGGCGGGGTAGTAGCCCTCGAGCGGGTCGTGCGCGCTCGTCTGGTCGGTGAGCGTCTCGGGCACGATGCCGCGCGCGTCGAGCCGCCGCAGCAGGTCGACGATGTTGCCGAGCCAGCCGACCGAAAGTCCCATGCCCTTCGCCTTCAGCTCGAGCGCGCGGTCGATCGCCGCATCGAGGTCCTCGTGCATCTCGTCGAGGTAGCGGTCGTGGATGCGCTTCTCGAGCCGCTCGCGGCAGATGTCGGCGATGAGACAGGTGCCCTCGTTCATCGTGATCGCGAGCGGCTGCGCGCCGCCCATGCCGCCGCAGCCGCCCGTCACATTCAGCGTGCCCTTCAGCGTGCCGCCGAAATGCTGCCGCGCGCACTCGGCGTAGGTCTCGTAGGTGCCCTGCAGAATGCCCTGCGTGCCGATGTAGATCCACGAGCCCGCGGTCATCTGTCCGAACATCATCAGGCCCTTCGCGGCGAGCTCGTCGAACTTCGCCTGCGTCGCCCAGTGCGGCACGAGGTTCGAGTTCGCGATCAGGACGCGCGGCGAGTCCTTCGTCGTGCGCACGACGCCGACGGGCTTGCCGCTCTGGACAAGCAGCGTCTCGTCGGACGCCAGCGACTGCAGCGTCGACACGATCGCGTCGAAGCACGCCCAGTTGCGCGCCGCCTGCCCGCGCCCGCCGTACACGACGAGGTCGCCCGGCCGCTCCGCGACCTCGGGGTCGAGGTTGTTCATGAGCATGCGCATCGCGGCCTCGGCGGCCCACGACGAGCAGATGCGGTCGTTGCCGCGCGGCGCGCGGACGATGCGGGAAACGGCGGTGGCGGTCGACATAGGCCGCGAGTGTAGCGGCCTCGCCTGCGCGCTCACACGCCTGCGAACGCGCCCTCCGCGACGAGCCGCTCGATCGCCCTGATATCGGGCGACGGCGGGCGGTCGCCGCCGAGCTTCGGCACCTGCGCGCGCAGGATCGCGTGCGCCTTCTCGACGCCCGCGCCCGACTTGAGCGGGCGGTACGCCTCGAGCGCCTCGGCCATCACGAGGAGCTCGATCGCGACCACCGACCGCGCCAGCGACACGCATCGCATCGCCTTGAGCGCGCTCGTCGAGCCGAACGAGTTGTAGTCCTCGATGCCCGCGCTCGTCGAGATGTTGGTCACGCTCGCGGGGTTCGCAAGCGTCGCGATCTCGTTCACGCATGAGGCCGCGGCGTACTGCACGATCATCAGGCCCGAATCGACGCCAGGGTCGGTGGCGAGGTACGGCTTGAGCCCGAGGAACTGGTCGAACCCAGACACCACCCAGTAGGTGCGCCGCTCCGAGATGCCTGCAAGATGCGAGCACGCGATCGCAAGCACATCGAGCGCGATCGCCAGCGGCATGCCGTGGAAGTTGCCGCCCGAGACGATGTCGCCGCCGCCGCCATCGCGCGCAAACACCAGCGGATTGTCGGTCACCGCGCCGAGCTCGCGCGCGACCGTCGACTCGACGAAGCGGAACGCGTCGAGCGCCGCGCCCATCACCTGCGGCGCCGCGCGCAGCGAGTAGGGGTCCTGCACGCGCGGGTCGTTCTCGGCGTGCGACGGGAGGATCGCGCTGCCCGCGAGCATGGCGCGCAGGCGCGACGCCACCTCGATCTGCCCAGGTTGCCGCCGCACCTCGTGGATGCGCGGGTCGAGGAACGCGTCGGTCGCCTTCGCCGCATCGATCGCCATCGCGGCGGCGGCGATCCCCGCGTCGAACGCGTTCGAGAAGTCGTGGCAGAGGAGCGCGCCGATCGCGCACATCATGTGCGTGCCGTTCAGGAGCGCGAGTCCCTCCTTCTCCTCGAGCGCGAGCGGCTTCATGCCGATGCTCACGAGCGCGTAGCCCGCGGGCTCGACGCGGCCGTTGATCCACGCCTCGCCTTCGCCAAGCAGCACGAGCGCCGCATGCGCGAGCGGCGCAAGGTCGCCCGACGCGCCCACCGAGCCGCGGCTCGGGATCGCGGGCACCACATGCAGGTTGAGGAGCTCGACGAGCCGCTCGACCGTCTCGAGACGCACGCCCGACGCGCCTCGCGCCAGGCTCGCCGCGAGAATCAGGACGAGCGCCCGCGAAACCTCGAGCGGCAGATGTTCGCCCACGCCCGCCGCGTGCGAGCGGATGATGTTGCGCTGCAGGTCGCACGCGCGGCTGTGCTCGACGCGCACGCGCGACAGGCTACCGAAGCCCGTGTTGAGCCCGTACACCGCCTTCCCGCCCGCGAGCGCCTGCTCGACCACGGCGCGGCTTGCGCGGATGCGATCGGCCGCTGCGGGCGAGATGGTCACGGGCACGGGCGCGCGGTGGTTGGCGCGGGCGACCCGCGCGACATCGGCGATCGTGAGCGCGCGCCCGTCGAGCACGACAGGCGACGCGGGGGTGGAGGCAGGCTGTACGGCCGTCATGGCGCGCGGAATATACGGGCGGAAGCGCGTCTTGCGACCCGCGCCCGTTTCGCGCACACTGCCACGATGGACTCGACCGTCCGCCGCGTCACCGTGCTCATCGTGGCCATCGCGCTTGCCGCGTGCGCCTTCGCGCTCACGGTGCCGCTCGTCACGAGCGTGCGCGGCGTGGGTGGGCCGCTCGTCGCCGACGCCGAACGGCCCATGCTCGCGGCGCTCGGCGTGTTCGTGGCGTTCGCCGTCGTCACGGCGATCGCCTGCGTCGTCGGGAAGCTGCTGAACGCGGTCGTCGGCCTGTTCGTCCTCGGAACGGGCGTCGGGCTCCTGGCGATGCGCACGGGCACCTCGCTCGACTTCGCCTTCGGCGGATCGAGCCCGAAGCTCGCGGCGCTCGAACTCGTCGCGTGGACCGCCCTCGTCGCCGCCGCAAGCCACGCGGTGTTCCGCGTCGCAGGCCCCCTCAGCGACATCCCGCCCACGCACGAAGACGACATCGACTCGCCCACGGGCGCCGCCGCGCGCAAGTCGTGGCTTGCGGGCCTCGCGGGCATCGCCGTCGCGTGGGTCGCCGCAGCCACCGCGACCAAGGGCCAGGCGATCGGCGCTGCCGTCCTCGGCGGTTTCGCCGCGGGCGCCGTCGGCCGCATGCTCGCGCCGCGCACCCAACCCGTGTATCTCGCCGCCGCGCCCGTCGCCGCGCTCGCGCTCGCCCATGCGTACATCGCCTTCGCGATGCGCGGCGAGCTCGCCGCGGGCGTCGTCGACGGCAGCTTCCCGCGGCTCCTGCGCATCATGCCCATCGACGCCGCGGCAGGATCGCTCGCGGGCGTCGCGCTCGGCTACGGCTTCGCGCGCAGCTTCGTAAGCGAAAAGACCGACTGAACCGCGCCGCACGAACGGCCACCCAAGCACCATGACCCATTCGAACGCCCCGTCTGCCGGCTCCGTCGGCCCGCTCCTCGTCACGGGAACCATCGGCATCGACACGGTCGAGACGCCGTCCGCGCGCGCCGACCGCGTGCTCGGCGGCAGCGCCGCGTACTTCGCCGCCGCCGCAAGCCGCCTCGCACCCGTGCGCCTCGTGGGCGTCGTCGGCGACGACTGGCCCGCGCAGCACCGCGCGCTGCTCGAGGGCCTGCACGGCGTCGACCTACGCGGCCTCGAGACGCGCGCGGGCGGCAAGACCTTCGCCTGGGGCGGCAAGTACCTCCTCAACATGAACGAGCGCGAGACGCTCTTCACCGAGCTCGGCGTCGTCGCCGACGCGCCGCCACAGGTGCCCGCGGCGTTCGCCGACAGCGGCCTCCTCTTCCTCGGCAACACGCATCCTGCGGTGCAGGCGGGGCTCCTCGCGCAGGTGCCGCGCGCGAAGCTCGCGGTCGCCGACACGATGGACCTCTGGATCAATGTCGCGCACGACGAGCTCGTGCACCTGCTGTCGAAGGTCGACGGCATCGTGCTCAACGACTCCGAGGCCGCGCACCTCACGGGCGTGCGCAACGCGGTCTCGGCAGGTCGCCGCATCCTCGGCTACGGGCCGACCTTCGCGGTCGTGAAGAAGGGCGAGCACGGGGCGGTGCTCGTCCATCGCGACGGCGTGGCCGTGGTGCCTGCGTTTCCTGCGGAAGAAAGCATGGTCGTCGATCCGACGGGCGCGGGCGACACCTTCGCGGGCGGCTTCATGGCGCATCTCGCGCGCACGGGCCGCACCGACTTCGAGGCGCTGCAGCAGGCGCTTTCGTGGGGCACCGTGATGGCGAGCTTCACCATCTCGGCGTTCTCGCTCGAGGGCGTCGCGCGCGCAACCGAGGCCGACCTCGCGCGGCGCTACGCCGAGTTCGCGCGCCACGCGCGCGTCTGACGCGCTACGCTGCCGACATGCCTCGAACCCTGCGGCTTGCCGCGGTTTTTGCCGCGTCGTGCGTCTCCGCCTGCACCTCGACCTGCGCGCTCGCGCAGACCTACACGCCGTTCAAGGAGCTGCCTGGCCACGAGCTCGTGCGCCGCATGCAGAGCGCGATGGGCGGCATCGGCGAGGGCGGCACCGCGGGCGATGTGCGCTGGAGTGCCGACGCGCGCACGATGTGGTTCGAGAAGGACGGCTGGAAGACGCTCGATCTCACGACGGGCGCCATCGCCAGCGCGCAAGGCGAGCCGCCCGAGTCGGCGAAGCCGTCGAAGGAGCAGCGCAACGGCCGCGGCGAGCGCCGCCCGCCGCGCGGCCGTCAGTTCACGACCTCGAACAGCCCCGACGGCAACTGGACCGCTGTCAGCGAGAAGGGCAACCTCTTTCTCGACGCGAAGGAAGGCGGCGAGCGCAAGGCCGTCACCACCGACGGCAACGACGACATCAAGTACGGGCAGGCGTCGTGGGTCTACGGCGAGGAACTCGACCAGACCACCGCGATGTGGTGGAGCCCCGACTCGCGCTTCCTTGCGTTCTACCGATTCGACGAATCGAAGGTGAAGGACTTCTACATTCTCGGCGGCTGGACCGAGGCGAACACGCGCGTATTGAGCGAGGCGTACCCGAAGCCAGGGGCCGCGAATCCCACCGCGGCGCTCATGATCCATGAGATCGCGACAGGCAAGACCGTCGCCGTCGACAGCTTCAGCGCGAAGTCGGGCGCGGCCGAGGGCGTCGAGTACTACCTCTTCAATGTGCGATGGACGCCCGACGGCAGCGAGCTGATCTACTCGCGCACGCCGCGGCGCCAGGATGTGCTCGATGTGCTCGCCGCGAGCCCGCTCACGGGCGAATCGCGCCTCGTCGTGCAGGAGAAGCAGGACACCTGGCAGCACAACCGCCCGCTGATGCGGTTCCTCGCCGATGGCAAGCGCTTCATCTGGGAATCGGAGAAGACGGGATTCAAGCGCTACGAGCTGCGTTCGCTCGACGGGTCGCTCGTCGCCGCGCTCACCGAGCCCGACTCGCCCGTCGACGCGATCGTCGCGCTCGATGAGGATGCGGGCGTTCTCTGGTACACCGCGTGGAGCGGCGATGTGGCCGTGCAGCAGCAACTGCACCGCGCGAAGCTTGACGGCTCGGGCTCGATGCGCATCACGACGGGCGACTTCCACCATTCGAACTACCGCATCTCGCCCGATGGAGGCGCGGTGGTCGCGACCGCGCAGACCATGCGCGTGCCGCGCCACGACCTCGTGTACATGCTCGACGACGCGCCCGCGGCGGGCCCGCGCGTGGCGGCGCTCGGCGAGGGAAGCACGAACGGCTTCGCCACGCACGGCCTCACGCCGAGCGAGCTCTTCACCTGCAAGGCCGCCGACGGCGAGACCACGCTCTACGGCAAGATCCAGTTCCCGCCCGCCTTCGACCCCGCGCGCAAGTACCCCGTGGTCGTCGAGACCTACGGCGGGCCGACCGTGCGGCTCGTGACCGATTCGTTCGACGCGGGCGACGCGAACACCGCGCTCGGCTTCCTGCTCGTCACCGTCGACAACCGCGGCACGCCGCACCGCGGAAAGGCCTTCGAAAGCGCGGCGTATCTCAGGCTCGGCGTCGTCGACGCCGACGACCAGGCCGCGGCCGTGCAGCACCTCGCGGCCACGCGGCCCTATGTCGACGGCACGCGCGTCGGCATCACGGGCCACAGCTACGGCGGCTACATGAGCGCGATCTGCGTGATCCGCCGCGGCGATGTGTTCCATGCCGCCGTCGCGGGCGCACCGCCCACCGACTGGCGGCAGTACGACACCATCTACACCGAGCGCTACATGCGCACGCCGCAGGAGAACGCCGAAGGCTACGACGCGGGCAGTTGCGTGAAGCAGGCGGGGAAGCTCACGGGCAAGCTGCTCCTCCTGCACGGCATGATGGACGACAATGTGCATCCGAACAACACCTTCGAGCTCGCGCACGCGCTGCAGTCGATCAACAGGCCGTTCTCGATGATGCTCTTCCCGAACTCCGACCACGGCATCTGGAGCCCCGCGAACGAAAGCGTGAAGTGGTCGTTCTTCATCGAGGCGCTGAAGCCCGAGGCTCCCGCGTGGGGCGCGGCGGCGAACGAAGGGGGTGCGCCGTGAAGCTGCCGTCCGACCGGTCGCATGTCGCGACGGAGCAGCGCCACGACGAGTCGCGCGCGCTCGACGCGCTTGGCACCGACGATGTGGTGCTGCTGCTTGCGCGCGACCAGCGCCGCGCGGTCGAGGCGGTCGAGCGTGCGGCGGGGGAGATCGCGCGGTTCGCCGATCTTGCGGCCGAGGCGCTGCGCGTGGGAGGGCGGCTCGTGTACGCGGGCGCGGGCACGAGCGGGCGGCTCGGCGTGCTCGATGCCAGCGAGTGTCCGCCGACATTCCGCAGCGATCCGTCGCAGGTCGTCGGGATCATCGCGGGCGGCGATTCGGCGCTGCGTCGTTCGAGCGAGGGACGCGAGGACGAACCCGAGGGGATCGCCGAGGAATTCGCGCGGCTCGGCCTCGGGGCAAAGGATGTGTTCCTGGGCATCGCCGCGGGTGGGACGACGCCGTATGTGCTCGGTGCGCTGCGCCTCGCGAAGGAGCGGGGGGCGGGCACGGGGCTCCTCACCTGCGCGCCGCATGTCGAGCCCGAGTGCTGCGATGTGCGCATCGTGCTTGCGACAGGCGCCGAGATCCTGACGGGTTCGACGCGGCTCAAGGCGGGCACGGCGACGAAGATCGCGCTCAACGCGATCACCACGGCGATGTTCGTGCGGCTCGGCAAGACCTACGGAAACCTGATGGTCGATCTCGCCGCGACGAACGACAAGCTCGTCGACCGCGCGGTGCGCATCTACCGCGAGTTCTTTCCCGAGGATTCGCGCGAGGCCGCGCACGCGCAGCTCATGGCCGCGGGCGGCATGCTGAAGACCGCGATCGTGATGCGCGCGCGCGGCGTGTCGAAGATCGACGCCGAGCGCGACCTTGCGGCGCACGATGGATCGCTGCGCGCCGTAATCGGGTGAACTTCCCGCGCGCGACACGCGCTGCACGAATCGTCGGGCTTCGCCCGCCGCGTCGAACCGAGATCGTTGGATCTCGCGACCCAGTAGCTTCGCACTGGGCACCCGCCGCGCAAGGCGCGGCGGCGTCGAGCCGAGATCGCACAAAACGCACACGACGCGCCCTCGCGGACGCGTCGTGTGAGTGGGTACTCGCGGTGTTTTGCGAAGATGCGTGAGCCGCGTTCCAGCGGCTCACGCGAAGGTCGCAAAACCTCAGATCGAGTCGTTGAGGCCCTTCATCGCGCGGATGCGGACCTTGCGGCTCGCAGGCTTCGCCTTGATGGTGATCTCCTCGCCGGTGAAGGGGTTCTTGCCCTTGCGCGCCTTGGTGGCGGGCTTGTTCACCGTGCGCATCTTCGCGAGACCGAAGAGGTTGAAGGTGCCGCAACCCTTCTTGCCGAGGTCGGCCTTCATCATCTCGGTGAGGGTGTCGAACACCGACACGACCTGCTTGCGGGTCAGACCCGACACGGTCGAGATGTCCTTGTAGATGGAACCCTTGGTGCGGACCTTGCTGGCGGCGGTGATCTTGATCTTGCTGGCCATGTTGGCGGAATCCTTTCGTGCCTTGTGAGACAGGCTCCCTGCCTGTCGATTTCATGTGAAAATAAAGGGGTCGGACCTTCGGCGCAAGGCCGTCGACACCGAAAAATGCCTAGAAACACGATGTTTTTCGCCATCGGAGCGATTTCCCTATGTTTTCAGGGGTTTCCGACTGCCGAGCGCCCTCAGTCGAGGAAGGCCGAAGGCTTGCGCGGAGGCTGCGCATCCAAGCGGCCGGGGACCGCCAGCGTGGGCTGCGTGCGCGCGAGCCGAGCCACGGAAAGCCTGAATTCGCCGACCGGCACCGCCGTTCCCGGCTCCATGCGCTTCCGGAACCAGCGCTTTCCATCGAGGATCAGGCCGCCCTCGCAGCCTGCATCGACGAGCGACCAGTGCTGCGCGCCGAGCGCAAGCACGCAGTGCACCGACGACACCGACGGGTGGTGGATCTGCAGGTCGCAGCATGCCGCGCGGCCCACCAGGATCCTCGGAACACCGCCCGCCTTGCGTGACGCGGCGCCCGTGAGGTCGGCGCACAGCACCACCGCGCCACTTGCGTCGGTCAGCACCAGCACCTCGGCGGGCGCAGGCTGCGGCTCGAACTCGGGATCCGACGGGTCGCGCTCGATCGCAAGCGTCGCCCGCGCCGCCGCCGTACCAGCACTCGGCGTCGGAGGCGTCGCGTCGATCGGCGCTCCGCCCGCGCCCGCACCCGCGAGCCAAAGGTACATCTCGCCGATCTTGACCCATGCCTCGGGCGCGAACACCGCGAACCGCGTGGGCCCTTCCTCGGTCTCAAGCCCCTCGAGCGATCCCGTGTCGGCGATGCACCATCGGCCGCCCGCACAGAAGACCAGCGCATGCTTGTGGCTGACCGACGGATCGCTGAGCACGAAGTCGCACTGCGTCTCGCGCCCGATCCAGTACGCACGCGTCGGATCGAGCGCCCCTTGGGCGATCGTCCGTCCGTCGGCGGTCGAGATCAGCAGCTGGTTCACAGTGCGCGGAGGATAGTCGACGATTCCCATGTGGAAGTTGCCCGGGATCGGCCCGCGCCGCCGCCGCGCCGCTCACGCGCGCGCGTTCAGCGGCCGCTCACAGGCGCCCGTCCCACGGAGTGATACGCAAACCCGCGCTCCTCCATGGCCTGGCGCTTGTACAGATTTCGCCCGTCGAACACGAGCCTCGACGGCAGCAGGGCCGCCACGCGGTCGAAGTCTGGCGCGCGGAACTCGTTCCACTCGGTGCAGATCACGAGCGCATCGGCACCCTCGAGCGCGTGGTACATGTCCTTCGCGTGCTCGACCTCGGGGAACTCCTTGCCGAGGTTCTCGAGCGCCACGGGGTCGAACGCGCGCACCTTGGCGCCCGCGGCCACAGCCATCTTCATCAGGCTGATCGACGGCGCCTCGCGGATGTCGTCGGTGCGCGGCTTGAAGGCCACGCCCCAGAACGCGAGCCGCTTGCCCTTCAGGTCCTTGCCGAACACGCCTTCGATCTTCGTCCAGAAGTGGCGTCGCTGCGCCTGGTTCACGCGGTGCACCGCGGCGTTCAGCTCGCAATCGAAGCCGATCGCCTTGCCCATCGAGACGACCGCGAGCGTGTCCTTCGGGAAGCACGAGCCGCCGTAGCCAAGGCCCGGGTACAGGAACTGGTTTCCAATGCGCTTGTCGGCGCACATGCCCTCGCGCACGCTCGTGATGTTCGCGCCGTAGCGCTCGCACAGGTTCGCCATCTCGTTGATGAACGAGATCTTGCAGGCAAGCATCGCGTTCGACGCGTACTTCACCATCTCGGCCGAACGCACATCCATGATGTAGATCGGGTTGCCCTGGCGCACGAACGGCTCGTACAGCTCGCGCATCACCGCCGCGGCATGGTCGCTCTCGACGCCGCACACCACGCGGTCGGGCTTCATGAAGTCGTTGATCGCATCGCCTTCCTTCAGGAACTCGGGGTTGTCGGCGATGTGGAACGGCAGCTTCGACTTCGACGCGATCAGGTCGCGCACCTTGTGGCTCGTGCCGACGGGCACGGTGCTCTTCACCACGACCGTCTTCGGCGCGGCGGTCGGGCCGATCGCGTTGATCGCGTCGGCGATGTCGGCCGCGACCTTGAGCACATACTGCAGGTCGGCGCTGCCGTCCTCATCGCTCGGCGTACCCACGCAGATGAAGATGACATCGGCGTGTCGGTACGCCTCCAGCTTGTCGGTCGTGAACGACAGACGCCCCGAACCCGCGTTGCGCACGATCATCTCGGAGAGTCCAGGCTCGTAGATCGGGCTCTCGCCGCGGCGGAGCATCTCGATCTTGCGCTGGTCGACATCGAGGCAGACAACATGGTTGCCCGTAAACAGGCGTAGGTCCCGCGCTCTCGCGGGTTTGGCACTCTAGCGTCCCCATGAAAGGGGACCCGTTGGATCGGCTACGACGGCCTGCACCTCAAGCCGACCGCTCGAGTTCGAGCAGCGTCCGCTTGACTTCGGAGAGCGCCCCTGAGGTATCGCCCGAATAACCGCCTTGGCCATCGGCCGCCACGATCCGGTGGCACGGCACGAGCACGGGCAGCGGGTTCCGGCGCAGCGCCTGCCCCACGGCCCGCGCGCCGCCTCGACCGAGGCCGAGCCGTTCCGCGAGGGCGCCATAGGTCTCGGTGCGTCCGCGGGGCACGGCCCTGCATGCGGTCCAAACACGCCGCTGGAACGCCGTTCCCGCGCCGACTGGAAAGCCCGGCAGCCTCGATTCGTCTCCTGCGAGCGCGCGTCGGAGCGCGTCGGCGAGCCCGACCGCCTCGGCGTCTTCCCGCGACGCGGCCTCGACGCCATGGGGCGAGACGCTCCATTCCGCCACGAGCGCGCCATGTCGACGGCCCACCACGAGCCTTCCTGCAGGGCAATCGATCACGGTGGCCTGCTGCCGCATGGCCGCAGCGTACCGTCGACTACCATCCGCACCATGACTCCAGCGACCGCCGTTCCGTCGTCTGCCCGCGCCATGCCTGCGGGCTTCCCCGCCGACATCCCGCTCGACCCGATGTCGGTCGACCTGCTCGCCATGCTCGAGCGCTACGACCCCGCGGCCGCGCGCCTCTTCGCGCAGGAAGCCGAGCGCCAGGCGACCACGCTCGAGCTGATCGCGAGCGAGAACCATGTCTCGACCGAGGTCATGCACGCCGTCGGCTCGTGGCTCACCAACAAGTACGCCGAGGGCTACCCGGGCAAGCGCTACTACGGCGGCTGCGAGTTCCACGATCGTATCGAGGACCTCGCGCGCGACCGCGCGAAGCAGCTCTTCGGCTGCAAGTTCGCGAATGTCCAGCCGCACTGCGGCGCGAACGCGAACACCGCGACCTTCATGGCGATGTGCGACCCGGGCGACACGATCCTGTCGCTCCCGATCAAGTCGGGCGGCCACCTCTCGCACGGCCTCAAGGTGAACTTCTCGGGCACCTTCTACAAGATCGCCGAGTACGACCTCGATGCGCAGTCGGAGCTCCTGAACTACGACGAGATCGCGCGCATCGCCCGCGAAACCAAGCCGAAGATGATCATCTGCGGCTACTCGGCGTATCCGCGCACGATCGACTTCGCGCGCTTCCGCGCGATCGCCGACGAGGTCGGCGCCGTGCTCATGGCCGACATCGCGCACATCGCGGGCCTTGTCGCCACGGGCGTGCATCCGTCGCCATTCCCGCACGCGCATGTGGTGACCACGACGACCCACAAGACCCTGCGCGGCCCGCGCGGCGGCCTGATCCTGACCAACGACGAGGAGATCGCGAAGAAGATCGACCGCAAGGTGTTCCCAGGTACGCAGGGCGGCCCGCTCATGCATGTGATCGGCGCGAAGGCGATCGCGTTCGGCGAGGCGCTCAAGCCCGAGTTCAAGGCGTACTGCCAGCAGGTCGTGAAGAACGCGCAGGCGCTCGCCGCGGGCCTCGTGAAGCGCGGCTACCGCCTCTGCTCGGGCGGCACCGACAACCATCTCATGCTCGTCGACCTGCGCGCTCGCGCGGCCGACCTCACGGGCGCCGATGCCGAGAAGTGGCTCGAGAAGGCGGGAATCATCGTCAACAAGAACGGCATTCCGAACGACCCACGCTCGCCGATGATCACGAGCGGCCTGCGCCTCGGCACGCCCGCGCTCACCACGCGCGGCCTGAAGGAAGCCGAGATGGAAGCCGTCGCCGCGTGGATCGACCGCGTGCTCGGTTCGTCGGGCGACGCCGCGACGATCGTCGAGGTCCGCGGCGAGATCCGCGCATTCTGCGCCCGTTTCCCGCTGTTCCACTAAGCGCGATGGCAACGCCATCCGCGACGCTTCCCGAAGCATGGCGCGAACTGTTCGCGGGACGAGAGGTCGCGTTCGCCGACCTGCCGCCTCCGCCCATCAAGCCGCTGCGTGGCCTTTCTCGTGTCGTCGGCGCCGCGCTGCCGCTGCTGTTCGTCACGGTGGTCGGCGTGGGCGTCAGCGTCTGGCTCGCGTCGGCCGCCGGCCGCTGGTGGATCGGGCTCGTCGTCTTCTGCTGCTTCGCGTTCGTCATGAGCCTGCTTGCGGTCGGTGTCGTCGGTGCGCTCGGCGTCGAACGGAAGGACCGCGAGCGGCGCCGCCTGCGCGCGCTCGAGGATCCGATCGGGCGCATGTTGCCTTCGCGTGGTGCGCGGCGTGCGCAGTTCACCGATCCCGCGAGCTACGCAGCGCTCTTCTCGCTCGATCCGAGGCCAGTGCTCATCCTCGATGTCACGCTTTGCGCCGTGTTGCCGTGTGAGCAATGCGTCGGCACGCTTGCACCGCTCGGTCGCCTGCCCGAGCCAGAGATCCTTCCCACATCAAGGCTCCCCGCGGGAACCAGCATCGTCGGCGCGATGCTGGTCTTTCAGTCGGCCCAGTTCTGGGCGCAGGCCGCGATTGCGCTGCGCACGGGTGCGCCCCTCGAATGGAGCACCATGGTTGGAGTCGCGATGCTTGCCCTCGGCGTATACCTCGTGGTACGCGATCCATGGCTTCGCCGCAAGCTGAACCTGCCGCGCCTATTCGGCTCCGAGTGGGTGATCGGCGCGGGTTGGATCCGCGACGGTGCGGGCGAAGTGTGGACGGTTCGCGACTCGATCCTGCTTCTTTCGCTCGAGCAAGGCCGCATGGAGGCGCGTCTCATCAAGTCGACGAAGGTCCACGCGTTCTATCTGCCTGTGTTGCTCGGCCAACGGAAGGACGCAAGGGCCACGCGCCTTTCAGGCCCGACGGGGCGGGCCGCCCGCGCAAGCGTGAAGTCCGTCGCCATCGATGCCGTGAAGAGCGCGGGCGAATCGGTCGGCCTCGCGCGCGCCGCCGCGAACTCCGAGATGCCCGGCCCGAAAGAGCCGCTTCGGCTGCTGCTCTCGAGCTGGACCTATCCCGAGCCACGGCCTGAACTCGCGCACGGCGCGTGAGTTCGCGGACGCGGCGCACGAAGGCTGGCGCGCCGCGAAAGGTCCGCGCCCGAGCGAGGGTTGTGGAGTGCCGTGCGATCACGCCGATACCTCCACGCCATGCATGAGCCCTCGCATCCGTCGCTTCCCCACACGCAGGGCCTCGCCGACACCGCGATCGACGCCGCGTGGGCGGTGACGCCGCCCGACATGCCGATCGAGACGGCCCGCCTGCTGCCCGTCGTGGTCGGCGCCCACCCGCGCGCCGAGATCGCCGACAGGCCGCTCGCGTACCGACTCGTCACCGCGATCCGCCAGTGGCAGCGCCAGAACATCGAGAACGAGGAGGCGCGGCTCATCCCGATGGTGATGAGCGACCTCTGGTATCTCAACGACCGCGAGCTGCTGCTGCAGCCGTCGATCGCGATCGGCGAGCCAGGCGTGAACGCGGCCAGCGCGTACTACGCCACGAGGCTCCCGAAGGCCTATGTCGTCGACGGGCAGCTGCAGGTGCTGGCCGACCTCGAGTACCTCGAGCCGAGCGTGACCATGTGGGGGGTCGACGCCTCGGCCACGCGCACCGCGCTCGACTGGTTCATCGCGCGGCATCTCGCCGCGTTCCTCGAAAGCGTGCACGGCTGAGCCCGCAGGGCTAGAGACGCGCTTCGAACCTGCCTGCGGACATCGCATCGGCAACGCCCGAAAGGTTCATGCTTCGGAAGGCCTTCCCAAGAAGCGCCGCCGCCAGCCCATCGTTCAGACCTGCGGCGGCCGCGCGCGGCAACAGGAAGTCGCGGTAGCGCGCGTCGGCCGCGAGCGGATCCGACTTCGCGAGTTCCACGAGTTCGGCGAGCAGCGGCAGTTCCTCGTTCATGCGCGCGGCGAACGCGTCGAGATGCGCCCCGAGCGGCCTGGCGCCGCCATGCGTGAGCACCGCATCGAGGTCCGCAGGCAACGCCCGCAGGCGCGCGAGCGAGACCCGCCACGCGGCGATGTCGATGTCGCTCGGCGGCACGGGAATCGAGATGTACTGCGAGCCTGGCGAGACCATGCCGAGCACATCGCCCACGAACACCGACTCGGGCCCGCCGTCGGCCGCGCCGACACGCCACGCGTGATGGTGCCGAGCGTGCCCTGGCGTCTCGATCGCCGTGAACCGCAGCCCACCTGCCGCGACCGTCTGTCCGTGCTCGACCGCGCGCACGAGCGCCGCGTCGATCGGCAGGGGGTCGCCGTACCAGCGCTCGTATCGCGGCCCGTGCACCGCGCGCGAACCTGCGATGAGCCGCGCTGGGTCGCCGAGGTGCCGCGCGCCACGCGGGTGGACATGCACAGGCACACCCTCGCGCGCGAAGTGCCCCGCGCTGCCCGCGTGGTCAAGGTGGATGTGGGTGACGAAGAGCGCCGCGAGTTCGCGCGGCCGCACGCCGTGTTCGTCGAGCTGCGCGCACAGCGCGTCGTAGGCCACGGCGCAGCCGCACTCGACGAGCACAGGCGCCTCGGGCCCGCGCAGCAGGTAGGCCGAGGCGGCCCCGGGAATGCCGAGATATCCAGTGTCGAGCGCAATGGGCACAGTCACGCTCGAAAGGTATCGCCGACGCCAATGGGGTGCACTTGGATGCAGCCCCGAGAAGAGCTCAGTCGAAGCTCATCGTCTGCGCGAGGTAGGCGGGCGATGTGTCGACCGCCATCACCTTCACATGCGCGCTGCGATTTCCGCCGCCGCTCGAGCCGATCGCCGAGCGCACGCGGATCTTCTTCAGATGCGGCACGCCGAGTTCGTTGAGGTCCATGGCGTAGAACTTCGCCCATGTGCCCTGGTTGTCGATCGTGCCGTTCGGGCTCACCTTGCCAAGCTTGACGCGGCCCTGCTGCGCCGTGATCGGCGTCGGTGTCGCGGTGGGGGAGGTCGAGCTCACCATGAGCGCGTTGCGCACATCGATCATCGTGACCGATTGCACGGTCACGGGATTGCCGATCAGCGCATCGCCCTCCATGGCTTGGATCGTGAGGATGCTGTTGCCCTGCTCCTCGAAGAAGAGAAGTTCCTGGCGGGTGTCGGGCAGGAAATGGCTGTCCCAGATGCGGCTTTCAAACTCGATCGTGTAGGTGAAGCTCACCGACGGCGGCGCCTGCTCGAGGCCCACGCGGTAATTCAGGTTGTTGCTGCGCAGGCAACCGAGGATCGCCTGGCAGAAAGGCGCATAGTCGGAGCTCTCGCAGGCATTCGGGTTGCCGGCCGGGTTGGGCGCGAGCGAGCCCGCCTGCTCGAGGAACAGTTGAGTCCGGTTGTCGTTCACGATCGAGGTGAACTGCATACCCGCTCCGTTCGGGCCTGAACCGATCGTTCCAGGCACAACTCCGCTCCAAGGCGCGACGCCGCCGTTTGTGATCCGGAATTTGCCAGGGCCGCCTTGAAACTCGAGCCCACCGATGGCGCTCGGGAAGATGAGCCGATTCGCAGCCACCTCGACGAAGGTGCCTGACTGGCCGATGTTGCTGTCGCGAAACCGAACCCGCTGCAGCAGAATCTCGGCGTTGATGGCCGCGTGGGGGTCGTTCGGAGAACTCGGCGTGTGGATCACAAAGGTGGGAAGGTTCTGGTCCGACTGCGAGCCGCTCGAACTCGATCCACCGCCCGTACCGCCACCGCCCGTACCGCCACCGGCCGAACTGCCACCGCCACCGCCACCGCCGCCTGCGGCAAGGCAGAGGCAGGACGCCAGAGCTCCAAACCCAACGAATCGCCACAAAGACACAGCGTGCGTTGACATCTCACTCTCCAAGATCACGGATTGGGCGCACGGTGCGCCAAGCGGCTGGGGACGACCAGACCGCGTCAGTTTAACTGCAATCCGGACTTGCGCGAGTGAAAAACAACCAGTTCGCAGTGAAAGAACTCGTGCTCCGCGTCGCGCACGGCGGATGACGCGGTGGAGCCGTGAATTCGCGCTCTTTGCCTCTTCGCGCCTCTGCAGATCAGTCGAAACCCATCGTGGGCGGAGCGTATGCAGGCGAGGTATCTACTCCGATAACCTTGAAGTCGGTTGCGGTCTGTCCGCCGCCCGAGAGCCAGTTGGTGACGCGCAGGTACTTCACATTCGGCACACCCAGGCTCGTCAGGTCGATGGCCTTGAGCTTGAGCTCATGCGCGCCCGAGAGCAGCGCGCCGTTGGTGGCGATGCGGCCGACCCAGACCTTGCTCGGCTGGATGGACGCAAGATCGACCGCTCGGACCTCGACCGGCGTGCCGACAGGCAGCAGCAGGTCATTGAGCGCCTGCACCGTCATCACGCTGTTGCCTTGTTCCTCGAAGATGAACAGCTCGGGTCGGTTGTCGAGCTCAAGGTGGCTGTCGAAGATCCGCGACTCGAGCGCCAGCGTGATGGAGAACTCAAGCCCATTCGCGCCCTTGAGGTCGATGCGGTTGTTGAGGTTCGGATTCTCGAAGCTCTGGTCGACCTTCTGGCAGAAATGAAGGCAGTCGAGCGACGAGATCGAGGAGCTCTGGAGGTCCTGCGCCTCGATGTATGAAACCCCGGGCAAACCGACGGTGGCGAGCGGTCCGTTCTGGACTCGCAGCGAACCAGTCGGCCCTGCGTAGTAGAGGTGCAGGATGCTGCCCGCGTACACGAAGTGGCTCGGCCCCACGGTCACGCCGTCTGCGAAGCTCACGGAATTGAGAAGCACATCTGCGCCAACGGCGTCGCGCGGATTGGCATAGCCAGGCGTCGACACCATCACTTGCGGTCGTGAAGCGGCCCCCGACGAGGGGGTCGAGCCTTGGGAGCTTGAAGGTCCTCCCGACTGGCCTCCGCCCTGGCTTCCACCTTGGCTGTCTGCGGGTGGACCAGCCAACACCGCGGTTGCGGTGATACCGATCACGGCTGCCATGGAGACAACATCGCGCTGCATATCTTTCTCCTCGTCCGTCGCGTTCTCGAGAGTTCCTCGGAAGGTGCCTTCCGCGTTCGGTGGCCAACCACCCGACGCACGCAAGGACCGATACTCACACCATCCGAGGCACAACTTCTTCGATAGGCGGAGCGGACGGGACAACCGTAACCCCTTGTTTCGCCGAGGCAAGCGAACTGTCGATTGTTTGTCGATTCATGCGACATATTTCGATCACGCAGGCTGCCGCCCCGACATTTTCCGCGTCGCCGAGTTGCCCTTCGACCAATAAACAAGGCGACCCTTTCGGGTCGCCTCGCGAGATGCCATTGGTGGGGTTTGCTCAGTCGAACGCCGCGGGCTCGGCAGCGGGGGTCGGCGAGGTTTCCACAGCGACGATCTTGAGATCCGCGCTTGCCTCGCCGCCGTTCGAGATCGAGGTCGAGATCCGCAGGAACTTCACGCTGTCGACGCCAAGGCTGGTGAGGTCGATCGCCGCGAGCTTCGCCTCATAGGTACCAGGCTGCCAGTCGCCATTCTGGTCGAAGCGGCCGACCCAGATCTTCTGCGGCCTGATCGATCGGATGTCGACCGCGCGGATCTCGACCGCGGTGCCGACAGGCTGCATCGCGTCGTTGAGCGCCTGCACCGTCAGCACGCTGTTTCCCTGCTCCTCGAAGATCAGGATCTCGGGCCGCTGGTCGAGCGCGAAGTGGCTGTCCCAGATGCGCGACTCGAGTCCGATCACGAACGAGTAGCCGGTCTGGGAAGCGAGATGGACGCGATTATTCAGATTGCGGTTCGCGAAGGCGTTCTCGATGCGCTGGCAGAACAGGCTGCGGTCGAGCGACGAGATCGTGGCGGGCACATTGTCCTGCGCCTCGATGTACGACACGCCCGCGGTTCCCACGGTCGCGAGCTCGCCGTTGACGACGCGGAACGCCTCGGTCGGACCCGCGTAGCTCATCTCGACGATCTGGCCCGGGAAACGGAGCTTGTCGGCTCCGACCTCGAGGCCGTCGGCGAACTGCACCGACTGGATGAGGACATCGGCGTTCACCGCATCGCGCGGGTTTCCGTAGCCTGGGGTCTCGACGATGATCCTCGGATTCGCGTTCGACGGGCCATTCTGAGGCGCGGCGACAGCGAACGACGCGGCGGCGCAAGCCACCGCAGCAGCGAAAATGCGGCAAATCTTCGACATGTCATCCTCCATTCCACGCCGTCCGACTGCGGTACTCCGCCCGCAGCGCCCGGCGTGCCCTCTTTCCAGCGTCGCAACCTAAGGAGGCCCGCAACGATCCTCAAGAATCCCAAGGCTGATCTGGGGAATGCCATGTCGGAGCACGCCAGCAGCTGTCGCAGATCGCGTCACGCCGACTTCGAGGGAAGTCCGCGGCGCGTGTCCAGATATCGAAAGGCGTCTGTAACAGGGCGACGGGCGGCGCGTGCGCGCGTGCTTTCTCAGGCATCGTCGGAATCGTGCGCGCAGCGCGCGTGGCATCGGGCTGAGAACTCAGTCCATGCCGAAACTGCCGACTTTGCACGATTTCTTTCGCCGCTATTGAAGAAGCGCGGGCCAGCATCTCGCTGACCCGCGCTCCACGCTGGCTATCGACCGTCTCGACGATCAGTCGAAGGTCATCGTCTGCGCCGCAGGCGCAGGTGAGGTGTCGACCGCGATGATCTTGAAGTCGGCGCTCGCCTCGCCGCCGCCCGAGATCTGGGTGGTGAGCGCGAAGTACTTCAGGTGCGACACGCCGAGCCGCGTCAGGTCGATGCTGAACATCTTCACCTCGTAGGTGCCGTTCTGCGGCTGTCCTGCATTGGTGAAGCGGCCGACCCACACCTTCTCGGGCTGGATCGAGGCGATGTCGACGGCGCGCACCTCGACCGCGGTGCCGATCGGCTGAAGTTCGTCGTCGAGCGGCTGGATCGTCATCACGCTGTTGCCCTGCTCCTCGAAGATGAAGAGCTCGTGGCGGTTGTCGAGCGAGAAATGGCTGTCCCAGATGCGCGTCTCGAGGCCGATGATGAACGAGTAGCCCGACTGCGCGGCCAGGTGGACGCGGTTGTTGACATTGTTGTTGCCGAGCGCCTGCTCGACCTTGCCGCAGAAGAGATTGCGGTCCTGCGTCGAAATGCTGGCGGTGTTGCCGTCCTGGGCCTCGATGTACGACACGCCAGGAGCGCCGACCGTCGCCTGAGGGCCGTTCATGACGCGAAGGCGCTCGAGCGGGCCCGTGTACAGGAAGTTGAGGATCTGGCCCGGGTAGACGAATTGGTTCGAGCCGATGCGAACGCCGTCGGCGTATTCGATGCGATCGACGAGCACATCGGCGATCACGGCGTCGCGGGGGTTCTCGAAGCCCGGTGTGACGACATGGATCTTGGCGCGTTCGGCGGAGGAGCTGCCGCCGCCACTGCCGCCACCGCCACCATTCTGTGGCGCCATCGCGGCGGCGCCAGCCACGGCAAGCGCAAGGGTCGAAAGGGAAGTGGTACGCGTGATCATGGCAACTCCTCGTCCGACGCGGCCCGGGGACGGTGGGCTTGAGCGGACATCTCCACGGTCAGATTCGCGAGAGGCGATTGCCAATGGATGGGCGAAGAACCCACGCCGATGGGGTGGGGCTGTGCGGGTCGCGCGGGTCGTGGGATCGGTGCCGCGCAGGACATGCGCGTTGCGCAGGGGCGCGAGCCCTACGGCGAGAGAACAACTGCGGGGGAGGCTGCGGGCTTCGTTTGGGGCGATTGCCCCGACCCGATGGTGGATGAGGTGCGGTACATCGAACTGCGCGGAGGGAACGGGCCGAGCGAAGAATTCGCGAAAGTGTCCGAAGGAAGTACTTGACTTGCAGTACTGTGCGTTACACAATACTAAAGTGTCTACTCCACTAGGCGACAAGCTCGAACGCGATCTCAGCGTCGGAACCGCATGGCTCGTCGTGCTCGCGGCGATCGCGCGCGCCGAGGAGCCGATCCACGGGTACGAGATCGCCCGCCAGTTGGCGGCCGAAGCGCCCGAAGGGCTGTCTTTCAAGCAGGGGACGCTCTATCCCATGCTTCGCACGATGGAGTCGGAGCGCCTGGTCCGAAGCACGCTCGTGCCTTCGCGCGAGGGCCCCGCGCGCAAGTGCTTCACCCTGACGCCAGAGGGGCGGCGCGTGCTCGGCGCCTGGACCGAGACATGGCGGCGCACGGGCCGATGGGTCAACAGATTCCTTGGAGGCATCGATGAACTCCGCTGAGTCGACTGGGTCGCCTGATCCGGTCCGCGTCTATCTCGCGCTGCTCGAGGCGGCGCTCGAGCAGCAGGACGCGGCCGTTCGCCACGACGCGCTTCTCGACGCCGAGGCGCACCTGCGGTCGGCCATCGCCACGGGCCTGACCGCAGAGCAGGCGATTGCAGACTTCGGGACACCTGCCGAGATCGCCAGCGCGTACTCGGCGACTCCTGCGGGCGCGTTTGGCCGCCGTGCTGAGGGCGCGCTGGGCGCCGATCAGGAGCAGACCACGGCGGCCGACATGTGGGCGCCTGCGGCAGGAGGGCGCCTTTCTCGCATTCCCATCGTGGGAATCTGGTTTCAGCCGCGCGCATGGACCGCTCTGCTCTACTTCGGTCTCGTCGGCTTCCCGCTCGCCACCGCGTACTTCGTGTGGGCCGTGACCGTCGGCTCCCTCGCGATCGGAACCCTTCCGCTGATCCTCGGGTTGCCGCTCGTCGTGTTCCTGCTCGGCTCTGCGCGCGCGCTGAGCCTCTTCGAGGGGAAGGTCGTCGAGACATTCCTCGGTGTCCGCATGCCGCGCCGCACGCAGCCCGTCGAAGGCGGAGCCGATTCGTACTTCTGGCGCCGTATCTGGTGCTGGCTTCGCGATGTGCGCAGCTGGATGTCGCTCGGCTACCTCGTCGGAAACTTCCCTGTCGCGGTCGTGAACTTCGTCTTGATCTTCACGCTGACGGTGCTCGGTGTGGTGCTCATGCTCGCGCCGATACTTGACGCGGTCGGAGTTCCGATCGGCGTCGTGCACGATGCCGATGGACCGTTGCAAATCTGGTTCATGAACAGGCGCGTCGAGCCCGATGCGGATGGACATCTCTGGTTGCCTTCTGGCACGGCGATTCCTTCGCTGCTGATCGGATTCGCGCTGATGACCGCGGTGCTGTGGATCTCGCGCGGACTCGGCTGGATCTACGGGCATGTGGTGCAGGCGATCCAGGTCGCGCGGCCGCGGCCATTGCCGCGTGGTTCGGGCGGGGCAGCGCAGGCCGCGGCGGCGTGACGCGCGTGGAGCATGGGTCAATCAGGCGAAATCTCTGGAGCAACAGATGGCAGAATCACCGCTCTCGATCCGCGGACTTGTGAAGATCCACCCTGGTCCCGTGTGCGCGCTGCGCGGCGTCGACCTCGAGATTCCCGAGGGCATGTTCGGCCTGCTCGGCCCGAACGGCGCGGGCAAGTCGACCTTCATGAACATCGTCGCGGGGCTTGTCGAGCCGACCGCGGGCAAGGTGCTGCTCGACGGCACGGATGTGGTGGCGAACCCGCGGTTCATGCGCGAGCGGCTGGGCTACCTGCCGCAGGATTTCGGCTTCTATCCCGATCTCTCGGGACGCGCGATGCTCGAGTTCCTGCTCAAGATGAAGGGCGTGACGGGGCCGAAGGGGCGGGGCGCGCTCGCCGACGAGCTGCTTGAGCGCGTGAACCTGGTGAGCGCCGCCAAGCGCAAGGTCGGCGGCTACTCGGGCGGCATGCGCCAGCGCCTCGGGCTTGCGCAGGCGATCGCGGGCAACCCGCGCGTCCTCATCGTCGATGAGCCGACGGCAGGCCTCGATCCCGAGGAGCGCCAGCGCTTCTACCGTCTGCTTGGCGAGATGAGCGCGGGGCGCGTGGTGCTCCTGTCGACGCACATCGTCGAGGATGTCGCGACGCTCTGTCCGCGGCTTGCCGTGATCCGCTCGGGCGAGGTCGTGGCCGACACCACGCCAAGCGCCGCGCGCAACGCGGTCGACGGGCTTATCTTCGAGGGATTCGTGGCCGACGCCGATCTGCCTGCCTTTGCGCGGGAACATCGCGTGATCAGCGCCGTGCTCAACGAGGGGCGCAACAACCGCGTGCGCGTCTTCTGCGGGAATGGCGCCGCGGTTCCCGCGGGGTTCGACCGTAGCCAGGGCACGCTTGAGGACGCCTATCTGGTGCTGATGCGCGTGCCGCACCATGAAGTGCCGCCCGCACTCGTGCGCTCGGCGCCCGTGCTCGCGGGAGGTGCGGCGTGATCGCGCGGCTGCTCGCGTACCCGCTGCTCGAGCTCTCGACCTGCTGGAAGCGCCCGATCAACATCATCATGCTCGCGGTCTTCGGGCTGATGTCGCTCGGCTTCGTGGTCGGCGGCGTGCAGGTCAGCACGGGAAGCGCCGACACGGGAGGCGCCAAGGTCTCGATCAACTCGGCGTTCAACCTCGGCTTCGCCGACATGGCGCTGTTCGCGCTGATCCTGCCGTTCTTCGTCGCTGTCGCCTGCGGGACGCCCGTCCTCGGCGACTTCGACCGGAAGATCAACCGCCTCGTCGCCGCGACGCCGCTGACGCACATCGAGTACGCATTCACGCGGTTCTTCGCGGCGTTCGCGGTGCTCGTGGCGATCGGCGCCGTATGGATGGTGCTCCAGATCGGCTTCTACGAGTTGATTCCGCTTGACCCCGCGGAGCGGGTGCGCGGTGCGTTCGACCTGTGGCACTACCTGCTTCCCAAGGCGTTGTTCGGCCTGCCGCTCGCGCTCTTCGTGGGCGGCGTGTCGATGTGGCTCGGCGTGCGCACGAGGCAGCCCGTGCTCGTGTTCGCGCTGCCTGTCGTGATCGTCGTCTCTGGCATCTTCTTCGTGTGGAACTTCAACCCCGAGTGGCTTCCGATGTGGGTCAACCGCACGATGCAGCTCGTCGATCCCACGGGTTTCCGCTGGTTTGCGCGGAGTTTCCTCACCGAAGACCGCGGTGTCGCGTTCTACAACTCGGCGTCGCTGGTGCCCGATGCCGCGTTCCTGGCAAGTCGCGCCGCGCTGTGCGCGATCGGCCTTGGCGCCGTGTGGGCGACGGGACGGCGGATTGCGCGCACCGAACACGACGACCTCCGCATCGGGTCGATCGAGGCGCTGATCAGGCAGGCGCGGATTGTCGAGGCGGAGGCCGTGCAGGCGCCGCATGCCGCGATCGCCGCGCGCGGCGGTGCGCCCGTGTCGTCGTCGAAAGCGCCTGGCTTCGTGCGCGGGACGCTCGACATCGCGCGGCTCGAGACGCGCGCGCTCCTTCGTTCGCCCGGCGTGTGGCTGTTCGGGCCGCTCATCCTGATCCAGTCGTGGGCCGCGACAAGCTTCCGCCAGGGGCCGCTCGATACCGAGCTCCTGATGACGACGGGCGCTGCCGCGGCGAGCGTGTTCGACACGCTCACGCTGCTTCTTTGTTTCCTCGTCCTCTTCTACACCGTCGAGAGCCTCGTGCGGGAGGAGCGCTGCGGACTGAGCGGGATCTTCCGCGCCGCGCCCGTGCGGACGGCGTCGGTGCTCGCGGGCAAGGTGCTTGCGAACGCCGCGATGGCGCTCGTGATCATCGGATGCGCGTCGCTGGCGATCGCCGCGGTGCTTGGGAAGCAGGCGTTTGATACGGGAATCCAGGTCGATTTCGATGTACCCATCCTGTTCCTCTTGCTTGGCGTGCTGCTGGCGCCGACATTGATCGTATGGGGCGCGTTCGTGGCGTTCCTCTACGCGCTCCTGCGGAACCGCTTCGTGGTGTACGGCGTGGCGCTCGGGGCGCTGATTGGCACCGGCTTCGCGACGCAGTTCGGCTACCTGAACTGGGTCACGAAGTGGCATATGTGGAGCAGCGTGCAGTGGAGCGAGCTCGACCGGCTCGAGTTCATGTGGCCTGCGATCGTGACGAACCGACTGCTTGTCGTCTCGCTTGCTGCGTTCTTCATCGTGGCGACGGTCTCGATGTGGCCGCGCCGACTGCCCGACCTCCGCGCGGTGGCCGACCGCATGAAGCCCGCGGCCTTCCTGCGCGCGGCGCTGGTGCCGGTGCTTGCCGCGCTGCCCGTCGCGGGAATCGCTATTTTCGCTGGTCTTTCCGTACGCTCGGGCTACGAGGGCGCCCCGCAGCGCGAGGCGCAGAAGGCGTACTGGAAGCGCAACTCAAAGACCTGGGAGGATGTGCCCGTTCCCGCGCTCGACAAGGTCGACGGCGAGGTCAGGCTCTTCCCCGAGACGCGCTCGCTCGAGGTCGAGGCGACGATGGTGATCCGAAATCCGCACGCGAGGCCGATGGCCGAGGTGCCGATCACGGTTGGTCCGCACTTCGAGTCGAGCGAGTGGACGGTCGATAGTGTCGCGACCGATCCGACGAAGGCGAACCAGGCGGCTCCGTCGATCGAGAATCGCAGCGGGCTCTTCGTGATCACGCCTGCGCGGCCTCTCGGTCGCGATGCGACCGTGACGATCTCGTTCAAGATGAAGGGCGAGTTCCCGAAGGGTTGGTCGCGCTCGGGCGCGGGTGCGAGCGAGTTCATCTTGCCGTCGGGTGTGGTGCTTACGAGCTTCGGACCGAGCTTCCTGCCGGTCGTGGGCTTCGTCGAAGGCGTCGGCGTCGACACCGAGAATCGCCGCGACGCGCGCGAGTATCCGATCGACCACTGGAAGTCGCGCGTCGACCCTGCGTTTGGCCCCGCGTGGGCGACGCAGGTGCGGCTCGCGGTCGAAGGTCCCGCGGATTGGAAGCTGAATGTCGTCGGCGTCGAGAAGGAGTCGACGGTGGCGGACGGTCGACGGCGCACCGTGTGGGAGACCGAGCACCCCGTGCGCTTCTTCAACATCGTCGGCGGACCCCTCGAGGAGATGTCGGGCGACGCGGCGACGGTCTACTACTCCGCCCGCACGCCGCACAATGTCGAGACGATGGTCAAGGCGCTGTCGGCCGCGCGGAGGAGCTATGGCGCGTGGTTCGGGCCGTATCCTTGGGAGAATCTGCGCGTGACGCAGTTCCCGGGGCTTGCGGGCTACGCGCAGGGTTTCCCTGGGAACATCTCGTTCTCCGAGGGAATCGGCTACATGTCGCGGCCCGTCGCGAAGGACGCCGACGGGTATCTCGAGCAGGAAGGCGCGCTCGATGTCGCGTTCTATGTGGTCGCACATGAGTCGGGCCACCAGTGGTGGGGCAACATCGTGATGCCCGGCAAGGGTCCTGGCGGGAACATCATCAGCGAGGGGCTCGCGGAGTTCAGCGCGCTGATGCTGCTTCATCACGAGCTTGGCGAGGAGCAGGCGAAGACGCTGCGCCGCCGCTGGGAGAAGCAGTACACCGAGGGCCGCCGCGCTGACAACGAGCGTGCGATCAACCGCACCGACGGCACGCGCCCGGGCGACCGGGTGGTGACCTATCCGCGCGCGGGTTTTGTGTTCTGGATGCTGCGCGATTTGATGGGCGAAGAGCAGATGCTCGCAGGCCTGAAGGCGTTCGTCACGAAGTGGAAGGACGGCGTCCAGATGCCCGAGGGACTCGACTTCCCGCTGATCGAGGACATGGTCGAGAGCCTGCGGCCGTTCGCACCCGATGCGGTGGCGTTCGACGGGTTCGTCGCGCAGTGGATCTACGGGACCGCGCTTCCCGAGCTTGAGCTTGGCGAGACGGTGGTCGAAGGCGATGGCGACACGCACTCGGCGGCGGTCACGCTGCGCAACATCGGGACGGGCCAAGCGACGGTGACCGTGCGCTTGATCGGCGAGAAGCCCGAGAGCGGCGAGGCGCCGTTCGTCGACACGGTGGTCGAACTCGTCGGACCAGATCCCGTAGTGGCGAAGATTCCGGCTGGATTCAGGCCCATGCGCGTGGTCGTCGATCCCGAAGTCAAGCTGCTCTTCGCGGGCCGCAAGCGATGCGACCGTTCACTGTGACGGCGGCTCCGCCGGCGCTGGCTTGAGCGCAAGCAGCGCCTCCTCGCACGAGCGCGCGTCGGGGATGCCGTGAAAACCCGCCGTGACGGTGCGCAGTCGGCCTCGCGAGTTCAGCAGTTGGGACTTCGCGAAAGTGACGGAGCCGGAGCCGTCTGCGTGCAGCGTCTTCGAAACCTCGCCGATCTCGCTGCGCCCCCAGGACCGGACCTTCACGGACTTTCCGACGTCGAGTTGGAACGCTCGGTCGCTCGTGACGCAGCAGGCCGTGCGCCGCGCCTTTCGTGCGATCCACCACGGCGACGAGACGAGGCCGGCGCCGACCGCGAGGAAGGGCAGGCCGAAGAGCGGGAAGAAGATCCGCATCAGGAGCGGCGGCGCGTTGCCTGGATCGCCCTCGGGTGTGGCGGTCCACATGATCCAGGTGGCGAAGCCCATCCAGAAGAGCGCGAAGCCGCCGAAGAACATGCCGAAGACGGCGATGGGGAGGGCGGAACGGCCTGCGATGCTGGGCGATGGCATGCCCGCGTACCAGAGTTCTTCGCCCGACCGAAGCTCGGCGCGGACGGCGGCGTCGAGCTCAGGGGTGAGGCCGTCGATGGTCGACATGTCTCGATCCTACCGTGCCTGGCACATGCCGCGCGGTGCCAGGCAGTGCACGGCACGTGCCAGGCACAACTCGGAGCAATTGCTCCGAGATTGGGCGGATTGCGAAAACTGCTGGGAAACAAGCCATTCGCGAGCACAAGGCGCTGCGCGTTGCGCGCCAAGCTTTGGTGCCTGGCACGTGCCGGGGAGTGCCTGGCACCGCACGGCACGTGCCAGGCACCTGTCGGTCAGGCGCGCAGGATGGCGGTGTTCGCCTTTCCCTTCACATCGGTCAGGCGGAAGTCGCGCCCCGCGTGGCGGTATGTCAGGCGCTCGTGGTCGAGGCCGCAGAGGTGCAGCACCGTCGCGTGCCAGTCGTGGATGTCCATCACGCCGTCGACCGCGGAGTCGCCGATCTCGTTCGTCGAGCCGAAGCTCATGCCGCCCTGCACGCCGCCTCCCGCCATCCACATCGTGAAGCCCTTCGCGTTGTGGTCGCGGCCGTCGCCGTTCTGCGCATAGGGCGTGCGGCCGAACTCTCCGCCCCAGAGGACCAGCGTGTCGTCGAGCATGCCGCGCTGGCGAAGGTCGGTGAGAAGCGCGGCGATCGGCTTGTCGATCTCGCCGCACTGGCTCGCGAGCTCCTCGCGCAGGTTGCGGTGCGTGTCCCAGCCGCCGTGGCTCACCTCGATGAAGCGCACGCCCTTCTCGGCGAAGCGTCGCGCGAGCAGGCACTGGCGGCCGAAGGAATCGGTCGGTTCCTGGCCGATGCCGTACATGTCGAGCGTCGCCTTCTTCTCGTCGGAGAAGTCGACGAGGTCGGGCACCTCGGCCTGCATGCGGAACGCGAGCTCGTAGCTCTCGATGACGCCCTCGAGCTCGCGGTCCTCCTTCTCGCGCTTCAGGCGCTCGCGGTTGAGCCGCTGGATGAGGTCGATCTGCTCGCGCTGCGCCTTGTCGCCGAAGCGGTCGTTGCCGAGGTGCGGCACGGCGTCGCCCTGCGCGCCCGCCGCGCGACCGTTGCCAAGGCGTACGGGCGTGGCCTGGTACGACGCGGGCAGGAACGCACTGCCGTACAGCTGCGCGCCGCCGTTGTCGCCACGCGGATTGATGGCGATGAAGCCGGGCAGGTTCTCGTTCTCGGTGCCGAGCCCGTACAGGCTCCACGCGCCCATCGATGGCCGCACGAACTGGAACGAGCCCGTGTGCAGCTGAATGCTCGCCTGCGCGTGCGCGGGGATCTCGGCCTTCATGCCGCGCAGCAGGCAGAGCTGGTCGGCCTCCTTCTGGAGGTTCGGGAAGAGCTCGCTGATCCACAGCCCCGACTTGCCCGACTGGCGGAACTTCCACGGGCTCGCGAGCAGCTTCGAGTTGCCACGGAAGGTCTTGCCGTCCATCGTGGCGAGCTCGGGCTTGTAGTCGAAGGTGTCGACATGGCTCGGGGCACCCGCCATGCAGAGGAAGATCACGCGCTTGGCGCGCGCGGCGAAATGCGGCTTCCTTGGCGCGAGCGGCGAAGCAGGGCCGTCGTCGGCACCGAGCAGCGTGGGAAAGCCCGAGGCGCGCGTGGCGAGCGAGGCGAACGCCATCGAGCCGAAGCCGCAGGCGGCGAGGCGCAGCATGTCGCGGCGCGAGCAGGGGAGCGAGAGCCTGTTGTTGCAGAGGTCGGACATCGCGTGATCCTTGCGGGTTCGGTTCCGGTCGAGGTGGTCAGTCGACGGTGCGGAATTCGGCGGAAAGCAGCAGCGCCTGACAGAGCGCGCTGTAGGCGGCCACATCGGGCGTGACCTGCGCGGGGGTCTGGCTCATGCGCTGGGCAGCGGCCTGCTGGAGGCGCTGGCGGGCGCGCTCGCGCAGTGTGCCCGCACGCGGGTTCGACTCGCGCGTCGCGGCGGCGTCCTTCGCGTAGGCCTTGCCGAAGTCGTCGAGGAAATCACGGCACGCGCGAAGTTCCGATGTGCTCGGCGCGCGACCGAATGCGGCGGCGAAAGCCGCCTCGACACGGTCGGACTCCTTCGTCCCCGCCTGCATCACACGCCGCGCAAACGCGTCGGCGATGCGCGTGACCTCGGCGCTGTTCAGTAGGTAGAGCGCCTGCGTGGGCACATTGGTCGCATCCCGCTGGCCCGTGACGAACGCGGGCTCGGCGAAGTCGAACACCTCGAGCGACTCGGGCACGCGGTCGCGCAGGATGGGCAGGTACACGCTGCGGTGGTTGTCGGTCGCGCTCGCCATCGCGCCAAAGACCCGCTCCTGCTGCGGGCCGCGCATGCCGCCCTCGGTGAAGGCGACGGGCGAACCGACGCGAGGCTCGAGATCGAGCAGACCAGCGGCCCGCAGCATCGAGTCGCGGATCGCCTCGGCCTCGAGGCGCTTCTTCGGCATGCGCCAGAGGTAGGTGTTGTCGGGGTCGATCTCGGCGTCCTTCGCGTCGAACTCGCTCGACATCGCGTAGCTGCGCGACAGCATGATCTCACGGATGAGCCGCTTGGTGCTCCAGCCGTTCTCCATCAGACGCGTGGCGAGGTGGTCGAGAAGCTCGGGATGCGACGGCTGCTGTCCGCTCATGCCGAAGTTGTCGGGCGTCGGCACGAGGCCCTTGCCGAAGAGGTGCAGCCACACGCGGTTCGCCCACACGCGTGCGGTCAGCGGGTTCTCTTCGCTCGCGATCCACTCGGCCAGTTGAAGCCTGCCCGAGCCCTTGCGTATCGCGGGTTCGTCGCCCTGCGAGAGGACCCGCACGAGTCCACGCGGCACGACGGTTCCGGGCTTGTCGAGCTCGCCGCGGTCGAGCAGGCGCGCGTTGAGGGCCTGGCGCCGCTCGGCCACACCCATGGCGACGAGGTTCCGCTCGGTCGGCTCGCCCGAGGCGTCGAACCGCGCGGTGACGCTTTCGAGGTTCGCGTTCGCTCCCTGCGTGGCACGCGCGCGCACGACCTGCTGCTGGATGTTCGCGGGCAGTTCCTCGCCCCTCTGCCGAGCCTCGCGCGCCTGCTGCAGGACCTGCGCGGAGCGCTCGGCCTCCTCGCGCACGCGCTCCGCGGCCGCGGTGAGCAGCGAACGCTGCTGCGTGGTCATCGTCGGGCCCCACGGAACGCCGGAATCGCGCGGCAGCTCGACGAGCGTCGACGGATGGTTGTTTCCCTGCGCCTCGAAGGTGCCGTAGCGCGTCTCGGTCGACAGGAAGATGCCCGCCACCGCGTAGTAGTCCTTCTGGGGAATAGGGTCGAACTTGTGGTCGTGGCAGCGCGCGCAGGCCACGGTGAGCCCAAGCATGCCCTGCGTGACGGCATCGATCTGCTCGTCGGCGAGGTCCATCTGGAACTGCGGCTTGCCGCGGCCGTTGTGGCTCTTCGTGCCGATCGCGAGGTAGCCTGTGGCGATCGCGAGCTCGGCCTTCTCGGCCTCGGACGCCGCGGGCAGCAGATCGCCCGCGAGCTGCTCGACGAGGAATCGGTCGTACGGCTTGTCCTCGTTGAAGCTCGCGATTGCATAGTCGCGGTAGCGCCACGCGTGCGGATAGACGATGTTCGATTCCTTGCCGCTCGACTCCGCGTAGCGCGCCACATCGAGCCAGTGGCGGCCCCAGCGCTCGCCGAAATGCGGGCTGGCGAGCATGCGGTCGATGGCTTTCGCGAAGGCGTCGGGCGACGAATCGCGCTCAAAGGCGGCCAGCTCGGCCTCGCTCGGCGGAAGGCCGAGCAGGTCGAGGCTCGCGCGGCGCAGCAGCGTGCGACGGTCGGCGTCGGGTGCGGGGGAGAGGCCGCGCATCTCCATCGCGGAAAGCACGAACGCGTCGATCGGCGAACGGACCCGCGACGGGTCCTTCACCGAAGGCGCGGACGGAGCGGAGACCGGTCGGTACGACCAGTGCGTCTCCTTGCCGCGGGCGATGTCCTCGCTGGTCCAGCGATGCGTGGTGCCCGGCGAAGCGCCTGCTCCCGCCAGAGCCTCGGTGCGCGGATCGGGCGCGCCCATCGCGACCCACTGCTCGAGCGTCGCGATGTCGGCGTCGGGCAGCTTGCCCGCGGGCGGCATCGCGGAATCCTCGTCGTGGTATCGCACCGCGCGGACAAGCAGGCTCGAGTCGGCGTCGCCAGGGACCACCGCAGGCCCCGAATTCCCGCCCTTCAGGGTCGCGTCGCGGGTGTCGAGTTTCAGGCCGCCCTTCGCCTTGCCGCCCGAGGTCGAGTGGCAGCCGTAGCAGTTCGCGATCAGGAGCGGCCGCACCTTCGACTCGAAGAACTTGAGCTCGTCGGCAGTGAGCGGGCGTTGCTCCGATGCGGCGCTCGGGTCGGCTTCCTGCATCATCTGCGCGGACGCGGCCGAGGTCAGGAAGAGGAGGATGGTCGAGGCGAGTAGGCGCATGGCAAGCCCTGGAGGACGGCGGGTCCGCGTCGCGGGTGAACGGCCGCGCCGCCCGCCCGATTGCTGTTTTCGGCGCCGACAAGGCTGGAATGCCGCCGAACGCGCGCCAAAGGAAACGATAACTGACGGAGCAGGGCGCATCGTGGTCGGAATTCCCTCCGCAGCAGCACTTTGTGCCCTCGCGATTTGGTCAATGGCCGCCCCCGCGCTATCTTCGAATTCGCCGCGTCCGTGTCGGACCGGCATTCCAAGGGTAAAGAGGTGGACATGATTCTCTCACGGTCGGCAATCGTCTCGATCCTCGCGTCGCTTTCCGTCGGAAGCGCAGCCGCGGCGCAGGGCGCCAACGCGTGCGCCGACGCTCAGGTCGTCAAGTCGTACGGGACCGTGTCGTTCAGCACGGTGGGTGCAACCACCGATGGCGTGGCCGACCCGCTCTGCAACTTCTTCAGCAACTCGAACATCTACAACGATGTGTGGTTCCGCTTCACCGCGCCCGCGTCGGAGGTGATCGAGATCGCGACCTGCAGCCTGACGACCTTCGACACGAAGTTCGCGGTGTACGCCGAAAGCTGCAGCGGTGCCGTACTCGCGTGCAACGACGATGTGTGCAGCCTGCAGTCGCGCATCACGATGGGCGTGACGGCCGGATCGACCTACCTGATCCGGCTCGGTGGCTACAACCCGACCGCGACGGGCTCGGGCTCGATCAGCGTCGCGCCGCTCGCGTACCTCGGCGATGTGACCGACCCCGTGACCGGCACGCGGTATGTCGCGCTGAACGGCACCAGTTGGACGGCCTCGGAGGCGCTCGCCCAGCAGATCGGCGGCCACCTCGTCTCGATCAACACGCCCGACGAGCAGGAGTTCGTCTGGCAGAACTTCGGCAACCTCGGCGGCGTCGACCGCCGCATCTGGATCGGCTTCAACGATGTCGCCACCGAAGGCGCGTGGCAGTGGAGCGACGGCACCGCGGGCAAGTACACGAACTGGAACGCGGGCGAGCCGAACAACTCGGGCCTGATCGAGGACTACGCCGAGATGCTCGGCTCGACGGGAAAGTGGAACGACATCAACGATGTCGGCGCGGGATTCGCGCACATCATGGTGGTCGAACTTCCTGGCGACCCGCCGACTCCGTGCCCCGCCGACCTGAACGGCGACGGAAATGTCGGCGCCGCCGACCTCTCGCTCGTGCTCGGCGCGTGGAACACCTCGGGCGCCGATATCACGGGCGACGGCTTCACCGATGCATCGGACCTCTCGCTCCTGCTCGGCGCGTGGGGCGCGTGCCCGTGACCGATCGCTGAACGCCTCGAACCGAGGCTCTAGAACCTCGCATCGCCGAGCTTTGCGACCTGCGCGTCGCGGAGCTCGGCGATGTCGTCTCGCGCCGCCGCCTCATGGCCGCCGTCGGCGAACGCGAACCCCGCGCGCAGCGCCTCGGCCTGCAGGATCGACTCGGGCGGCCGCGAGGGTGCATACCGTCGCTCGTCGCCGTCGACCCGATGGGCGAGGCCCGCACGCTCGAAGAGAACGAGCAGCTCGCGAGCGCAGGCCGGCGAGATCGAGCAGTCATGGACGATGGTGTCCACCGAGGCACTGCGCCCCTCGCGGAAACGGCGGCAGATGGCGGCAAAACAGCCGACCGCCTCGGCGGGCTCGAACACATCGGAGCGGTGCGCAGGCGATGCGAGCGCGCGTCCGCCACGGGTGAACCCCTGGAGGATCGCGGCCGTCTGCAGCCCGAACAGCACCACGAGCCACATCACATAGACCCACAGCATGAAGAGCGGCAGCAGGCCGAGCGAGGCGAACAGCTGGCTCGTGGCGAACGAGCCCGCGAGCGTCGCAAGCAGGAAACGCTTGCCCGATTCAATGAGGAGCGTCGCCGCGAACGCGCCGAGCGCCGCCGAGCGGAGGTCGACGCGCGTGTTGGGCACCGCCGCGTAGGCCGCGGTGAGAAGCGCCCAGAGCGACACGAAGCCGCCAAGCGTGGAGACAGCCCACGCGATCAGCTTCGCGGCGAGCGAATCGGTGCCTGCGAAGTCTGCGGCCGAGCGTAGCACCAGCGGAATCGCCGCGAACAGCACGGGCCCCGCGGTGATGACGAACCAGTAGATGAGCACGCGCCGCACGACGGACCGTCCGCTCGGCGCGCGGTAGATCGCGTTAAAGCTCGACTCGATGGCGACCATGGTCCACACCGCGGAGAACACCACGGCGAGCGCGCCCACGACGCCGATCGTGCTGAGATCGATCCTCGCCGCCTGCTCGACCATCGACTCAAGCCACGCGCCGAGGGAAGCCGAGGGCTCGCCGGCTGCCGCATGCTCGCCATGCAGGCCAAGCGCGTGGATCACATCCCGTGCGAGCCGTTCGAAGCCGTCGCCGAGAAGTGCCCGCGCCACGATGGTCGCGACCACCAGCACGGGCACGAATCCAAACAATGTGCGGAACGCCAGGCTCGCCGCCATCGTGGGCGCCTGCGAATGCGAGATCTGCGTCATCGCGTAGCGCAGCGCCTGCGCGATCTCTCGCGCGGACGGCAACTTGCGGGCGTTTGCGCGAGCGTGTTCCGCGTTGTCCTGCATACAGGGATTCTCTCCGAAGCGGCTCGAGCGCGGGCCTCGGGTTCACACGGCGTTTTCACGCGTCGAACACCGTTCCAACCTTCGCTGAACACGAACCACACACGCGGCCACCACGATGCGCCGCGTTCGAAGGCAGGCAGGCAACGCGTTCCGAACGCAATCGTGGCAGAGACAGAACGGTCGCTGAACGAAGCGCACGAGGTCGGGAAGTATTTTCGACCCCGTAGGACACGCAGCCTGCAAGGGCCTTCCGTGGTTCCCAGCCTGACTGCACCGTGCAGCCAGGGAACCACGCAGGCGGCGTGACTCAGGCGTTCGTTCATCGGCATCCCCCAGGCCCGCTCACCAGAGAGAGAAACATGCGCACGAAGCTCACCTCGACCCTCGTCGCGACCGCTGCCCTCACCCTGCTCACGGGTGCGGCTGGCGCCGCGGAAGTCCTCGTCACCTCGAACATCTCGACCTCGGTCACCTGGACCAAGAACAACACCTACAACCTGCAGGGCCAGATCTATGTCCTGCCTGGCGCCCAGCTCAACATCGAGCCGGGCACCGTGATCGCCAGCGACGCCGGCGGCTCGCTCGCCGTGACCCGCGGCGCCCGCATCAACGCGGTCGGCACGCAGGCCGAACCCATCATCTTCACCTCGAAGGCCGACTACAACACCTGGGGGGCCTCGAACCCCCGCGGCGTGTGGCGCCCTGTGTGCAACGAGTGGGGCAACCTGACCATCATGGGCAACGCGTACATCAGCGAGAACGCGGTGACCGCGAACACCGCCTCGCCGAACGCGAACAACCGCGCCACGATGGAAGGCCTCACCGCGGCGGCCCCCGGCGACCCGAATGTGCTCTACGGCGGCGGCGACGATGAGGACGACAGCGGCACGCTCGCGTACTGCTCGTTCCGCTACGGTGGCCTCGTGCTCGGCCTCAACAACGAGCTCAACGGCCTCTCGCTCGGCGGCATCGGTCGTCAGACCGTGATCAACAACATGGAGATCATGAACAATGTCGACGACGGCATCGAGATCTGGGGCGGCACCGTCAACCTGAAGTACTTCTCGATCTGGAACATCGGCGACGACAGCCTCGACATCGACCAGGGCTGGCGCGGCAAGGGCCAGTTCGGCCTCATCGTCCAGGGCTACTCGGCGAACGCCGCGCAGGGCTCGGGCGTTGGCGACAACGCCATCGAGATCGACGGCGCCGAGCAGTCGGACTACCAGCCTGTGACCACGGGCGTGCTCTACAACCTGACCGTGATCGGCAACCCCGGCACGACCAACGCCAACGGCGGCGACCACGGCATCGCGCTGCGCGACAACGCGCGTGTGCAGTTCCGTCAGTCGATCTTCATGGACCTCGGCGAGCGTCTGCTGAACAACGACAACATCGACGGCGACGGTGGCGCGGGTTACGGCTTCAACGGCACCCTGTCGTTCGCCTCGACCTGGACCACGGCCTACAACACCTACTCGACGGTCAACGCGCCCGCGAACCCCGCGGCCTTCTACCAGGCGCAGGTCAACGGCAACCTCAACGAGATCAAGGACTCGGTCTTCTTCAACAACCTCTTCGGCACCGCCTACTCGACCGCTGACACGGTCGGCGTGCGCGGCAAGGCCAACCAGAATGTGACCGCGGTGAACAGCCCGATCGCCTCGATCACCCGCGCTCCCGCGGTGAACCCGAGCGGCACCCTTCAGGTCCGTCGCGTCACCTCGCTCGATCCGCGTGCGACGAACGACGCCGTGACCTCGGCGGGCACCTCGCCGAACGACGGCTTCTTCACCCCCGTGAACTACCGCGGCGCCTTCGGCACCACGGAGAACTGGCTCTGCGGCTGGACCGCCGCCGACCAGTACGGCTTCAATGTCGCTCCTCCTGGTGGTTGCGTGATCGGCCAGGCTTGCCCGGCCGACATCAACGGCGACGGCACCGTGAACGCGGCTGACCTGTCGGATGTGCTCGCGAACTGGGGTACCAACGACCCCGCGACCGACCTCAACGACGACGGCACCGTCGGCGCGCCCGACCTCGCGATCATGCTCGGCGCCTGGGGCGCCTGCCCGTGATCTGAGCGGGTTCCGCAAACTCTCTGTGTGAGTATCACTCGAGCCGCGGGGCGTCTGCCGGCAGCGAATGCTGGCAGACGCTCCCGGCCGAGTGTCTTCAGGGTGGTTCCGAAACAGTCAACGACATGATGCTCTCGCTTCTCATGCTCGTGTGTGCCATGCAGGTGGAGCCGCAACCGCGGCTCGACCGCCCCGCGGCGCAGGCAGTGCCTGCCGCGGCGGCGCCTGCCGATGCTCGTGCGCAGGCGCTCGAGTCTGCGTTCGCCATCGCTTCGTCGGTGCCCGCTCAGTTCCACGCCCGCGAGAAGGCGAAGCTGCAGGAGCAGGTGGGTGCGGCGTTCGTCGAGCTTGGCATGCTCGAGGAGGCGCGGGGCCTGGTGCGACGCATCGACGGCTGGCGAAGCGCCGCGCTGCTCGGCCGCGTCGGCCTTGAGGATGCGAAGGCGGGAAGGCGCGAAGAGGCGCTGGCGTGCGCCGAGAAGGTCCTGGTCTCGAGCCGCCACCCGTCGGTCACCGACTGGCAGCGCGAGGCGCTGAGCGTGTGGGCAGCCCGCATCCACGCGGCGGTGGGCGACGACGCCAAGGCGTCGGAGCTCGAGAAGGGCGTGGGCGAGAATGAAATGGGCAAGGTCGCCGCGACGCGCGCGCGGCGGAGCCCCGAGGAGTCCTTCGACGCCCAGATGGAGCTTGTCGAAGGCTGGATCAAGACGCTGAACTTCGACCTCGTGCGCAACGGCGTCGATATCGCCGTCGAGTACTACTCGACCTGCTACGCCGACGCCGCGCGTCGTGCGCGGGTCGAGGCGGCGATCGAGGCCGCGGCGAAGCATCTGCCGCACGACCTTCGTGTGGTGTCGTGGCTGCGGCTTGCCGACATCGCGACGGCGAAGAGTGACCGAGAGTCCGCGTCGACGCTGATCGGTCGCGCCGACGCGGCGCTTCTCGCTACGAGCTGGGCGCCCGAGGACGAGACGGCCATGCGTGCGCGCATCGCCGCTTCGAAGGGGCGGCTCGGCGAGTCGGACGCGGCGCGTGCGGAGATCGCGAAGGCGCTCGCCGCCTACGACGCGGGCCGCGACCGCATCATCGACATCTACCGCGCGGAGGCGCTTCGCGCGGTCGCCGAGTCGCAGGCTTCGTTTGGCGACGCCGACGCCGCGCACGCGACCTACATGCGTGCCCTCGACGAGGGCGCCGTGAATCCGAACGCGCGCCCCCGCGCCGCGGATCTCGTTGGAACGATCGTTTCGATGGCATCGTCGGGGCTGTTGCCCGACGCCGCCGCGACGGCGCGCATCGCTGCCATTCGCGACGGACTGAAGGATCCTTGGTGACTGGACCCATGCTGAACACCTCTGGATCGATGTGGATGGCCGCCAGCGTCGCGCTTTGCGCGACTTCGGGTGCCGCGGCGCAGCAGGCGGGTTCGGTGCGCGGCATCGTGACCGACCGCGACTTCGGCGCGCCCGTGGCGCTTGCGACCGTGACCGTCGTCGAGACGGGTGCGAAGGTCCAGGCGAGCGAGCAGGGCACCTTTGTGATCGCCGATCTGGCGCCTGGAACCTACACCCTCGTCTTCTCGAAGGACGGCTACCTGCGCCAGGTGAAGACGGGCGTCGCGGTGCTGTCGGACAGCGTGGCCGAGGTCGATGTCCAGCTCGCGGGCGAGTACGAGGACATGGACGAGTTCGTCGTCCAGGAGATCGAGCTCGGCGAGAGCGAGGGCGCGCTGCTGCAGCTGCGCATCGAGACGCCGCAACTCCTCGATACGGTGGGTGCCGAGCTCCTTTCGAAGGCGGGCGCCAGCGATGCTGCCGCGGCGCTGCTGCTTGTTCCTGGCGCATCGGTGCAGGACGGCAAGTACGCGGTCGTGCGCGGCCTGCCCGACCGCTATGTGAGCGCGCAGCTTGACGGCGTGCGCCTGCCGACCTCCGACGCCGAGCGCCGCGCGGTGCAGCTCGACCAGTTCCCCTCGGCAATCCTCCAGAGCGTGCAGGTGAGCAAGACCTTCACGCCCGACCAGCAGGGCGACGCGTCGGGCGGCGCGGTCAACATCGACCTCAAGGACATTCCCGACGAGACCTCGATCCAGCTGAAGATCCAGGGCGGGTTCAATTCGCAGGTCCAGAAGGCGGACAACTTCCTGTCGTACGACGGCGGCCGCCCGGGCCACTGGGGCGACTTCAACGGCGCGGGCATCCAGGACGACCTCATCGGCCAGTCGTGGCCGAACCCCGTCGGCACCGAGCCGAGCGAGATTCCCGGCGCCGACTACAAGTGGTCGATCGCGGGCGGCGGCAAGTGGGAGGTCGAGGAGGGAGTGAAGGTCGGCGCCTTCGCGAGCCTGTTCTACGAGCGCGACAGCTCGTACTTCGACAACGGCGTCGAGGACTCGTGGTTCGTCACGCCGAGCGAGGGGCTCGTTCCCGAGTACTCGCAAGGCACGCCCAGCCAGTTCCGCTTCCAGTCGAACCTGCTCGATGTCGAGCAGGGTTCGCAGTCGACGCAGTGGGGCACGCTGGTCGCGGGTGGCGTCGAGACCGAGACGAACCGTTTCGGCGCGACCTACCTGTACACGAGCACCGCGGTCAGCACCTCGACCCTCGCCACGAACACGCGCGGAAAGGCCTATTTCTGCGGCCCCGCGTTCGACTGGTCGTTCTCGGGGTTCATCTTCGACCCGCTGCCCGCGTACGACCCGAACGACCCGACGAGCATCGCGAACACCGACCTCTACGAGTGCTCGCCGTACCAGCGGCTCGAGACGCTCGACTACACCGAGACGGTGACCGAGTCGTTCATCCTGAAGGGCGAGCACAAGCTGTTCGCCGACGGCGTCGCGGGCGCGTTCGACAACGCCGTGCTCGACTGGACGCTCTCCTCGAGCACCGCGAGCTTCGACCAGCCCGACAAGACGCAGTTCTCGGCGATCTGGTTCCCCGCGTCGATCTACTACGGCGACCCGATCTGGCTGAGCTATGCGCCCGCCGAGAACATCAACCTCGGCTGGGTGCAGCACATCAAGCAGACCATCGACGAGACGAGCGAGCAGGCCTCGGTCAATGTGAAGCTGCCCTTCACGAACGACAACGAGCGCACGGGCTACTTCAAGATGGGCGTGTTCGCCGACCAGGTCGAGCGCCAGTACCGCCAGGAGACCTACAGCAACCGCGGCTCGGGCAGCTACGCGGGCGGCTGGGACGACCCGTGGAGCGCGGTGTTCCCGCAGGAGAACTCGCCGATCTTCGCGTCGGAATTCGACATCGACTACGACGGCCTGCAGCGCCTCGGCGCGTTCTACATGATGGCCGATGTGCCGATCGCCGACACCTGGAGCCTGATCGGCGGCGCGCGCATGGAGAACTCGACGCTGCAGACCACGGTCGACGGCGACCAGTTCGCGACCTGGTACGACCTCGACTCGGGGCAGGTGATCAACTTCACGCAGAACCCCGATGCGGCGAATGTCGACCGCAAGGACACGCTGGCGCTGCCGATGATCGGCGCGGAGTGGGTCATTGAGGAAGGCGTCGTGTTCCGCAGCGCCTACACGCAGACCGTGGCGCGGCAGACCTTCCGCGAGATCACGCCGATCATCCAGCAGGAGTACCTCGGCGGCCCGATCTTCATCGGAAACCCCGACCTCGGCCTGAGCTCGCTCGACAACTGGGACCTGCGCCTCGATGTCACGCCCGCCGAAGGCTGGTTCGCGTCGGCCTCGTGGTTCTACAAGCGCGTGTTCGACGCGATCGAGTACGCGCAGTTCGACTCGCCCGGCGGCTTCACCTTCACGGCGCCCGTGAACTACCCCGACGGCGAGCTCATGGGCATCGAGGCCGAGGTTCGCTTCCTCGTGGGTGACCTGAACAAGACGCTCGACGGCCTGTCGCTCGGCCTCAACGCGACCTTCATCGACTCCGAGGTGACGCTGCCCGAGGACGAGCAGGAGGCGTTCGAGCAGGCGGGATTCCCGCTGACGACCCGCGACATGACCGCGGCGCCCGCCTACCTCTTCAACGCGAACGCGACCTACGAGGTCAAGCCAACGGGAACGACGGTCTCGCTCTTCTACACGGTGACGGGCGACACGCTCGTCGCGGGCGCGGGCCTCGACGACGGCATCAACTTCGTCCCGAGCATCTACGCGCTGCCCTACGGCACGCTGAACTTCACGCTGCAGCAGGATCTCGGCGGCGTGCTCGAGGGCCTGAAGCTCTTCTTCCAGGCGAAGAACCTCCTGAACCCCGAGATCGAGACCGTGTACCGCTCCGACTACCTGCCCAACGGCGATGTGCTGAACACCTCGTACACCGCGGGCATCGACTTCGCGCTCGGACTGAGCTGGCAGGTCGACTTCTGAGATCCGAATCCCGACGCATCGCGACGCGCAGGAAACCACCATGAAGAACGCCATCGTCCTTGGAACCATCGCCACCGCGGCCGTCGCCGCAGCGCTCGCCGCAGGCCCGCAGGCCGCGCCCGCAGCGCCCGCCGCGAACCCCGCGGAAGCCAGCCCCGCCGAGACCCTGCAGCGCATCGACAGCGTGCGCGAGGTGCTCGAGCGCTGGGTCGAGACGCGCCGCGTCATCGCCGACGAGGAGCGCGAGTTCGCGCTGGCCAAGGACATGCTGGCCGCGCGCATCGACCTCGTGCAGCGCGACATCGACGGCGTGCGCTCGAAGGTGAAGGAGGCCGAGGCGAGCATCACCGAGGCCGACCGCCGCCGCGACGAGCTCGTCGCGCAGAACGACCGCCTGAAGGGGACCTCCGACTCGATGCAGAAGGCGATCGAGGAGATGGAGTCGCGCACGCGCTCGCTGCTCGCGCGCATTCCCGACCCGATCCGCGAGCGCGTGCGGCCGCTGAGCCAGCGCATTCCTGCGGCGGGCGCCGAGTCGAAGCTCGCGCTTGCGGTGCGCTTCCAGAATGTGATCGGCCTCCTGAACGAGGTCAACAAGTTCAACCGCGAGATCACGATGACGAGCGAGGTGCGCCAGCTGCCCGACGGCTCGTCGGCCGAGGTCACCGCGGTCTATGTCGGCATCGGCCAGGGCTTCTATGTGAACGGCGCGGGCACCGTCGCGGGCATCGGCACCGCGGGCAAGGACGCGTGGGTGTGGCGCTCCGCCAACGACGCCGCGCCGCGCATCGCCGCGATCGTCGCCATCCTGAAGAACGAGAAGCCCGCGGAGTTCATCGAAGTCCCCGTCACGGTCGACTGACGCCTCGCACCTGAGCTTGGAACGAAGGCACACACCATGAATCAGATCATCGCCACCATCGCCGCGCTCGGCATCGCCATGATGCCTGCAAGCGCGCTTGCGCAGCAGAACACGCCCGCCGAGACCGCACCCGCCACCTTCGACGGCGCCGCGGTCGACATGCAGAAGCGCCTCGACGACAGCCTGAAGGAGCTCGCCGACCTGCGTCGCCGCATGGCCGACGAGAAGATCCCGATGTCGCGTCGCCTTGGCGACCTCGAGCAGGAGCTCGTGAAGGCGCGTCAGGACCTGCAGCAGGCCTCGCGCACGCTCGACAACCGCACGCTCGACCTCGGGCGCCTGACCAACGACATCAAGGCGCGCGAGCAGGAGGCGGGCTACCTCGCGAACCTGCTCTCCGAGTACCTGCGCAACTTCGAGGCGGGTCTGCACATCTCCGAGCTCCAGCTCTACCGCGACCGCATGAAGGAGGCGCAGCTCGTCACCGAGAACGACGGCGTGTCGCCTGCCGAGCTGTTCAAGGCCCAGGCGCCGCTGATCACGATGTCGCTCGACCGGCTCGAGGGCGCGCTCGGCGGGGCGCGCTTCGCGGGCACCGCGGTCGCCGAGGACGGCACCGTGGCGAAGGGCACCTTCGTGCTCGTCGGCCCGACGGCGCTCTTCCGCTCGGACGACGGTACGCGCATCGGCACCGCGGAGCAGCGGCTCGGCTCGCTCGAGCCGTCGATCTTCGCGTTCGACAAGCCCGAGCTCGTCGCAGCCGCGGGGCAGTTCATCGCGGGCACGGGCGGCGGCTTCACCTTCGACCCGACGCTCGGCACCGCGCACAAGATCGAGGCCACCGAGGAGACGCTCTGGGAGCACATCGTGGCAGGCGGCGCCGTCATGGTGCCGATCCTCGCGCTCGCGGCTGCGGCGCTGCTCGTGGCGCTCGGGAAGTGGATCGCCATGCTCTTCGTGCGCATGCCGTCGCGGGCCCGGGTCAAGGAGCTCATGTCTGCGGTTGGCCGCGGCGACCGCGCGAAGGCGACCGAACTGGCAGGCCGCATGAAGGGCCCGATCGGCCGCATGCTGCAGCAGGGCATCGGCGCGCTCAACGCGGGCCAGCCGCGCGACGAGGCCGAGGAATCGATGTACGAAGTCATGCAGGTCACGCGTCTGTCGCTGCAGCGGTTCCTGCCGTTTGTCGCGATCTCGGCGTCGGCCGCGCCGCTCCTCGGCCTGCTCGGCACCGTGACGGGCATCATGAACACCTTCAACGCGATCACCATCTACGGCACGGGCGATGTGAAGACGCTTTCGAGCGGCATCTCCGAGGCGCTCATCACCACCGAGTACGGCCTGATCGTCGCGATTCCGTCGCTTCTGATCCACGCCTTCCTCTCGGCGAAGGCGCGCAACATGGTGAACCGCATGGAGACGACGGGCGTCGCCTTCATGAACGAGGTGCTGAAGGCCGAGGTGCGTGCGAAGCCCGCGGCATCGTCCGCTCCGAGCAATGAGCCCGTGGGGGCGGCGTAATCGTCATGGACGAGTCGTTCATCGTCATCCCCTGGCTGAGTGCGCCGCAGCAGGAATTCGTCGATCACGCGATCGAGATCTGGATCGCGGGCGGCTGGTCGATGTGGGCGATCGCGTTCGTCGCGTTCGTGATGTGCGCGCTGGCCGCGAGCATGGTGATCACGATGGTCGCGCGCGGCATGTGGGTGTCGTCGGACAAGCGCATCGCGCGCATGGTCGCCGAGCCCGCGCGTCGCCGCGGAAACACGGGGCGGCTGATCGAGGCCGCGCTCTCGACGGGTACGCTCGAGGGCGTCGACGGCGCGTTCGACCAGTACAGGCTCGCGGAGCTCGCGTCGTTCGACCGCAAGCTGCGCATGATGAAGATCTGCGTGGGCACCGCGCCGCTGCTCGGCCTGTTCGGCACGGTCACGGGCATGCTCGCGACCTTCGCGGCGCTCTCGTCGGGCTCGGGCGGCGAGAAGACGATGGCGCAGATCGCCGAGGGCATCTCCGAGGCGCTCATCACCACCGAGACGGGCCTGGTCGTCGCACTGCCAGGGCTCTTCCTCCAGTATCAGGTCGCGCGGCGCGTCGAGTCGTTCAAGGTGTTCCTCGGCCGCGCCGAGCACGCCTGCCACCGAGCGGTGCGCGCACGCATGTCGGATTCACGAAAGCAACCTGCCGCCGTTGCGGCATGACACGCAGGAAAGCGAAGGACTCATGGGACGCTTCAGAGATTCATCTTCCGAAGATTCGGGCGATCCAGGCATCGATCTCAGCCCGATGCTCGACTGCGTGTTCATCCTCCTGATCTTCTTCATCGTGACCACGACCTTCGTCGAGGAGACGGGCGTCGAGGTCGACAAGCCGCAGGCCGCGTCGAGCGTGCAGCTCGAGAAGACGAGCATCCTGATCGCGATCACCGCCAAGGGCGAGGTCGTGTACGGAGGCCGTGAGATCGGCGCGGGCGGCGTGCAGACGCTCGTCAAGCGCATGATCCAGAAGGAAGATGTTCCCGTGATCATCCAGGCCGACCGCGAGGCGGCGGCAGGGGTGCTCGTTCGCGTGATCGACGAAGCGAAGCTCGCGGGTGCGACCAAGGTCAGCATCGCAAGCCTGAAGCCGCGCGCCTGAGCGGGCCGACTGGGCAAACGCCGTGGAATCACTGATCCGTTTCATCTCCATCTCGCTGCAGAACCTGCTCGCGGTCGCGGTCGGTCTCGCGCTTGCGCTCGGCATCTTCCTGCTGCTGCCGCTGCTCGAGAGCATCACCTCGACGCCGCAGGCCGACCTCATCGTGCAGTCGGCGAACACGGCCAACCTTCCGCCGCCGCCACCGCCGCCGCCCGAGGAGGAGAAGCCCGAGGAAGAGGAAGAGAAGCCCGAGGAGCCGCCGCCGCCAGACCTCGCCGAGGAGACGCCGCCGCTCGACCTGTCGCAGCTCGAGCTCGCGCTGAATGTCGGCGCAGGCGGAGGCGTGGGGGCGTTTCAGGGCGATTTCGCGGTGAAGCTGCCCGTTGGCAATGAAGCAGCGAGCAAGGACGAGGCGTCGGATGTCGACGCGCTCTTCTCGATCGCCGACCTCGACCAGAAGCCGCGCGTGATGTACCAGCCCGGCCCCAACATGACGGGCGACATGCGCAAGCAGACGCCCGGAACCGTCTACATCCTGTTCGTGGTCGACCAGCGCGGCCGCGTCGAGAACCCCGTCGTCCAGACCACCACGAACCCCATCTTCGACTCCGCCGCGCTTTCGGCGGTGAAGCAGTGGAGGTTCGAGCCGGGCAAGCGCAACGGCGAGGCCGTGAAGTTCCGCATGCGCGTCCCGATCACCTTCCCGAAGCCAGGCAAGTGAGCCGCAAGGCCGCACCCGACCGAGACCGAGGCAACACGCCATGATTCCGACCACCGTCGTCCTCTCCGTCCTGCTGTCCGCCGCGGCCCTCGTGGCGCCGCCCAAGAAGCAGAAGCCGCCCGAGCCGCCGCCGCCGGAGCCCGAGCCGCGCCCCGTGTTCGTGGTGCCCGGCCCCGAGCAGCCGATGGCGTTCGGCGAGGAAGTGCGCCGCCTGTGGGCGAGCGACGACTTCCAGCGCGTGCTCGCGCTGTCGTACCAGGCCGACAGCGATGTCGAGCCGAAGGTCAACGACCTCGAGAAGCCGCAGCTCTACGAGGTGCTGAAGCTCATCGCCGCCGAGAAGCCCGCCGAGGCGCTCGCGATGGTCGAGCCCCTCTGCAAGGACGACGCGAGCGCGGTGTTCGACTTCACGAAGGCGAACATCCACTTCCAGCTCGAGGACTTCGACAAGGCGGGCGAGGCCTACGCGAAGGCGACCGTCAAGTTCCCGAAGTTCCGCCGCGCGTGGCGCAACCTCGCGCTGATCCATGTGCGCAAGGGCGACTTCGCGAAGGCCATCGTGCCGCTCACGCGCCTCGTCGAGCTGAACGGCGCCGACTCGGTCGTCTACGGCCTGCTCGGCTACGCCTACTCGCTGCAGGACGACAACCTCGGCGCCGAGAGCTCGTACCGCATGGCGCTGCTCCTCGATCCGAAGTCGAAGGACTGGCAGCTCGGACTCGCGCGCACCTTCTTCAAGCAGGAGCGCTGGGCCGACGCGATCGCGCTCACGCAGCGCTTGATCTCGGAGAAGCCCGACCAGCCCGACCTGTGGCTCCTGCAGGCGAACGCGTTCATCGGCAGCGGGCAGGCCATGAAGGCCGCGCAGAACTACGAGATCGTCGCGCGCATGGGCAAGGCGACCGCCGACAGCACGCTGATGCTCGGCGACATCTATGTGAACGAGGAGCTGTACGGCCCCGCGGTCGACTGCTACGCGCGGGCGCTCGCCATGACGCCGCGTCCGACCGCCGAGCGCACGCTGCGCGCGGCCAAGGTCATCCTGGCGCGTGGCGCGCTGGCCGACGGGCGCCGCCTGGTCGAGAGCACCGCGAAGGCCTACGGCGAGGACCTCACCGTGCCCGAGCGCAAGGAGATGCTCAAGCTCCGCTCGCGCATCGCCGCGGCCACGCAGGCGACCGACGAGCAGGCGCGCGTCCTGGCGCAGATCATCGAGCTCGACCCGCTCGATGGTGAGGCGCTCATGCTGCTCGGCCAGTACCACACCGATCAGGGCGACCTCGAGAAGGCCGTGTTCCACTACGAGCGCGCGGCCAGCGTCGAGAAGTTCGAGGCCGATGCGAAGGTGCGCCACGCGCAGGTGCTCGTGAAGCAGGGGAAGTACGGCGATGCGGTGCCGCTCCTGCGCGCGGCGCAGCAGGTCCGCCCGCGCGACAATGTGCAGACCTACCTCGACCAGGTCGAGCGGGCCGCGAAGGGCCGCTGAGCGCCCTCGCGAGGCATCGTTCGACGCGTTCAAACACGCGCCCCCGAGGACTAGATCTCGGGGGCGCGTTCTTTCTCGTGAGGTGCGCAGACCGCGGTCCGTGTTCAGGACGACGACCACGCGGTGAGCAGCGCCGAGAGGTCGGCCGCATCGACCAGGCCGCTCGCGTCGAGGTCGGCAAGCCCGCCCGCCGTTCCCCACGCGTCGAGCAGCAGCGCGAGGTCCGCGCCGCCGATCGCGCCGTCGAGGTCGATGTCGCCGCGATGGAACGCGCGCGCCGTCACGGTGATGTTCACGCTGCGCTGGCTGCTCATCCCGTCCGAATCGGTGCCGCGCACGGTGATCGTGTGCGCGCCGACCGAGAGGTTGCGGATCGTGCGCAGGCGCCCCGTGCCGATCGCGCCGTCGCGCGAGCTCGTCCAGGTCACCGATGCCTCGGGAAGAAGCTGGTCGTCGAGATCCCACGCGCTGCCGTGCAGGATCACGGCCGCGCCCTGCGGGAAGGTCGCGGTGTTGTTCGGCGAGATCAGGTGCACGAAGGGTGCCGTGCCCGCACCGAACGACAGCGCGCCGCCGAACTCATGGTCGGTCGTGTTGAAGCCGTCGGAGACGCGCAGCCGCAGTCGCCCCGCGGCCGCGCCGCTCTTCGGAAGGTCGCGCGCGTCGAGCGCAAACGAACCCGAGGCGTCGGAGAGGCCGACGGGCAGCCACGCGTTGCCGCCGTCGGGGCTGTAGAGCAGGTTCGCGACCAGCGTGCCGCCGTCGGTGTCGGTGGCCGCCCAGCGCACATTGGCCATGGCGCGGATCTCGGCGCCGCCGAGCGGGGCGGGCTGCACGGAGCCGTCGTCGCCGACGAGTTCGAGCGCGGCCG
>JAJTGK010000008.1 GCA_021297815.1 Planctomycetaceae bacterium
CGGTGGCGGCGGTGGTGGCGGTGGTAGCGGCGGCGGCGGCGCCGGTGGCGGCGGCGGCGGCATCATCGGCGACCCCGGCGAGGACCCCGAGCGCAAGTCGCGCGAGGAGCTCGTCGAGCAGATCACCGACATCATCCAGGAGCAGGTCGACCCCGAGGGTTGGCGCGATGCGGGTGGCGACACGGGCTCGATCCAGGAGCTCAACGGCAACCTGATCATCACGAACACCGCGAAGAACCACCGCGACATCGAAGGCCTGCTCTCGCAGCTGCGTGCGATCCGCGCGCTGCAGATCAACTACGAGACGCGCGTCATCGGCGTCACCAGCGACTGGTTCGAGCAGATCGGCATCGATCTCGACCTCTACTTCAACACCAACGACGACATGTGGAACGCGGCCCGCGCCGCCGACCCGAACTTCAACCTCAGCGACTTCTTCTTCCAGGATGGCCCGGGCCAGGGCCAGCTGAAGGACCCCGTCGTGTTCGGCCCGCTTGGCGTGCCTGAGGACGAGGACGACATCCGCAACACGCCCGCGTCGGGCGCCGCGGTTGGCGTTCCGACGGCCGACGGCACCGACATCGAGTATGTCTACGGCCCCGTTGGCTCGCCGATCCGCCGTCAGAGCGGCTGGACCCCGATCGGGTTCAACCAGGACTCGAATGGCATCACCAACCAGCTCGGCGCAGGCACGATCACGGGCATCGGTGGTCAGATCCTGAGCTCGGGCGCGGCTGCCGCCACCACGGGCTTCAGCTACCTCGACGACATCCAGGTCGACCTCCTCATCCAGGCGACGCAGGCCGATCAGCGCAATGTCGTGCTCACCGCGCCGCGCCTCACCCTGATGAACGGCCAGCGCTCGTTCATCACGATCGCGAAGCAGATCTCGTTCATCTCGGGCCTCACGCCCGTGACGGGCGACGCCAGCGGCGCGTTCCAGCCGCAGGTCGGCGTCGTGCAGGACGGCTTCGTGCTCGACATCGAGGGCGTGATCTCGTCCGACCGCCGCTATGTGACCATGACCGTGCAGTTCGACACGAGCACCGTGCTCGGCTTCGACTCGGTGCCCATCCAGGGCGCGGTCGGTGGCACGGGTACGGGCGGCGGCCGTGGCAGCGAGTTCGAGGCGTCGATCCAGCTGCCCGAGATCCAGGTGCAGTCGATCCGCACCACCGTGAGCGTGCCTGACAAGGGCACGATCCTGATGGGCGGCCAGCGCCGCTTCGAAGAGGTCGAGATCGAGACGGGCGTGCCTGTCCTTTCGAAGATCCCGATCGTCAACCGCTTCTTCACGAACCGCATCGACAGCGAGCAGGAGCTCACCGTCGTCATGCTGATCCGTCCCGAGATCGTCATCCAGAACGAGAACGAGGATGTGCTCTTCCCGGGTCTTGCTGACCAGCTCGGCAACCTCGGCGGCTGATCGGCCGAACAGCAACGCACCGCGCGGCGGCGAGCGATCGCCGCCGCGCGTCTTTTTGGCCGCGGAAACGCCGTGGCCGTGTGCTAAGGTGACCGCGCCGCCGCGGAACACGCTTCCGCGCGCGGCAGGAGAACCCCATGGCCGCATCGTCGTCGCATATCAGCGTCCGCAAGTCCGATGGCGTGATCCGCATCGACTTCGTCGACCGCAACATCCTCGACGAGCTGAACATCCACCAGATCGGCGAGGAGATGCTGAAGGCGGTGGAGTCGGAGTTCCGGCCGAAGGTGGTGATCGTGTTCAAGAATGTCGAGCACCTGTCGTCGGCCGCCTTCGGCACGCTGATGAAGGTGAACGAGCGTGTGAAGAGCCGCGACGGGCAGCTGCGGCTCTGCGAGATCCCGCCGCGCATCCTCGAGGCGTTCATGATCACCAAGCTCAACCGGATCTTCTCGATCCACGACTCGTACGAACTCGCGTCGAAGAGCTTCACCTGACCCGCGCGGCCAAGCGCCCCGAACGATGAGCGACTCCTCGACGGTCTTCCGCCGCGAGCACACCCTGCGCGACCTGCGCGAGGGCCTGGCACTTGTCCAGGACGAGGCGGCGCAGGCGCTCGAGGCGCGCGGCTACGACGACGGCGCGCGCTTCGCGATCAGGCTTGCGCTCGAGGAGGCGATCGTCAACGCGTTCCGCCACGGCAACAAGCTCGACCCCGCGAAGGTCGTGTTCTTCCGCACGCAGATCGACGGGCAGGAGGCGGTGTTCGAGGTCGAGGACCAGGGCCCCGGCTTCGACCCCGAGACGATTCCCGACCCGACGCACGACGACAACCTCGAGATTCCGTCGGGCCGCGGCGTGATGCTGATCAAGGCCTACATGACCGAGGTCGAGTACCGCCCGCCAGGCAATGTGCTTCGCATGGTGTGGCGCAAGCCGAAGGGCTGATTCAGCCGTCGACCTCGATCGTGCGTTCGTCGGTGAACTCGACGACCACCGCGCCGTTGGGCGCGACGAGGTTCCCCGCGTCGTCGAAGCTCGGCGTCCGCGGCACGGCGGTCGCGTTTGCAGGGATGAGCACCACCCACGCGCGCATTCTCAGGGTGTGTTCGCCCTGGTCCTGCACCACGCCCGAAAGACGCGGCGGCGACGATGCGGCGCCCCTCGGGTTCATCATGGCCGCCGTGTACCAGCGTTCGGGCGCGCGCACGACGGTGCCGCCCATGTCGACGCCGCGGAAGGCGACCAGCGTGACATGCGATGTCTCGAAGAGGTCGGTCCCGAAGCTCGGAACGAGGCGGATCTCGAAGGGTTCGCCTGCGCGCACGCGGCTGGGAGCCTCGACGCGGAGTTCGATCGAGGCGCGCAGGGCCCGCTCGGCCACCTCGGGGCCCACCGTGCCTGCGATGAGGGCGCGCCCGATGAAGTCGCTGTCGAGGATCGCTGCGCCCGGGCTCGTCGAGGCGTCTGCGATGAGCGTGTCGCAGAATGCGGCGGTCGTCTCTGGGTCGAGGCTTCGCGAGGTGAGCTCGCGCGTGATGCCCCATCGGTGGACCGGCGAGGAGACCTTGTACTGCACAATCAGGACCTGCGACGGCATCACCGAGGAGAGCATCGAGGTCTGAAGTACGGCCGGCACGAAGAACATGGCCGTGACACCGATGGCCGCGCCGATGAGCGCGGTCCGCGCGTCTCGACGGCGCTCGCCCGAGACGACGGCGCCCGCCGCTCGCAGGTCGGCACCACACTCGGTGCATGCGAACTGCTCGCGGCCAGGCGCGATGATCTGGCTGCAGGCCTTGCAGCGGTTGCGCCCCGTGCCGATGCCCGACCAGGCGAGGCTCGCGATCATGATTCCGCCGAAGCCAAGGCCGTACTGGAGCACCGTCGTGGTCAGGCCGAATGGCGTCGGCACCTCGCCCATCGATGCCCATTGGACGGCGGCCATCACGGCGGCCATGGACAGGCCCATGGCGAGCATCGCGCCGAGCAGCCGCTTCCAGAGCGGCTTGGTGGGGTCCATGACCGCCATGAACGCGCGCTCGCGCAGGCGTCGCACGCGGGCGAAGCCGCGAGGCGTGCGGCTTGCGATCAGCGCGTTGAGCCGCACCACGCCCGTGACATCGCCGCGCAGGCCCGCTTCCCAGAACTCGCGCAGCGCAGCGGCATCGCGGTCGGTGAGCCCGTGCTTGCACGGCGTCGCACCCATCGGCACGAGGCAGTGCGGGCACACGGCGCCTTCGCGCCGCCAGATCTCCTCGGCCATCGCGTGGCTGTGGCGGGCGCGGCGCCACAGGGTGAGCAGCTGCCATCCGGTGAAGCCCGCGAGCACCACCGCGAGGACGCGCATCGACGCGCGTTCCGACAGCCACATCATGGCGGTGCCGGCAACGAGCGCGACCATGACGAGCCCGAACCACAGCAGGCCATTCCGACGGCCGAGCCGCGCGGACCAGCCGTCGAACTCTGCCTTGGTGACCGTCCAGGCGGAAGGATTGGGCTGGTCGGGGGGTGGGGAGGTCATGGGTTGCGTCTCGTTTCGTAGATCTCGGCTCATGGGGCCCGTCGTGCGCCCCGCAACGACCGCCTCTGGCGCACGATCTCCATGACCTCACGCGCGACGCGCGCCTCGATCGAAACCGAGCCGCGCACGCGCGTCGAAGCGAGCCAACCCACGCGCCGCTACCGCGCGATCGCCTCGGCGCGCGTCTCGCGCAGCACCGTCACCTTGATCTCGCCAGGGAAGGTCATCTCCGCCTCGACGCGCTTCGCGATCGCCTCGGCGATCTGGAACGCCGTGGCGTCGTCCGCCTTCTTCGCGTTCAGGATCACGCGGATCTCGCGCCCCGCCTGGATCGCGTGCGCCTCGTCGACGAACGGCTGGTCGCGCGCGATGCCCTCGAGCTGCTCGAGCCGCTTGATGTACATCTCCATCGACTCGCGCCGCGCGCCAGGACGCGCGCCCGAGATGGCGTCGGCCGCCATCACGATCGGCGTGTAGGCGGTCGTGGCGGGAATGTCGCCATGGTGCCCGCCGCAGGCGTTGAGCACCGCCTCGCTCTTCTCGCCGTACTTCTTCAGGAACTCCATGCCGATGGCAGGGTGTCCGCCCTCCATCTCGTGGTCCATCGCCTTGCCGATGTCGTGGAGCAGGCCCGCGCGCCGCGCGATGCCGCCGTTCAGCCCGAGCTGGTCGGCGATCATCTGGCACAGGAACGCCACCTCGATCGAGTGGCGCAGCACATTCTGCCCGTAGCTCGTGCGGAAGTGCATCTTGCCGAGCGCCTCGATGACCTTCGGGTGCAGGCCGCGCACATCGGCCTCGACGACCGCCTCGTTGCCGACCTTGACGATCTTCTCCTCGATGTCGCGCTTGGTCTGCTCGACGAGCTCCTCGATGCGCGTCGGGTGGATGCGCCCGTCGGCCACGAGCCGCTGCAGCGCCTCGGCGGCGATCGCCTGGCGCACGCGGTCGAAGCACGAGACGCTGATCACGCCGGGCGTGTCGTCGACGAGGATGTCGGCGCCCGTCGCCTTCTCGATGGCGCGGATGTTGCGGCCCTCGCGGCCGATGATGCGGCCCTTCATGTCCTCGCTCGTGATCTTGATCGAGCGCACCGTCGACTCGCCCACATTCTCGGCGGCGTAGCGCTGGATCGCCATCAGGGTGATCTCGCGCGCCTTGCCCTTCGCGTCGCGTTCGGCCTCGTCGAGGATCTTCTGACGCAGCGCCGAGCCGTCGTGCTCGCTCTCGACACGCACCTCGGCGAGGAAGAGCTCGCGGGCCTCGTCGCGCGACAGCCCCGAGACCTTCGACAGCGCGCCACGCAGTTCCTCGCGGGCGCGGCCGTTCTCCTCGGCGGCGCGGCGGTTGTCGTCCTCCTGGCGCTTCAGGTCGGCCTCGCGGGAGTCGATCTTCTGCTCGCGCTGGTTGATCGAGTCGAGCTTGCGGTCGAGCGTCTCCTCGCGCTTGGCGGCGCGGGCGAGGCTCTCGTCGAGCTTGGCCTGGGACGCCTTCGCCTCCTGGTCGATGGCGGCGCGCTTCTCGCCCGCGCGCTTCTCGGCGGCGAGCTCGATCTCGCGGGCCTTCTTCTCGGCCTCCGAACGGGCCGCCTCGGCGGCGAGCTCGGCCTGCCCCTTGGCGTCGGCCATGAGGCGGTCGGCCTCGGCGCGGGCCGCCTTCAGGCCGCGGCCCGAGGCGAGCGAGAAGATCATGATGCCGACGACGGCGCCGACGGTCAGGGCGATGCCTACCGCGGCGAGGATCGCTGCGATGCCGAAGCCGCCCGTGGGGTCAGATTGGAGAAGAGTGTGCACGCGAACCTCCTGGCCAAATGATGCCCGTCGGATGCCTCATGCATCCGCCTTGGTCGCGGCGTCCATCGATCGTCCAGAAGCGTTCGTGCGGAGTTCAGCTCGTGAATGTCCACCGATGGTGGCGCATCGGCCCGTGACGGTGCTGCCTCGGCAGGCACGCGGCATGCACGCGCCCAAGGCGCGGCTGAATCGGGGGATGCGGTTCGAGAGACCTCATGCTGGTACGGACACGCTCACACAGTTGCCGGAAGGCGTTGTGCTGGATCGATCTATCCCGCCAGCGGGCAGCCCGCGTGCGGGGGAGGGGCTCGGTCGGAACAGCGTGCGCGTCGGAGCGCACCTCCTCACGGGGCCCCACCTATGAACGGTCGCGAACGGCAAGGCCTGTTCGACGAGCCGAAGGGGGGCGGATGGGCTTGAAGCGCCCGTCCGGTCCGCATCCGCGGACAGGTGAAGTATCGGCCTCCCGCGCGAACTGTCAAGGTAGGATTTCGGGTTCCCGATGCCCGCGCTCCTGCACTGGCTCTCCGACCTCCTCCCGACCAACCCGGTCGCCGTCCGCATCGTGGCGGGCGGCTCGAAGCGGGCGCGGCACCTGCTCATCCGGGCGGGGTATCTCGGGCTGATGATCGCGATCCTGCTCCTCGGGCTCCTCGGGGGCGACGGCAGCATGAAGGAACTGGCCACCCGCGGCGCGGGGGCGTTCTCGGTCGTCTCGTTCGGGCAGATCGGGCTGATCTGCATCCTGACCCCGATCTTCATGGCGGGGGCCATCGTGCAGGAGGCGAGCCCGCGGACCTGGGACATCCTGCTCACGACGCCGCTCTCGAACCTGCAGATCGTGCTCGGCAACCTGTTCGGGCGCCTGTTCTTCGTCCTGGCGCTGCTCCTGTCGACGCTGCCCCTCTTCGTGCTCACCCAGTTCTTCGGCGGCGTGCCGGGCGAGGCGATCCTGACGAGCTACGGCATCGCCGCCTCGAGCGCGCTCGTGGTGGCGACGACGGCGGTCATGCTGTCGGTCACGCGCAGCGCGGGCAAGCGCGCGGTGTTCGTCTTCTACGCCGCGGTGGTGATGTACCTCTTCGTCACCTACGCGGGCGATGTGTACCTGCGGCAGAAGGCCGCGATCGGCGTCGGTACGGGTGCGACCAACACCACGCTGTTCACGGCGTTCAACCCGTTCCTCGCCCTCGAGGCGGCGCTGCAGTCGACGACCTATGTGCCGTACAGCGAGAGCACGGTGCCGTTCACGCCGCTCTGGTTCCTCTACATGTCGCCGGTCGCGAGCTTCTGCACGATGTGCGTGCTGGCGAGCCTGGGCATGGTGCTGTGGTCGACGCTGCGGCTCCGTGTGATCGGAACGCGCGGGCCGCGCGTCTCGTGGTGGCGGGCGATCTTGGGCAGCGGGCCGAACGCGGGCGGGCAGCGGCAGTCGCGGCGTGTCGGCGCGAACCCGATCGCATGGCGCGAGCGCATGCTGCGCACCCAGTCGGTCGGCGGCATGTTCGGGCGCTGGTTCTTCCTCGCGGCGGGTGCGTGCCTCGGCATCATCCTGGTCGGGCTGCACAAGTCGGGGTCGATCAACGCGAACGAGCTGCGCCTGGCGCTGCTTGCGGTCGTGGGTGCCGAGATCGCGGTGGTGCTGCTGACCGCGGTCAGCCTGAGCGCGACCGCGGTCAGCCGCGAGCGCGAGGACGGCACGCTCGACATCCTGCTCACGACGCCGATCCAGCCTGGGCCGTATCTCGCGGGCAAGCTCACGGGCATCGTGCAGTTCCTGCTGCCGATGCTGGTCGTGCCGTTCGTCACGCTCGGCACCGTGTCGGTGTATGTGCTCGCGGGCGGCTTCGGCGCCGCGCAGGGCGTGACCACGACCGCCATGGCAGGCACGGTGCCCGTCACGGTGCCGCTCATCCTGCCCGAGGGCGCGCTGCTCGTCGCGATCGACCTCTTCGCCGCCACGAGCCTGGCCATCATGGTCGGCCTGCAGTGGTCGCTGCGCACGAAGGGCACGATCGGCTCGGTGATGGCCGCCGTCGGCGTGATCGGCGCGGTGGGCCTCGTCTTCGGCGTGTGCGCGACGGGCATGGGGCGCAGCATTCCGTATGTCGGCGCCGCGGCGGCCGCGCTCAGCCCCATCAACATGCTGTACGCGACCGTCGACCCCGCGGGCGCGATCGAGGAGAGCCTGGGCGACCTCGGTGCCGCGCGGGTGAGCCTCCTGATCGGCACGGTGGCGGCGGCGATGGCCTACGGCGTCGCGGGCTGGGCCATGCACGGCGCCATGAAGAAGGGCTTCATGATGACGGTGCGGAGGCTCGCGGGCACGAACTGACCGAAGCGGGGACAGCGCCCCGTGCCGCGCGCGGACATTTCTGTGAAACTGCGGGGAAGCCGGAGACGCCACGCGCGGTCGCTGCATCGGCGGCGCCCTGCGGCGATTCGCCGCTTTCGGAGACTCCCCATGCCGCTTCCTCTCTTCGCCACGACGCTCGTCACCGCACTGCTTCCGCTTGCCTCCGCGCCCGCCGAGAAGCCCACCGAGGGTGTCTCGCTCACGGTCTACTCGTCGGCCGACCCCGCGGGCTTCGACCCGCAGCAGTTCATCCAGCAGCAGCGGATGAGCGGCATGGACAATGTGTGGGGCGTGCCTGGCTACGGCGTCGTGAAGGTCGTGCGCAAGGTCGCGGTGCCGAAGGGCGTCGGAACGGTCGCCTTCACCGATGTCGCCGCGTGGATCGACCCGACCACCGTGTCGTTCAACGACCTCGACGACGCGAAGACCACGGTGCTCGAGCAGAACTTCCAGTTCGACCTCGTCAGCCCGTCGAAGCTCATGGAGAAGTACCTCGGCCGCGAGATCACGCTCAGCGTGCCGATGGGCGAGGATGTGTCGACCGTCACAGGGCGCCTCCTGAGCGCGGTGCAGGGCTCGCTCGTCCTCGAGACGAAGGACGGCGTGCGCGTCGTGCCGTCGTCGGGCGCGCAGGTGATGCTCGGCGAGCTGCCTGGCGGCCTGCTCACGAAGCCCACGCTCGTGTGGAAGCTCTCGAGCGAGAAGGGCGGCGACCACATGGTGCGCACGACCTACCAGACCTCGGGCATGACCTGGCGCGCCGACTACAACATCGTGCTCGATGGCGACGACGCCAAGGGCGCGATGACCGCGTGGGTGACGCTCATGAACCTGTCGGGCGCGACCTATGCGAACGCCGACCTCAAGCTCGTCGCGGGCAATGTGCAGAAGGTGCAGCCCCGCCGCCCCGAGATGGAGTACATGGTGCAGGCGCGGGCCATGGCCGACGCGGCGGGCTCTGCGGGCTTTACCGAGAAGTCGTTCTTCGAGTACCACCTGTACACGCTGCCGCGCAAGACCGATGTGCTGCAGAACTCGACGCAGCAGATCGCGCTGTTCCCGCCTGCGAGCGGATTCAAGGTGACGAAGGAGCTCGTGATCGACTTCACGGGCGGCATGGGCGTGCCGGGTGGCCCGATGACCGACCGCAACTTCCAGCTTGGCGCGAAGGGCAACCCGTCGGTGTTCGTCAGCTTCGAGAACAAGAAGGAGAACGCGCTCGGCATGCCGCTGCCCGCGGGCAAGGTGCGCGTCTACAAGGAAGACCCCGCCGACGGCACGCTTGAGTTCGTCGGCGAGGACCTGATCGGCCACACGCCGCGCAACGAGACGGTGAAGGTGCGCCTCGGCGAGTCGTTCGATGTGGTCGCCGAGCGCGTACGCACCGACTTCACCATCGACGAGGCCGCGCGCCGTATGACCGAGACCTTCCGCATCGAGGTGCGCAACCAGAAGAGCGTGGCCCAGAAGGTCCGCGTCATGGAGCGGCTCTTCCGCTGGACGAACTGGAAGGTCGAGACCTCGGACGCGTTCGAGAAGCTCGATTCCAACACGGTGGCGTTCGATGTCGAGGTGCCGCCCGAAGGAAAGCGCGTCGTGCAGTACCGCGTGACCTACACCTGGTGAGCGCGTGGCCCGAGCGCCGAGCCGCATCATGCGTGCGCAGAGGCCCGTTTCCCGCGGGCCTCGCGCGTTTTTGGGCGCCTTGCACTTCCTGAACATGCTGCTCACAGCGCATTCGCATCGGATGCACGGTGCGTTCACGCGCAGGCTGGAACCTCCCGCGGCTGGCCGAAGAGGCCAAGGAGGACCGAATGATGATCCGTGCCGTCGCCGTCCTGGCGTGTGCGTCCGCCGCGTTCGCGGGTGGACCTTCGATCGTGCTGAACCATCTCGCAAGCACGCCCCGCGTCGGCTACGACGTTGCAGGCGCCGAGATCGTGGCGTTCGACGCCGCGACCGACCGCGCCTTCGTGGTCAACGGCTTCGCGAACACCATCGACATCTTCGATGTGTCGAACCCCGCGGCGCCCGTCGCGGCGGGCTCGATCGCGCTGCTGCCCTACGGCGGCGGCGTGCAGAGCGTGGCCGTGAAGAACGGCATGGTCGCGGCCGCGGTGCAGGCCGCGGTGAAGACCGACCCTGGCTCGGTCATCTTCTTCTCGACCTCGGGTGCGTTTATTGCGCAGGTGCTCGTCGGCGCGCTGCCCGACATGCTGACCTTCACGCCCGACGGCTCGAAGGTCGTGGTCGCGAACGAGGGCGAGCCCGACGCGAACTACGCGATCGACCCCGAGGGTTCGATCAGCATCATCGATGTGACCAGCACGATCTCGCAGTCGAGCGTGACCACCCTCGGCTTCAACGGGCTTCCCGCGGGCACGATCGACGCCGCGGTCAAGGCGTTCGGCCCGGGCAACCCGACCATCGGGCAGGATCTCGAGCCTGAGTATGTCGCGGTCACGAGCGACTCGTCGAGCGCGTGGGTGAGCCTGCAGGAGCACAGCGCCGTCGCCGTCGTGGACCTCGTCTCGATGGCGATCACCTCGGTGCGCCCGCTCGGCACCAAGAACCATGGCAGCGGCACGCCCGTGCTCACGACCGCGGCGCTGACCGGCCTTCCCAGCCTCGGCTCGACCGCGGCGGGCCAGAACATCGACCTCGGCGGCTTCAGCGGGCTCTGGTTCGACTCGATCGACGCGACGACGGGCGTGATCACATTCCTCGCGAATCCCGATCGCGGCCCGAACTGCGAGCCCGTCAATGTCGACGGCGACGCGGCGCTCGAGCGCCCGTTCCCGCTGCCGTCGTACCAGCCGCGCATCTGCACGATCACCTACAACCCCGCGACCAACGCGGTGGCGCTCACGGGCCAGATCCTGCTCCGCAAGCCCGACGGTACGCCGATGACGGGCCTTCCCAATGTGCTCGGCCAGGCGGCGGGCCTTGCGTACACCGATGAGCAGCCGTGCGACCTCTTCGGCGCGCCGCTCACCCTCGACCCGCTCGGCGGCGACCTTGAGGGCGTCGTGCGCACCGCCGACGGCAACCTCTGGCTGTGCGACGAGTACCGCCCCGCGCTCTACGAGTTCGATGCCACGGGCCTCATGCTGAACCGCTATGTGCCCGCGGGTTCGAACGCGTTCGGCAGCGTGCTCGGCACCGAGGCCTTCCCTGCGGTCTACGCGCAGCGCCGCGAGAACCGCGGCTTCGAGGCGATGGCGCTGTGGAACGGCTTCATCTACTGCTTCGTGCAGAGCCCGCTCGACAACCCCGATGTCACCAACGACGCGAACTCGAAGACCTCGCGCAATGTCCGCATCGCGAAGTTCGACACCGTGTCGCGCAGCGTCGTGGCCGAGTATGTCTATGTGCTCGAGGGTGGCGCCAGCGACAAGCTCGGCGACGCCTGCGCGTACGCGCCTGGCAAGTTCCTCGTCGTCGAGCGCGACAGCGCGGTCGGCGCGGCGTCGCTCAAGAAGATCTTCGAGATCGACCTCGCGGGTGCGACCGACATCTCGACGCTGCCTCCCGCGATCGCGGGCCCGGGCGGCACGCTCGACAAGATGACGCCTGCGCAGCTCGCGGCCGCGGGAATCGTGCCCGTGTCGAAGCGCGTGCATGTCGACCTCGCCGCCGTCGGCTACGCCGCGGTCGGCGACAAGGTCGAGGGCCTCGCGATGCGCGATCCCTCGACGCTCTTCGTCATCAACGACAACGACTTCAACATGCAGGGCACCTTCGACCCCGCGACGGGCCTGCTCACGCCGAATCCGAATCCGCGCAACTCGGTGCTCGGCATGATCACCTTCACGGGCAACGGGCTTGACCCGAGCGACCAGGACGGCGTGAACCGCATCGCGGGCTGGGCCGTCGAGGGCAACTACCAGCCCGACGGCATGGCGTCGTTCGAGGTCGGCGGCCAGTCGTACTTCGCGACCGCCAACGAAGGCGACTCGCGCGAGTGGGGTTCGTTCATCGACCTCATCCAGGTCTCGACCGCGACGGTCGTGCTCGATCCGCAGGTGTTCCCAGGCCGCACCTGGCTGAAGGGCACCGCGCGGCTCGGCCGCCTGCAGGCCCGCAAGGACCTCGGCGACCTCGACGGCGACGGCGACTGGGACCGCATCGTGGTCCTCGGCGGCCGCGGCATCACGATCTGGAACGCCGCGGGCGCGCGGGTGTGGGACTCGGGCGACTTCTTCGAGCAGCACACCGCGCAGCTCTACCCGCTCAACTTCAACGCGAGCAACACCAACAACCCCCGCGACAACCGCAGCCGCGCCAAGGGCCCCGAGCCCGAGGGCGTGGCGTTCGGCATGGTGGGCGGGCGGCCGTACCTCTTCGCGATCTGCGAGCGCGTGGGCGGCATCTTCGCGTACTCGGTCGACAACCCCGCGGCGCCCGTGTTCGAGGGCTACATCAACACGCGCAGCTTCTCGGCGGCCACCTCGACGGCGGCGGCGGGCGACCTCGGCCCCGAGGGCATCGCGTTCGTGTCGGCGGGCGATTCGCCCACGGGCAAGGCGCTCCTCATGGTCGCGCACGAGATCAGCGGCACGCTGGCGCTGTACGAGATCTCGCAGGTCTGCGACACGCTCGGCGATGTCAACGCCGATTGCCTCGTGAACGCCCAGGATGTCGCGGCGCTCCTCAACGCCTGGGGCCCCTGTGGCAAGGGCGGCTGCCCGACCGACCTCGACGGCGACGGTGACACCGACGCCGCCGACCTCGCGACGCTTCTCTCCAACTGGGGCTGACCCCAGATCAGACCGTCGCCGTCGGTAGGGCCAAACGGTCGAAACCTAGTGCGCCGCGACCCGGATTTCCGCCCGGGTCGCGGTGTTTTTCGGCCTTGGCATGCGGCGCGAGGGGAAGTCGGCAATCTGTGGGTCCCAGCTGAGAGACGGGGCCGCGGTGCGCGGAAGCAGGTTGCCTCAGGCAGACGCCCCACCCACCCCGCGTCCGGGGAGCGGGGCCGAGCGAGGCGGAGGAACCCATGCACCAGATCGCCGACACCACCGTCACGACGCTGCCCCGAGCCGCGGCCGATTTCCGACAGACGAGGCTGCAGCGCGTCGCGGCCGCGCCGCGCGCGGGTGGCGCGTGGTTCGAGCCGCAGGCGACGCGTGCGGCGGGGGCGCGGGTGGTGCTTGTCGACCTCACCGAGCAGTACCCGCTGCCCGCACGCACGGTCGGTCTGGCCGCGGCGGCGCTGCGGCTCGCGGGCCATCAGGTCGATGTCGTGCTGCCCGACGCGGCGGTCGGGCGCATGCAGGCGTGGTCGCGCGTCGAATCGGCCCGCGAGCGGCTCGTGCGTCGCATCGCGATGTCGCGCGGGGTCCTGGCGCAGGTGCTGACGGCTGCGGACCGCTGTGGTGCCGCGGTCGCGTCGCGCGTCTCGGGATCGGCCGCGGCGGAGGGCCTTGCGAAGGCGCTCGCGACGCGCTGCGACGCGGTGCTCGTGGCGGTCGATGGGTCGTCGACGAATGCCGTGCGGTCGACGCGCGCACTGGCGACCGCGCGCGGCGTGCGCCATGACGAGCTCGGTTCGACATCGGCCGACGCGCTGCTGCGCGGCATGACGACCGACATCGCGCTTGTGGCCGACTACAGCGACTACCCGTGGGACCGCACGCGCGTCCTGCCCATCGAGGCGGGCGCGTCGAGCGCGCAGATGGTCGCGCACGAACTGCGTGAACTCGCGCGGCGCCATGGCTGCGCGGACTTCGTCTTCACCGACCGCGCGCTTGATGCCAACGCTTCGCGCTTCGCCGCGATCATCGATGGGATGCAGCGCAATGTGCCTGGCGCGCAGTGGATCGCGCGGTTCAGCCCCGCGGCTGCGACGGAGCCGATGACGCGCAAGACCGTGCGCGCGGCCGCGGCGGCAGGCCTGCGGCGCATCACGATCGCGATCGACCGCGAGGGCTTCGCGGCCGCAGCCGCGCTTGCCGAACTCGCAGGTGACGCGGGCGTCGCGGTCGAGGGGCGTTTCTCCTCCGATCTCGTGCAGCAGGGCGCCGCGACCATGCGCGAGCTCGCCGTGTTTCTCCGCGACAACGCCGCGCGGTTCGACAGGGTCCGTGTGTTCGCGCAAGGCGCCGGCGGCACCACCGCGTCGACGGGCACCAACGCCGCACGCCTCGAACTCACCGGCGCCATGCACGCCATCAACGCACGACCCGCACGCCGCGCCGCCCTCACCTTCGAAGGCATCGCCTGAACCGCACGCGCCAAGGACCAGCAAGGACCACACCATGATCCTCGAGACCTCCATCAGCTCGAATCCCCTGCGGCAGCGCCTGCGCCAGCTCGATCTCGGCACGCGCCTCGCCGAGGCCGAGTCGTTCATCCGCCAGTTCCACCGCGAGAACGAGCTCGGCGACGACGCCTGCCGCGCGCGCCTGCGCGAGGTGCGGCGCGACCTCGAGCGCGCGGGGCACTACGACCACACGCCCGAGGAGCTCGCGTTCGGTGCGCGCGTCGCGTGGCGCAACCACGCGCGCTGCATCGGAAGGCTCTTCTGGAAGTCGCTCGATGTGCACGATTGCCGCACGATCTCCGACCCCGCGGGCATCGCCTCGCGCATGGTCGACCACATGGTCGGCGCGCGCGGCGACGGGCGCATCCGCTCGACGATCAGCGTGTTCGCGCCCGTGAAGGGCGACGAGCTGCCCGCGCATGTCGAGAGCAGGCAGATCGCGCAGTACGCGGGGCATCTGCGCGGCGACGGCAGCATCGTGGGCGACCCGATCGCCGTCGAGGCCACGCGCGCCGCCAAGGCGCTCGGCTGGCGCGGCCCGCGCTCGGAAGGCATGTTCGACCTCCTGCCCATCGTGATCTGTGACGCGCGCGGGCGGCGCCACCTCTTCGAAATCCCCGAGGGAACCGTGCAGGAAGTCGCGATCGAGCACCCTGGTTTCCCCGCGCTCGCCGACCTCGGCCTGCGCTGGTACACGGTGCCCTGCGTGAGCTCGATGATCATGACGATCGGCGGCATCGAGTACCCGTGCGCGCCGTTCAACGGCTTCTACATGGCGAGCGAGATCGCCTCGCGCAACTTCGTCGACGAGACGCGCTACGACCTGCTGCGGCCGCTGGCGCGCGCGCTCGCGATCCGCGAGAGCGACCCGCTGTGGAAGGACCGCGTGGTCACCGAGCTCAACGCTGCGGTGCTGCACTCGTTCCGCGCGGCGGGCGCCACGATCCTCGACCACCACACCGCGAGCGCGCAGTTCATGGACTTCGCGCAGAAGGAGACCGCGTCAGGCCGCACGCCCAGCGCCGACTGGATGTGGATCGTGCCGCCGCAAGCCCCGTCGGTGTGCCCCGTCTACCACCTGCCGATGCGCGACCGCAACCTCGTGCCGAACTACTACTCGTCGCGCGCGACCGACGGCGCCCACATCGGCGTGCGCCCCGACGAGGAATCGCGCTGCCCCGTGACCCGCGGCCTCGGCCGCCTCGGCCGCGTGCTCGGCGGCTTCGCCGGCCGCAAGGCCGCATCGGTCTGCCCGTTCGCGTGAGCGGCGCGGGTCAGGCGCCCGCCCGCCACAGCCGCACGAGATCCGCGACGGCGAGCGTCTCGGGGCGTTGCGTGGGGTCGATGCCTTCGGGCCATGAACGGGTGCGGCCGAGGATGGCGCCGAGCTGCTTGCGGCGCTTCGAGAAGAGCGTGTGCACGAAGGCGCCGAACGCGTCGGCTTCGGCGTGCGGCAGCGCGGGTGCTGCGCGCGGGCGCAGCGCGAGCATCGCGCTCGTCACCTCGGGCGGGGGCCAGAAGCAGCCGGGCGGAAGCACGGCGACCTGCTCGACCTCGCAGAACGCCTGCACGAGGATCGTGAGCGGGCCATATTCGCCTGTTCCCGGCTGCGCGCGCAGGCGGTCGCCGACCTCGCGCTGGATGGTCACGAACTGGCCGAGGCACTGCGGCATCGCCGCGCACAGCGCCATCACGGGGCTCGCCGCCTGATACGGCAGGTTCGCGACGAGCGTGAACGGTCGGCCCGCGAGCGCGGCGAGCGCCTCGGCGTTCAGCGCGCGCTTGCCGTCGAGGCAGTCGCCTTCGACGAGCGTGAAGCGCGGCTCACGCGCGAAATGCTCGCGCAGGTGCGCGGCAAGATCGCGGTCGAGCTCGATGGCGACGAGCTCCGCGCCGCGCGCGAGGATCTCCTCGCTCATCGTGCCCGTACCCGGCCCGATCTCGAGGACGAGCGAGCCCGCGCCGATGCCGCTCGCGTCGACGAGCCGCCGCAGCAGGTTGTGGTCGACGAGGAAGTTCTGTCCGAAGCGGTGCTTCGGCGAGAGCCCGTGCGCCGCGAGGATCGCCTTGATGTCGGTCTGGGTCTGCACGCGCGCGCATCGTACGGCGAAAGCAACGCGGGCCCGGCGTGTGCCGGGCCCGCGGAGAATCGCGTGTCGTTCGGCTCAACCCCAGTTCGAGAGCAGGATCGCGAGATCCTGGCCGTTCACCGAGCCGTCGCCGTTGATGTCTGCGGGGCCCGTGCCGCCCCACGCCGAGAGCAGGATCGCGAGGTCCTGCCCATTCACCGAGCCGTCGCCGTTCAGGTCGCCCGGGGTGGCGGTCGAGATGTTCAGCACCACGCTATCCATCGCCACGGGCGCGCTCTTGCCGGTCGACGCCCACAGGTCGTACGCGGTCTGGCCGTTCGAGTCGGTCACATTCGCGTTGCGGAGGAACTCGATGTACTCCTTCGAGGTCGTTTGGTAGTAGAGCGTCACCGACACCTGGGTCGCGCCCGCGGGAACCGCGTAGAGCGTGTCGTCCCAGTGCTGGCCGTCGGCGTAGGAGTAGCCCACGGGCGCCGCGCCGATCGCCTGGTACGCCGCGTTGGTGAAGCCGCGCGGCGGGATGCGGTTGTCGAGGAACTTCTTGTTCGCAAGCGCGAGGTGGAAGTTGATGCCCGCGGGCAGGCCCGTGAGCTTCGAGATCGCGTTCGTGATGCCGTGCTTCGCCTCGTACACCTTGGTGTCGGCCGACGAGAGCGCCGCGGTCTTGCTGTTGTACGAGCCGCGCTCGGCCACGACCTGGCCCTTCGCGTTCAGGAACTTCACATTGAGCCACATGCGGCGGCCCTCGGGGTAGCCCGACGGAACCTTGTGGCCCGACTCGTTGGTCACGCGCACCTTGACCTGGCCGCCGACCTGCTCGACGGTCATGTCGGTCGCGTTCTGCAGCATCTGCACGGTGCGGGCCGACGCCTCGTCGACGCGGTCCTGCGTGAGGCCGATCGCATCGGCTTCGTCGGCACCGAGCTGGTTGCGCACGGCCTGGATGACCCAGGTGTTCGACCCCGCGAAGCCGTGCTGCGGCATGTCGGGGCGCTCGAACCACGGCTCGCCGAACTCATAGAAGCGGCAGCCACCCGCGATCACCTTCGGCATGTGGCAGTCCTGGCAGCTCGACACGACGCCGTCGGCATCGTTGCCGCCGTAGCGGTGGTCGGCGTACAGGACACCGTTCGGATACGAGCTGTGCAGCCACTCGCTGTAGGTGCGCTGCTCGGGGAACATGTCGTGCGGCTCTTGCGTCGGGTGCGCGGCGCCAAGCGGGTTGAGCACATACTCGCCCTTCGCGTTCTTCGAGTAGAGCGGGTTGCTCACATCGTGGCAGGTGCCGCAGAACTCGCTCGAGCGGTGGTAGGGCGAGGTGATCAGCCGCGTGTCCTGGCCGTGCAGGTTCTCGGGGACATCGCTGAACGGGCCGCGGCGCACATCGGCGGGGTCGATCACGAAGCGCGCATTGCCGTGGCCCTGCGGAATCAGCCCCTGCGCGGCGAGCGCCGAGATGATCGGGACATCGGGCTGCGCGGGGTCGCCTGGATAGCCGACCGCGCTTCCCGCGCCGAGCGTCGGGTTGACGGCGCGATGGCAGAAGTGGCAGTTGATGCCGTCGAAGTCCTCGACGATGAATTCGGCGGTGGTACCCGTCGACGATCGGCCGCCAAGCCATGCGCCAGGCGCGTGGCAGCGGATGCAGGTCTCGCCGTGGCAGTAGGTGCAGTTGATGCTGCCGACGATGGGCGTGAAGGCCTCCGCATCGGGGTTCGGCTGCGTGCCTGGCATGAAGAAGTCGGCCGCGGTCGAGGGGACCTGCACCTGGCTTCCGCTGCCGCCGCGCGCAGCGACGCTGGCCACGGTCACGCCGACCGCAACGAACCCCACCAGCGCGAGCGCGGCGCGGGTGGTCCTGCCGTGCCGCGGCTTCGGCGACGGCGACGAGAACGAGCGGGCGTGATCGATCTTCTTCATGTGGGAACTCTCGTCGCGGCCTTCGACGACCGCCGCGAGGTCGATGTTCGTACGGCCGAGGGCCGCGACCGAGCGACGGTTCGAAATTCTCTGACTTTCCGCAAGGTAGGATCGGCCCGCGCGCGGTCAAGGATTGGTCTGATCAGAGGAAGAACCTTGCTTCTTTCGCGGCTGCGGAGTCGTGGCGGCCGGGCGGGGCTGCGTCGAAACGGTGGTATCGGACGCTTGCGCTACACTCGCGCCATGGACCGTCGAAAGGCTCTGATTCCTGCCTTCCTAGGCGCGATCGCCGCCATTGCCGCGGGCGCAGGGTGCGCCTCGCAGCGCCCCGTGCAGGTGGCGCCGTACATCGTCGTGGCACGGGGGGCGTACGCGCCCGCGGTCGAGGCCGCGTGCGCCGCGGCGCGCGAGGCGGGGTTCGTGCCTGCGCTCGTCGACCGAGGCGCGGGCACCATCGAGACCGAGCCGAAGGCGGGAGGCTCGATCGCCGAGCCGTGGACCTGGGGCGACCACACGGCAGGCGAGATCGTCGAGGGCACGCTCGCCTTCGAGCGGCGCCGCGTGCGCTTCGAGTTCGTCCCCGTGGGCTTCGCGCCCGCCGTCAGCAACGCCGATGCGCCGCTCGCAGGCCCCGTGCTGCCCGGCTCGGGCCGCGGGTCGGGCGCGGCGATCGACCGCTTCGACGGCGAGCTCGAGCTTCGCGTCGCGGTGTCGGTCGAACGCCAGTTCGAGCCCGGCCTGCAGCGCAACAGCTGGACACGCTCGGTGGGCGGCGTCGCGCGCGATGTGACCGTTCCCGACGATGGCCGCGCCCCGCGCGACCGCTCCACCTGGACCCCGATCGCGCGCGACGAGCGGCTCGAGCAGCTGCTCCTCGCACGCGTGCGCGAGCAGATCGTCGCGCCGTGAGCGCCTATGCGATGCGCGGGTCGACGAAGCGGTAGAGCACATCGACCGCGAGGTTGAACACCACCATCAGCGTCGCGTAGACGAGCACCACGCCCATCACGAGCGTGATGTCCTTGCCCAGCACGCCGTCGACGAAGTGCTGCCCGACGCCGGGCACCGCGAACACCTTCTCGACGACGAACGAGCCCGTGAGCGCGACCGCGGTCGCGGGCCCGAGGTACGAAAGCACGGGCAGGAACGCGTTCTTGAGCGCATGCTTGAGCGCGACCTTCCAGCGCGGCAGCCCCTTGGCGCGCGCGGTGCGGATGTGGTCGGCGCCCATCTCCTCGATCATGCCGAAGCGCACGAGCCGCGAGATGTACGCCGCGAACGGCAGCGACAGCGTGAACGCGGGCAGCACGACATACGAGATCCCGCCCCAGCCGCCCACGGGGAAGAGGCCGAGCTTGACGGCGAGCAGCATGAGGAGCGCGCTGCCGATCACGAAGCTCGGCAGGCTGATGCCCGCGATCGCAAGGACCTGCGTGAGCGCGTCGACGGGCGAGCCCGGCCGCAGGCCGCCGATCGTGCCCGCCGCGATGCCGATCGCGAGCGCGATGAGGATCGCGGAAAGCCCGAGCGTCATCGACACGGGCAGGCCCGTGCTCAGGATCTCGTTCACGCTCCAGTCGGGCTGCTTCAGGCTCGGACCGAGGTCGAACGGCGTGTCGTGCGCGCCGACGAGCCACGACACGCCCGAGGCCTTGCCGAGGTAGTCGAAGTAGAACGCGACGGGGTCGTCGAGCTTGTACTGCTTCTGCATCGCCTCGACGATCTCGGGCGGCGGGCGGCGGCCCTCGGGGTTCTCGAGCGGGTTGCCCGGCACGCTCCACGCCAGGATGAAGGTCAGCGTGTACACCGCAAGCACGATGAATGGCAGCTGCAGCAGGCGCCGCACCACGAGGCCTGTGAGCGACGACGGTTGCGCGCCGCTCACGGCACGACCTCCGACGGCTTGGCGGCCGCATCTTCGGCGGACTTCGCGGCGGCGCGCTGCGCGGGCGTGCCGAGCAGCGAAAGATCCTGCTCGAGACGCGGATGCTCGCTCATGCCCTGCGTGCGCGCGGGGTCGTAGCCGTACACGGTCACATAGTTGCAGAGCGGCAGCAGGGGCACCTCGACCGTGAACAGCCAGCGCTCGCACTCGGCGAGCGCGCGCAGGCGCTCGGCGGGGTCGACGATCGAGGTCGCCGCCTCGATCATGCGGTCATACTCGGGGTTCGAGTAGCCGCGGTCGTTGTTGCCGTTGCCCGTGCGCTGCAGGTCGAGCCAGGTGGTCGGGTCGCCGTAGTCGCCGTACCAGCCGCCGCGCGCGATCATGAAGTTCCCCTTCTTGAGGTCCTCCTTGTAGAGCTTCGAGTCCTTGCCGCGGCATTCGGCCGCGACGCGCAGCTCGCGCTTCCACATGTCGCGCATGGCGAGCGCGAGGTTCTGGTACCGCGGGCTCGCGGTCGAGTACAGGATGTCGACGGTGGGGAAGCGCTCGCCGCGCGCGTTCTCGACGATGCCGTCGCCGTCGCGGTCTTCCCAGCCCGCCGACTTGAGCTCGGCGCGCGCGCGCTCGGGGTCGAAGCCCAGGCCCTCGACCTCGGGGTAGCCCGCGATCGAGCCGACGGGGACGAGCGTGCCCGTGACGCGCTCGTTCAGGCGCGTGACGCGCTTGATGAGCTCCGCCTTGTCGACCGACAGCGCGAACGCGCGCCGCACCGCGGCGTCGTGGAACGGGTTCGTCTTCCCGCCTGGCAGCGCGGGCCTGCAGTTGAAGCTGAAGAAGTCGGTGCCGAAGGCGTCGAAGCCGCGGATGTTGCGCCGTTCGCCTGCGACGGGCGGCGGCAGCGCGGCAACGGCCTCGTCGTGCAGCAGCCCCGACGACATCGCGGCCTCGAACTCGCTGCGGTAGCGCTCGAGATACGCGCGGCGTTCGCCGAGCATCTCGGTCTTGTACTCGGGGCCGACATCGGTGAGCCAGTCCGCGGCGCCCGACTCGAAGCTCAGCACGCCCGTGTTCGGGTTCTCGATCGTGCGGAAGTCGATCGACTTCGCGACGACCGCGGCCCTGTTCCAGTAGTGCGGGTTCGCCTCGAGCCGCATGTCGCGCTTGTAGCGCCAGGTGGTGGGCACATACGCGCCGTTCGTGACGAGGTGGCCCGGCTTCGTCCAGCCGTGGCGCTGGACGAGCCGCGCGCTCGCCGCGTCGAGCGAGGTGAACGCGTCGACCGTGCGCTCATGGACGGGCGCGAACGGCGGAAACGCGCAGTAGTCGAGGAAGTAGGGGAGCGGCCGCTCGAGCGCGACGACGAGCGTGCGCGCGTCGGGCGCGTCGATCGCGACCATCTCGTCGAAGGCGCGCATCGCGTCGTCCCACGCGGCCTGCGCGCGCTCGGGCGTTCCCGCGCCGCCTGCGTCGTACTCCTTCAGCTGGCGCGTGCGGAACTCGAAGAACGCGCGCGCGCCGCGGATATCGAGGAAGAGCCCCGAGTAGTCGGCCGCGGTGTCGGGCAGGATCGCGCGACGCCACGCGTAGAGGAAGTCGGCGCTCGTCACGGGGTCGCCGTTCGACCACTTCGCGTCGGCGCGCAGGTGGAAGGTCCAGGTCAGGCCGTCGGGCGAGCGCTCCCAGCGCTCGGCGACGCCAGGCACGACCTCGCAGTCGGAGGCGCGCAGGTTGACGAGCGTCTCGTAGATCACGCGCGCGCGGCGCAGCTCGTGCTGGTAGCTCATGCGCTGCGGGTCGAGCGTGTAGCAGTCGCTGCGCTCGACCACGACGAGATCGGCGGGCGGCAGCGGACGGTCGAGCGCGATCGCCGCGAGGAGCGCCAGCACGAGAAGGATGACGGGAGCCGCGATCCGCACGGTGCGGAGGATAGCCGCGGCCCCGCGCCGCCCGTCATGGCCCGAAAGAGAACGAAGCCGGCAGGCGCCGGCTTCGTCGGGGTTCCTTCGGGTCGGGCGATCTCGCGATCACTTGTACGGCGGCGCGGCCACGATGCCCGCCCAGCGCTTCGCCTCGGCATCGAACTTGGCCTTGTCCTTCGCGTCCCACGCGGGGCTGACCACGCGCGAGTCGCTCTCGGGCTTCGAGCCCGAGTACGCCGCAGGGCGCGCGTTGCGGTCGATCAGGCGCAGGAGCACCTCGGCCGAGTTCATGCTGCTGCTGTAGGTGGCGCTCATCGTGGGGTCGGCGTGCGCCGCGTCCCAGTGCGCCGAGGCCGTGTTCAGGATGTCGACGAGCGCGGGCGCCAGCGTCTTGGCGATCGCCAGACGGTCGGCCTCCTTCAGCGAGAGGAGGTCGTTGCGGATGCCGACGAGCACGCGGGCGACCGCCTGCATGCGCGCGTCGGACTGCTTCGCGCCCACCATCGACTTCGCGATCGAGGCGATCGCCTCGGCCTGCATCAGGCGCACCTTGCGCACGCTCTCGGCGTTCAGGTCGGCGCGGCGGGCGGCGTTCGCGATCGCCGTCAGCTTCTGCTGCATGGCGACCCAGTCGGTCTCGGCGACCGAGGAGTCGCGCAGCTTGCGCGCGACGGCCTCGATGTAGGCGTTGTTCGCATCGAGGTCTTCGAACGCGTCGGCCAGCAGGCCGCTGGCCGAGACGCGCTTGCCCGCGTCGCGTTCGGCGGTCGGGTTGGCGCGGTCCACGAGCACATCGAGCGCCTCGGGCGTGCGCGTGAAGCGCAGCACCTGCATCGCGTTGATCGCGCGGCGCAGGTCGGCATCCTTGGTCACGGGGCCGAGCTCCGCGATCAGCAGCTGCGCCATGCCCTTGCGGAAGTTCGCCGTCGCTGCGGGGTCGCGCATCGGCGACACCAGCGCCATGCGCGCCTCGGTCAGCGAGGCACCCGCCTGCGCCTCCTTGATCGCGCGGACATGCGCCGTCGCGAACGACTGCAGGGACGACTTCTGGGCGTCGGTGAGCGGCGCGGTCGCCGCGATGACGGCCCGGTCGAGCTGCTGGGCCGCCGCGGACCCAACGACGGTTGCGGCGAGGATGCAGGCGGCGATCAGGGGTCGCAGGGTCATGGCGGTCGTTTCTCCAAGCCACACCAGGGTCCGGGCTCCACGGTCAGCCCGAGGCATCTCGGAAGCCTGACTGGGACGCGGTCCTGGCTCCGATGACGGTGGTCTGACCGCGGATGGCGGTCGACCCCACCCCCCCGGGCGAAGCCAAGGGCAAGTCGGACGGGGGACGCTAATCCAACGGGCCCCTACTGTCAACGAACTGGCGTCTGCGCAGGGGCGTCGGAATGCCGTGGAAGCCCGATCCGAGCGGGTCTGCCCTGTGGATCCCCAGCCCTTGCCGAGCCGATGAGACCTGCCCATGCGTCCTGCATTTGTGCTTGCCCCGATCTCCCTCGCCCTGCTGCTGTCGTTTCCGGGGGTGGGGGCCTTGGCGTCTGGCCAGGACGCGCCCGCCGCGGTCCCGCCCGCCGCGCCTGCGGAAGCCGCGCCTGCGGCCGCACCGACCTTCGAGCAGGGGCCCACGGACGCCGCCATCGAGGCCAAGGTGCGCGAGCGCCTCTCCCGCGCCTTCGCCCAGCGCACGCGCAACCTGCTGCAGCGCGAACTCGTCTTCCTCGGACTGCTCGAATGCGCGGCCGAGCTGAGCCGCCTCTCGGTCTCGCTCGAGCCAGGCAACCCGCTCCTCTGGCGCTTTGCGCTCGACCTCGCCTCGACCATGGCCGAGGGCGACAAGAAGGCTGCGGCGTTTGGCGCCGAGGCGTTGGCACGGATCAATGAGCTCGAGCCCGACGACGAGGTGATCCGCCTGCGCCGCCTGCTCGGCGTCGTGTCGTCGCGGCAGACGGCCGAGTCGCGGCTCGCCGCGTATCAGTCGCTGCTCGATCCGAAGGGCGTCGAGCGCATCGGCCCGCGCGTCGCGGCGCGTCTGGCGCTCGACCGCGCGCTGCTTCGCCAGCGGATCGGCGATGTCGACGGCTACCGCGAGGACCTGCTGCGCGCGCTCGACCTCGACCGGGTGTTCCCCGAGGCCTCCGAGATCGCCGCGGGCTACTTCGCCGTGTCCGCAACCACACCCGCCCAGCACGCCGACGCACTGCGGACCGCGGTGCTTGCCAACCCGTCGCGCCCAGCCGCCGCGCTCGAACTCGCGTCGGTCTGCATGCAGCAGGGCGCCTACGCCGCCGCGGCGCAGATCCTCGCGCTCGAGGCGCGGCTGCTCGAGACGCGCCTGCCGAACGCCGAGTACGACGCGTTGCTTGCGGACCTCGTCCTTGCGCATTGGGGCGCGGGCGACGCCGAGGCCGCGTATCTGGTGGCGCGCAGGCGCCAGACCGCGCTCGACGCCGTGCTTCATGCGCAGCTCGAGCAGGACGGCGCGATCCTCGACATGAAGCGCCGCAAGGAGGCGCGGCTTCCCGCCACCGTCACGCTCGCGACGAACATCGCGGCGCTCGCGTCGGCGCAGGGACTTCCCGAGGCGAAGATCCTCGTGGAGAACGCCCTCGTCTCGTTCCAGACGCAGCTGCAGGCCCTCGACCGATTCGAGGCGGGCCGTCAGGAGATTCCGCGCACGCGCCTCGAGGGTGCGTTCATCCAGCTCTGGCTCGGCGGCGATCTGCGGCAGGCGACCGAGTGGGTCGAGCAGTCGAGCGCGGCCGAGCCGCTTTCGGACGACGCGAAGGCGCGCTTCGACGGCCTCATCGCGCTGCGCGGCGGCGACGCAGCGGGCGCAAAGGGGCTGCTCGCGCCCGTCGCCGAGCGTGATCTCGGCGCGCGCCTCGGCCTCGCGCTCGCGCACGACGCGCTCGGCGAGCGCAAGGACGCCGCACGCAACCTGCTCGAGATCGCGCGCAAGGCGCCGACCACCGCGATCGGCCTCTGGAGCCGCGACCGTCTGCAGTCCATGCTCGGAACGACGCTCGAACTCTCGCCTGGTTCGGCCGAGGTGGCGGCGGCGGCGGCGTTGCCCGCGAACTTCATGCAGTTCCTTCAGGGCGGCGGCGGAAACCTGCTCATCAGGGTCGTGCCGCGCCGCACCGAGGTGCGCACCTGGGACCCGATCGTCTTCGACATCGTGGTGACCAACCGCGGCAACTGGCCGCTTGCGATCAGCAAGGACGGCCCGATCCGCGACACGGCCACGATCACGAGCGCGCTCAACATCGCGGGAACGAGGCCCGAGGCATCGCCGTTCACGATCGTGCAGATCGACCGGAAGCTGCGGCTCGACCCGGGCGAGTCCGTCACGATTCCGCTCGACATGTCGCTCACCGACGCAGCGACCAAGCTCCGCGACTATGCGCTCACGGGGGCGTTCGCATCGGTGCACACGATCGTGAACTGGCGCACCACGCAGCGCGGCCTCGAGCCTGGCCCGCTCGGCCTCGAGCTCGAGTCGCCGCTCGTCCATGTCGAAGGCGTGCGTATGACGAAGGAGTGGGTCGACGCGAGCCTGGCGCAGCTTGCCGACCGCACGAAGCCCGTCGATCCCGAGTCGATCGCCTATCTCGCCTACGCCGTGCTGCGCGCCGAGTCCGACGATCCCAAGATGCCCGCCGAGGTGCTCGAGGCGCTCAAGGCCGCGCCCGCCGCGATCGCGGATGCCGCGCGGCGCGTGAGCCCCGAGGCGCGGGCATGGCTCGTGTTCGCCTGCCCCGGCAGCCAGGTGGCCGAGGATGCGAGCACGGGCCTCGAGGCGCTCGGCGGCGCCGACGGCCCCGCGGTACTCAGCAGCAAGAGCGCGTGCGCGGGCCTCGAGCCGATCGACGCGGTGCTGCGCGCCGATGAGAATGCAATGGCCCGCATCGCGTGGCTGTCGCTGCGCGTGCGCCGACCCGAGGACCCCGTGCTCGAGGCGTCGGTGAAGTCGTCCGATCCGCGCGTGGCCGACTATGCGACCCGCACGCTCGCGTGGATGAACGACACGCAGGCCGAGCGTCGCCGCCGCCTCAACCTCGCTCCCTGAACCTGACCGAGGCGTCGCTCCTGTACGCTGCGACCGTTGGAACCGAACTCGCGGCCAGCTCCCGAATGGCAGAAGCGTGCGCTGCGCGTGGCGGGCTTCGCATTCGGCCTCGCCTGCTTCGGCGGCGCGATCTGGGTCGCGGTGCGCGAGCGCGAGGAGTTCGCGCAGGCGCTCGAAGCGCTGCGCGATCCGCCCATGCCCGCGGTGGTCGCGGTGCTCGCGTCGGTCGCCGTCGGCGCCTTCCTGAGCGCGGTCCTCTTCCACATCCTGATGCGGCGGTTCGGCTCGGTGCCGTTCTGGGAGATGCAGGCGCTCATCCTTGCGTCGACGCTCGCGAACTACCTGCCGCTCAAGCCGGGCCTCGTGGGGCGCGTCGCGTACCACCGGCTGCGGCACGGCATCAAGGCCACGGACAGCGTGCGCACGGTGGTCGAGGCGGTCGGACTGAGCGGCTCGGTGAGCGCGATGTTCCTGCTCGGCCTCGCGGGCTGTCGCGCGCTCGGCATCAACGGCGACTGGTCGCTGCTTGCGCCGAGCGTGCTAGGGGCCGCGGCGTTCCATCCGCGACTCCGCACGCTCGCGCAGGCGCTCTTCGTGCGGCAGATCGAGCGTGCGCTGTGGACGCTGCGCTATTGGGCCGTGTTTCGCCTCGTGGGCGCGCCGATCGACCTCGAGGTCGCGGTCGTCCTCGGCAGCGCGAGCGTCATCGCCACGCTGGTGCCGTTCGTCTCGAACGGGCTCGGGATCCGCGAATGGGTCATCGGGCTGCTCGCGCCCTGGGTGTCGCACCAGGAACTCAACTTCTCGCAGGCGATCGTGGGCGAGCTCGTGCACCGCGTGATGGAGATCGCGGTGATGCTGCCGCTCGGGCTCGTGTCGCTCGCGGTGCTCGTGCGGCACAACCGCAGGCATCCGATGCCGCAGGCGTGAGCCGTCGATCGCGCGCTCAGGCCTTGGCGCGCAGCGGTTCCGCCACGCCCGCGCGCGTCTTCAGGTGGTCGAGCACATTCATGAAGTTGATGTACGCGTCGTACGGCGAGTCGTACGGCGAGAAGTACTTGTGCACATCGCCGTCCGACCAGTACTTCGTGCACATGTAGTAGAGGTGGTCGCTCGTGGTCAGCTTGCGCCAGTCCTCGAGGATGTACGGGTCGCCCGCCGCGTGCTTCGCCTTCACGGGCGCCTCGAGCGCATAGAGCTCGGCGGCCGCGTTGTCCTGGATCGGGTTGCCGAGCCACGCCGAGAGGTCGCGCTCGCTGTCGGCCCACGAGATGTACTGCGGCGCGTCGTACTCGCCGACGGGCTCGTGGCAGTCGACGAGCTGCGACGGCGTGAGGAAGTCGTTGTGCCCCTGGTTCGTGTCGTACACCGCGCCCGGCAGCGCGTCGAGGAACTCGAAGATCCCCGTGTCGGCCCACTGGTGCTCGCCGAAGGTCTCGTAGTCCATGAACAGGTTGCAGCAGAAGCCGTCGCCGTTGATCTGGTTCACCCAGTCTGCGAACTTCTCGGCGGAGAGCGGCCATTCCTTCCAGCCGCGGTTCGAGAAGCGGAACGCGATGTCGTCGGACAGGCGGTAGTTCTTGAGCAGGAGCTTCACGGGGCGCTCGGCGAGGTCGCCCTCGCCAGGCGGCGCGTAGACATAGTTCGGCGAGCGGAAACCGAGGATGCGGTCGACGCCCTCGCAGATGATCGCGCGGTGCTGGCCGCGGCGCGCGATATGTGCGGCAAGGTCGTTCGAGTAGATCAGCTCGGTGTTGCGGAAGACCTTGGGCGTGACGCCGAAGACCTCGCGCATGCGGCGCTGGTGCAGGTCGACCTGCGCGTCGAACTCCGCGCGCGAGAAGAGGAACGACAGCGAGTGGTGGCTCGTCTCGTTGACGAGCTCGCACGCGCCCGTGTCGACGAGCGCCTTCAGCGTGTCGACCACATCGGGCGCCCACAGCACGAGCTGGTCGAGCGCCGTGCCCGTGATCGAGAACGAGCAGCGGAAGCGGCGGTCGTGGCGGCGCACGAGGTCGAGGAGCTTCTGCGTCGCGGGGCGGTAGCACTTGTCGGCCACCTTGCGCAGGATGCGTTCGTTCGCCTCGTTGTCGAAGTAGAACGGATCGGCCGAGAAGACCGAGTACCGCCGGAGTCGCCAGGGCTGGTGCAGCTCGAAGTAGAAGCAGACGCTCGCCATGCGCGCAGCGTAGCGCGGCCGCGCGTCACTCGCCGTAGTACGCGCGGTACCACGCGACGAAGCGCTCCACGCCCGTCTCGACGGGGGTCGATGGCCGATAGCCCGTGTCGCGCTCGAGCGCGGTGACATCGGCCATCGTGTCGGGCACATCGCCAGGCTGCAGCGGCAGCAGGTTCATCGTGGCCTTGCGGCCCGTGCAGCGCTCGATGGCCGCGATGTAGTCGAGCAGCTCGACCGGGCGGGAATTGCCGATGTTGTAGACGCGCCACGGCGCGCTCGAGCTGCCCGGGTCGGGCTGCGCGGGGTCGAACGCGGGGTTCGGCGCCGCGGGGCGGTCGAGCGTGCGCACGACGCCCTCGACGATGTCGTCGATGTAGGTGAAGTCGCGGCGGTGCCGCCCGTGGTTGAAGACATCGATCGGCTTCCCCGCCAGGATGTTGCGCGTGAAGAGGAAGAGCGCCATGTCGGGTCGGCCCCACGGCCCGTACACGGTGAAGAAGCGCAGGCCCGTCGTCGGAAGGCCGAACAGGTTCGAGTAGGTGTGCGCGAAGAGCTCGTTCGCCTTTTTGCTCGCCGCGTAGAGCGACAGCGGATGGTCGACCGGGTCGCTCACCGAGAAGGGGAGCTTCGTGTTTCCGCCGTACACCGAGCTCGAGCTTGCGTACACGAGGTGCCGCGACTGCGCGTGGCGGCAGCCTTCGAGGATGTTCTGGAACCCGACGATGTTCGAGTGCACATACGCGTGCGGGTTCTTGATCGAGTAGCGCACGCCCGCCTGCGCCGCGAGGTGCACCACGCGGTCGAAGCGGTGCTGCGCGAAGAGCGCTTCCATGCCCGCGCGGTCGGCGATATCGAGCCTTGCGAACGCGAATCCGCGCTTCGGGGCGAGACGCGCAAGCCGCGCCTCCTTCAGCGTGGGGTCGTAGTAGTCGTTGAGGTCGTCGAGGCCGACGACATCCTCGCCGCGGTCGAGCAGCGCATGCGCGACATGCGAACCGATGAATCCTGCGGCGCCTGTGACGAGGACGGGCATGCGGCGAGTCTACCCGTTCAGGCCACCGCGACGGCGCGCGGCGAAAGCGCGCGTTCGGCGGCGGAGACGACGCGCGACTGGTCCGCGTCGCCGAGCGAGCTGCCCGACGGCAGGCACAGGCCGTGCGCGAACAGACGCTCGCACACGGGGGCGCGCGCGGGGTCGTGGGCGAACATGCGGCAGCCCGCGAAGAGCGGCTGCATGTGCATCGGCTTCCAGGTCGGGCGCGACTCGATGCGCTCGGCGGCGAGTGCGGCCATGAGCTCGTCGCGCGTGCAGCCTGCGCGCGCGGGGTCGAGCGTGAGGGCGGTCAGCCAGCGCGTCGAGCGGCTCCAGACGGGCGACGGCATGAACGACACGCCCGGCCTGTGCGCCAGCGCCGCCTCGTAGCGCGCGGCGATGGCGCGGCGGCGCGCCACGCGGTCGGCGAGCGTGCGCAGCTGTCCGCGGCCGATGCCCGCGAGCACATTCGACATGCGGTAGTTGAAGCCCGCCACCTGATGCTCGTAGTGCGGCGCGGGCTCGCGCGCCTGCGTGGCCAGGAAGCGCGCGCGGTCGGCGAACGCGGGGTCCTGCGACACCAGCATGCCGCCGCCCGAGGTCGTGATGATCTTGTTGCCGTTGAAGCTGAGCGCCGCGATGCGTCCGAACGAGCCGCAGCGGCGTCCATGCACGCTCGCGCCCAGGCTCTCGGCGGCGTCCTCGAGGATCGGCAGGTCGAACTCGTCGCAGATCGCCTCGATCGCCGCGTAGTCGCAGCCCTGCCCGTAGAGGTCGACCGCGACCAGCGCGCGCGGCGCGCGGCCTTCGGCGGCCAGCGTCTCGAGCGCGCGGCGCAGCGCGGCGGGGGAGAGGTTCCAGCTCGCCTCGTCGCTGTCGACGAACACGGGCTCGGCGCCAAGCTGACGGATCGGGTTCGCGCTCGCGACGAAGGTGAAGCTCGAGCAGAGGACGAGGTCGCCCGGCTGCACGCCGAGCAGGCTCAGTCCGAGGTGGATGGCGGCGGTGCCCGACGAGGTCGCGCAGCAGTGCAGGGTGCAGCCAGGCGAAGAGAGCGTGTCGGACATTTCGCGCTCGAACGCGTCGACATTCGGGCCAAGCGGCGCGATCCAGTTGGTGCGGAACGCGTCCTCGACGAAGGCACGCTCCTCGCCCGTGAGGTGCGGCGGAGAGAGCAGGATCGGGGTGGGGCCGGCGGTCGTCATGGGCTTGTGCGGAGAACTCGCCCCGCGGGCGGATCTATCGGCAAAAACGGCCCGTTTGCGCGAGGGGCGGATGCCCCGAACGGCGGGGCGCTCACCGCGGCCGCTGGCCGTCGAGCCACGCCTCGAACATCAGGACGCACCAGATTTCGGCCGCGTCGCCGCCTCGGCGGCCTGCGAGGGTCTTGGACCAGAGGCGGCGGACGGCGACGGCGTCGAGGTGGCCTTCGCGCGAGAGCCTCGAGGGGTCGAGCATGTCCTCGGCCCACGGCCGCAGCGGCCCGCGGAGCCAGCGCAGGATGGGCACCGAGAAGCCCGTCTTCGGCCGCTCGAAGAGCGCCCGCGGCACGCGCCGCTCGAGCACGCGGCGCAGGATCCACTTGCGCTCGCCGCCGCGGATGCGCATGGCGGCCGGAAGCGTGAAGGCGAGCGCCGCGAGGTCCGCGTCGAGCAGCGGTTCGCGCGCCTCGAGGCCGCAGTGCATCGTCGCACGGTCGACCTTCGTCAGGATGTCGTCGGGCAGGTAGCGGCCGATGTCGGCAAGCATCATGCGCACGACGGGGTCGAGCGAAGGATCGGTCTCGGAAAGCGCGTCGGTGTTCGGGCCGAAGCCTGGGACAAGCCGGTGGCGTCATCCGAGACGCGGGCGAGCGCCGCGTGGATCGCGCCCAGCGTGTCGAGGCGCACGACGCGCGAGAGCTTGTGCGCACGGTCGCCCGCGCGGTCGAACGGGAGCGCAGGAATCGCACGCCCGATCGCATTCGCCGCGCTCCGCGGAACGGAACGCAGCAGCGCCGCGATCAAGGGGCGCAGCGCGCGCGGAATGCGCCGAAGCCGCGCCGCGAGCGCGGGCGCGTGGCCGTAGCGGTAGTAGCCGCCGAAGATCTCGTCGCCACCATCGCCTGAAAGCACGACCTTGACGCGCGACGCGGCCTCGCGCGCGACGAGCAGCGTCGGCAGCTGCGAGCTGTCGGCGAACGGCTCGTCCCACGCCGAAGCGAGCGAACTTCCTGCGAATCGCGCCGCGTCCGCGTCGGTCGCGCGCAGCACGACATGCTCGGCGCCGAGGTGCCGCGCGACCAGGGCGGCGTGCGGCGTCTCGTCGAAGTCCGCGTCGTCGGTGCCGACGGTGAAGGCGAGCACGGGCTGCGTCGCATGCTCTTGCATCGCGGCAAGCACCACCGACGAGTCGACGCCGCCCGAAAGAAACGCGCCGACGGGCACATCGGCCACCATGCGCAGACGCACGCTCTCGGAGATCGCGCGATCGACGGCCTCGATCGCCTGCGCGTCGTCGCCCGTGAAGGGCTCGCGCGCGCCGCGTTCCGCAAGCGTCGCGGCGCTCCACCAGCGCTCGATGCGCGCCTCGCGCGTCGTCAGGTCGAGGCGCAGGAGGTGCCCAGGCGCCAGCGTGCGCGCCTCGCGATGGATCGACATCGGCGCGGGCACGCAGCCGAGCGTCAGGTACGCGTGCAGCGCGCGGCGGTCGATCGTGGTCGAGACCTCGGGATGCGCGCGAATCGCGCCCAGTTCGCTCGCAAAGACAAGCGACGCGCCTGCAGGCACCGTGAATCCGCCGTCCGCGAGCGCATGCCCGCCGCTCAGCGCGTAGCGGCACGGCTTCACGCCGAAACGGTCGCGCGCGAGCCACAGCGTGCGCGTCGAATGGTCGAGGAGCGTGAAGGCGAACATGCCGCGAAACTCGGCGAGTGCCGCAGGCATGCCGACCGCGGCGATCGCGGCGAGCATCGCCTCGGTGTCCGAATGCCCGCGGAACGCACCGACGCCGAAGCGCGCGCGCAGGTCGGCGTGGTTGTAGATCTCGCCGTTGAAGACGATCTCGTAGCGGCCGTCGGCACTGCGCATCGGCTGCGCGCCCGCGCTCGAGAGGTCGAGGATCGAGAGCCTGCGGAACGCGAGGCCCGTGCGCGTGGCCGCGTCGAAAGTCGTGCGCTGGTCGTCGGGCCCGCGGTGCGCGAGTGCGCGCGCCATCGCCGAGAGCACCTCGTCGGGAGCCGCCGTGGTGCCAGCGAAGTCGACGAATCCCGCGAATCCGCACATGCCGCGAGGGTAGCAGACCGCCTAGGCGCCGAGCGCCGCGCAGATCGCGTCGTTCACGGCCCGCGCATCGAACTTTCGACGAGCGAGTCCCGCCGAGGCCGCTCCCATGCGGGCGACTTCGGCGGGCGAGCCGGCGAGCCCGAGGCACGCGTCGGCAAGCGCCTGCGCATCGCGTGGCGGCACGAGCAGGCCGTTCACGCCATGCTCGACCGTCGCGCGGCAGCCAGGCGCGTCGGTGGTGATCACCGCGCGGCCCGTGGCAAGCGCCTCGAGCGTGCTCTTCGGCGCGCCCTCGCGGTACGAGGGCAGCACGAACACGCTGCATGCCGCGAGTTCGCCGCGCACATCGTCGAGGCGACCCGCGAACTCGATGTCGCCCGCGCGCGTCCACGCGTCGAGCTCCGCGCGGGAGATCGCCGCGGGATTCGCATCGATCCATCCGACGAGCCGGAAGCGGCACTCGGGGCGCCTCGCGCGCACGATGCGCGCGGCCTCGGCGTACTCGCGCACGCCCTTGTCGCCGAGCAGGCGCGCCACCATCAGGAAGACGCACGGCCCCGAGGGAACGGGGCGTTGCTCGAACGCCGCGAGATCCACGCCCGAACCACCGACGATGCGCGCATCGGTGGGCGCCGTGAGCAGCTTCGTCTCGCGGAAGTACGCGAGATCGTCCGCGTTCTGGAAGAGGACGGTCGTCGCATCGCGCATCGCGCGGGCGTAGAGCCGCCGCGCGAGGAACTTGAGCACGCGCGCCTTCATCGTGCGGCCGATGAACGCGTATCCAAGGCCCGTGATCATCGCCACACGGCAGGGCACGCCGCATGCGGCCGCCGCAGGAATCGCGTGGAACACGGGCTTCGGATTCGCCGCGAACACGCCGTCGGGCCGCGTGCGGCGGAAGAGCTCCGCGTAGTGCCTGCGTGCCGCGAGTTCCGAGAGCGGGTTCATGCCCGTGCGGTCGAGCGGCGAATACACGCATTCGGCGCCCAGCGCGCCGATGTCGGCGGCCACCTTCTCGGCGGAAACCTCGACGGGCATCGGCGTCGACACCACCACGCGGTGCCCACGCGCCACCAGCTCGCGCACGAGCGCGCCGCGGAACGCGACCACCGTGTCTCCGATGCCGTTGACGAGGACGAAGGTCGACATGCGTGCGCGCCGATATGCGGAAAATTCCCTCGGAACCGTCCGAGAAGGCCTCCTTCTCCGCGGAAGTCGCGCGGATCGGAGCAGCGTGTTCAGTATACTTGCGCCCCTCGAGGCCTCGATGGGACCTGCCTACGGTGTCGTGACCGCAACGCTCAACGCGCGGGGAACAGTCCTCGCTGCGATTCGTTCAGTCATGTCGCAGTGCGTGCAGCCCGCCGAGTATGTCGTGATCGACGGCGGCTCGAACGACGGCACGCCCGAGGTCGTCGAGGCCGAGTTCGCCTCGCTGCGCGAGCAGGGCTGCCGCGCCGACCTTCGCCTGCTGCGCCAGTCGCGCGGGCCAGGCATCGCGCACGCGTGGAACGAGGCGATCGACGGCCTGTCGGCCGATGTCGTCGCGCTCGTCAACGGTGACGACTGGCTCGAGGAGGGTGCCATGCGCGCGACGCTCGAGGCGTTCCACGCCGACCCCGCCGCCGACATCGTGCACGGCAACGCGCGCTTCCACGCCGCCGATGGCCGCGAGCTCGGAGTCCTTGCGCCGAACTGGGTTGGCCGCCTCGGCGTGCAGTGCCGCACGATGCACTGCTCGACCTTCGTACGACGCCGCGTCTATGCCGAGGTCGGCGGCTTCGACCCCGCCTACCCCATCTCGCTCGACTACGACTTCATCGAGCGCTGCTGGCGCCGCGGCCGCCGCTTCACCCACCTCGACCGCGTGCTCGCGAACTTCCGTCTCGGCGGGCTTTCGAACTCACACCGCTCGCGCTCCGACGCGGAGTCGCTGCGCATCGGTCTCGCGCACTCGCGCACGAAGGTGCTGCCGCTTCTCGCGTACGCGACGCGCCGCGTGCTGCTGCGCCCCGCGGGAATCGCAGGGTTCGAGCTCTGGCTGCGCGATCGCCCGTCGGCCGCCACGGCAAGCACCGAGGTCGAACTCAAGCCTTCCGTGGGAAATCCGCGCGAGCGCGTCGAGGCGTGACGATTCCCGTCGCCCGCGATCCTCGCACGCCGCACGAGCTCATCAGCGTCGTCGTGCCGTCGTACAACCAGGGCCGTTGGCTCGGCGCGTGCCTCGAGAGCCTCTTCGCGCAAGGCGATCCCGCGCTCGAGGTGATCGTGGTCGACGGCGGCTCGACGGACTCGACGCACGAGGTGCTCGACGCCTGGCGCCCGCGCCTCGCCGTCTGCATCAGCGAGCCTGATGCGGGCCACGCGCATGCGCTCGAGAAAGGCTTCGCGCACGCGCGGGGCTCGATCCTCTCGTGGCTCAACTCCGACGACCTGCACATGCCGTGGACGCTCGCGCGCTGGCGCGAGGCGTTCACGCGCGATCCCGGCCTCGACATGGTCCATGGCGACCGCGTCGTCATCGACGCCGATGGCCGAGTGACGGGCTTCCGCCTGCTGCCCGGACACTCGCGCTTCTGGCTCAACCGCTTTCCCTGGACGCACCAGGAGACCGCCGCGTGGCGCAGGACGATCTACGACCGCGTCGGCGGCATCGACCGGTCGCTGCGGTTCGCGATGGACTACGACCTGTTCGTGCGGTTCTTCGACGAGGGTCGCTGCGCGCATCTGCGCACCTTCCTCGGCGCGTTCCGCTGGCACGACGCGTCGAAGAGCGCACGCATCCAGGCGACGGTCGGCGCGGCCGACATGCAGCTCGTGCGCAGGCGCTACGGAATCCCTGCACATGCGCGTTTCTCGCCGCCGCGCGTCGCGATGGGGCTCGCCGTCCGAGGCCGCACGCGCCTGCACGCGCTGGCTCCGCACCGCCCGCCCGAGCACCCGAGCCGCACGGGCTTCCACATCTCCGAGCTGTGGCCGCGCGAGATGCGCGAGCCTTCCCCACGGTTGTGGTAGAAGATCCGCATGCGCGTCGTGCACCTCAGCACCTACGAGTCCGCGGGCGGCGCCGCACGGGCCGCGCATGGGCTGCATCAGGGGCTCGTCGCGGCGGGCGTCGACAGCCACATGCTCGTCATGGAGCGGCAGTCGGGTGACGCGCGCGTGCATCTCGCGCCGCGCGACCTTGTCGATGCGCGCCTCGAGTCGCTGTGCGCGCAGCACTGGTGCGCCTCGAACCGCACCGACCTCGGCAACACGGCGTTCTCGCTCGGCTTCGCTTCGTGCGATGTGGCGAGGCACGAAGCGGTGCAGGCCGCCGATGTGATCAACCTGCACTGGGTGCCGCGTCTTCTCGATGCGCGCGCGCTCGCCACGCTGCGCACGCTCGGCAAGCCCGTGGTCTGGACGCTGCACGACGAGTGGGCCTACACGGGCGGCTGCCACTATGCCGCGGGCTGCGGCAAGTGGCGCGATGCCTGCCGAGATTGCCCGCAGCTTGCGCGGGATCCGCACGGCCTCGTCGAGCTCCGCTTCGCGCAGAAGGCGACGGCGTGCGCGGACGGTGCGATGACCGTCGTCGCGCCAAGCCACTGGCTCGCGCGGAACGCCGAAGAAAGCGCGGTGTTCCGCGGCTCGCGCGTCGAGGTCGTGCCGTACGGCGTCGATATTTCCGTGTTCTTGCCCGAGCGCCGCGAGGCGGGTCGCGTGCGACTCGGCATGTCGCAGGACGACTTCGTGCTGCTCTTCAGCGCGGAGGCGGCGTTCGAGCGGCGCAAGGGTTTCGCCGAGCTCTCGGCGGCGCTGGCAATGCTCCGCACGCGCGCTCACGAACTCGGCATCGCGGCTTCTCGCATCAAGCTCGCGGTGCTCGGACATGGCTACGGCGTCGCGTTGCCCGAGGGTGCGGTGCCGCTCGGGCATGTCGCCTCGCGCGAAGAACTCGCCGACATCGTCGCGGCAAGCGACCTCTATGTGATGCCGAGCCTCGAGGACAACCTTCCGAACGGCGTGCTCGAGGCACTTGCGTCGGGAACGCCCTGCGTGGGCTTCGATATCGGCGGTGTGCCCGACATGCTGGCCGACGCCCCGGGGTGCGCGCTCGCGCCTGCGGCCGACAGTGCCGCGCTCGCCGCGCACATCGCGGCCGTCGTCCGCGGCGGTCTCCCTTCTGCAAGTGTTCGAGCCTCGATTCGCGCCTTCGCCGAGAACCGCTACGCGCCCGCGCGGCAAGCCGAGGCGTATCTCGCGATCTACCGAAGCCTTGCTGCGGGAAAGGTGCGCGCGGCATGATCGACGAGACCGACGCGATGCGCCGCGAACTGCGCGCACAAGGCGAGGCGCTGATGGCGCGGATGGCAGAGCTCGAGGCGCGGGCCGCCGATGCCGAGATCCGCGCGCGCGAGGCGAAGATCCGCGGCGATGCGGCGGTCGCCGCAGCGGCCGAGCGCGTTCGCAGCGCCGAGGCGCGCGCAGCGCAGGCCGTGCATGACGCGGATCTCGCGCGACGCGAGCTCGAGGCCCTGCACGGAAGCCTGCGTTCTGTGCGGGAACTTCTGCGAAGGCTCACGCGGCGGACGCTCGCGGTGCTGCGCATCGCGCGGGACGAGGAGCGCGCGCTGTGAACGGTGGCGGAGTCGCTCCACAGCCGCGCCGCATCGTGATGCTGAACGACATCGGCTTCAGCTTCGGCGCAGGAGGCGCGCTTCGTCGGCAGGTGCAGAGCCTCATGCTCGAGGGGCACGATGTGTCGGTCGTGTGCGGCGGCGCCTACGACAATGGCCGCGTCGTCGAGCCGCCGCCCTTCGACCCCGCCACGCTCGCGCCGCGCGGTCGCACGCTGCGTGGGCGATTCCTCGGCGTTCAGGCGTTTCCTCGCGAGGCGACCTACGACGCCGCATCGCCGCGACTCGCCAGCGAGCCTGTGATCGACGCCGTCGCCGAGCAGCGCCCCGACCTCGTCATCGCGGGCAATATCCATGCGGTCGGGTGGTCGGTCTCGACCTTCGAGCGGCTCGCCGACCGCGGCGTACGCGTGGCCGCGTATCTCCACGACATGCACCTGCTCACGGGCCGCTGTGCCGCGGCGTACTCGTGCACGAAGTACCTCGACGGCTGCGACGCGTCGTGCCCGAGCCCCGACAGCTATCCGCGGCTTGCGCCAGCGCTCATTTCATCCGAATGGCTGCTGCGCAGACGCGTGTTCGCCGAACGGGGCGTGCCGCTTGTCGCGAACAGCTCGTGGACCCACGACACCGCCGTCGCCGCATTCTCGGGCCGCGCGCGCGTCGACACCGTGCGTCTCGGACTCGATGAGCGGCGCTTCGCCCCGATCGACCGCACGCTCTGCCGATCGCTCCTCAAGCTCGACGACGCGCCGACGGTCGGTTTCGGCGCGGTCGATCCCGCGGCACCCGAGAAGGGCGCCGCAGTGATCCAGGCCGTCATCGACCTGCTCGCGCCGAAGGGCGTGCGTTTCGTCGCCTTCGGATTCCGCTCGGCGATGTTCCGTGGCGCGCGCGCGCTCGGATTCATCGACGACGAACGCGTGCTTCCTACCGTCTACTCAGCACTCGACTGCTACCTCACCGCATCGGCCGCCGAGAGCTTCGGGCAGACTGCGCTCGAGGCGAGCGCGTGCGGAGTACCAGTCGTCGCGCTCCGCCGTGGCGGGCTCGTCGACATCGCACGCGACGGCGTGAACGGAAGGACATTCGACGCGGCGAACCCTGCGCAGCTCGCCGATGCCGTGCACGAGATCGTGCGTAACGCTGCGCTGCGCGACCAGTTCGGCGCCGCTGGCCGCGCCATCGCCGAACGCGAGTATTCGCTGTCGGCGCAGGCCGCGGCATGGCGCCGCTACATCGACGGCGACGCGCGAGGTGCGCGCGCATGCTGAAGGACCTCCGCCGTCTCCTGCGTGCATACCGCGCGCCGCAGCAGCCCGCGCGCTGCGAGCCGCTCGCCGCGCCGCCGCCGCGCGACGCGCACGGGCGTCCGCTCGTCTCGATCGTGACGATCGTGCTCAACAGGCGCGGGTCGCTCCCGCGCACCATCGACTCGGTGCGCGCCCAGACCTATCCGAACATCGAGTACATCGTGCTCGACGGCGGCTCGACCGACGGCACCGTCGATGTGATCAAGTCGAACCTCGACCGCATCGACCGCTGGCGCAGCGCGCGCGACGGCGGGCTCTACGAAGCGCTCAACGAAGGCGTGCGGCAGGCGCGCGGAGAGTTCGTGCAGTTCGTTCACTCCGACGACTGGCTCGAGCCGCGGCAGATCGAGCATGCGGTCGAGATGGCGACGGTCTCGCACGCCGATTTCGTGCACGGCGACCTCATGCTGCACCTGGAGACGGGTGAAAGCGTGCGCGTTCCTGGCGCGCAGGACTGGGCCGCGCTGCGCCCGCGCGAATTCCCCGCGATCAGGCATCCGACTGTGCTCGCGCGGCGCAGCCTGTACGAGCGCATCGGGCTGTTCCGCACCGACACGCGCATCGCGAGCGACTTCGACTGGCTTTGGCGCGCCGCGCGCGCGGGGGCGGTCGCGGTGTACGACCCGCGGGTCATGTCGCACATGGCCGAGGGCGGCGTCAGCACGAAGCGGCAGAAGCTCTGCCTGTCGGAGTATGTCGTGCTGACCGCGACGTTTCCCGACATTCCGCGCGGAATCTGCCGGGGCTACGCATATCTCCTCGTGACGAACGGCATGCCGTTCGCACTCGTGCGGAGACCAGTGGCCATCGCGCGCGCCGCTGCGCGCCGAGCCGTGTCGCTCGTCCGTCGTGCGCTTTCGCTCGCATGGCGCATGCCGCGTCGCGCGCTGTCGCTCGCCAAGCGATTGCTGCGCGCGTGTGTGGTCGGTACGCCGCTCGAAGCGCCTGCGCGGCGCGCATGGCAGAGGCTGCGCGGGGTCCCGCCCGAGCCCGCTCCCGCAGTCGTCGAGTTTCCCATGCTCGCGGCCTTCGCGCGCGCGCGGGACGCGGGAACCGCGCTTGGCGACGCAGATGTGCTGCGCATCATCGAACTCTCGCGCGGAAAGCGCAGCGCGCGCGTGCACGGCTCCGACGAGGCCGTGGCCCACGCGCGTGCCGCGCTTGCCGAGGCGGGATGCGCCCTCGCAGCAACGGATGACCCGCATGCCGACCTCGAGCTGATGCTCGAGCCCGATGCCGCAGGTTCCGTGCGAGTTCGCGCCGTCCGCTGATCAACCGCAGCGCATCAGCAGCCTGTGCCACGCCTTGTCGAGCGGTCCGCTCGTCGGCGGGCCACCCGTCCGCGCCGCATCGAACATCGTGTCACGCACGGCGCGCACCATCGGATCTTCAGGCAGCCGTGCATCGCGTTGCCGCCGCAGGCCAGCCTGCAGGAACGCATCGACATCGGCTTCCGCGCGCGTTGCCTCAAGCCCCTGTGGCGCCACGGTGGCGATGTGCGCGACGACGGCCCGCCAGTTCTCGAGCAACGCGTCGTAGCTGACCACCGCGCGCCGCAAGCCCCGCGTGCACCGCTCCGCCGCCACGACATGCGACAGCCACGCGCGCTCGGCGCGTGCTTCGTCGATGCCGCCTCGACGCACAAGACTCGCGACGACCTGCGACGGCTCGCGAATCGGCAGCACCCACGCCGCGTCCGCGTCCAGCTCCGCCACCACATCGCGCCACAGCGGCATGAATCGGCAGATGCGCGGCTCCTTCACGATCCACAGCCCGTCCGCGGGCCACTCCCGCCGCACGATCTCCATCAAGTGGTGCCGAGCCTCGTGCGCCTGGCCCGAGTCGAACCATCGCGAGTCGATCGGATCGGGGTCGAGCATGTCGGTGCCGAGCTGCCGAAGGAGATGCTCGTGATGCGCGATGAGCGGCGCCGACTCCCAGTAGCCGAGGTCGTTGTCGCCCTCGACGGCCTCGAAGAGCGTGCGCGGCAGCGCTCCCCCGCACAGCGAGAGGACGCGCGCAAGCGCCGAGGTGCCGCTGCGGTGCATGCCCGCGATGATCAGCATGCTCGGACCCGCGGCGCTCATCCGAGGTGGTACCTCGCCATGAGCTGTCCGCGCGGGTGGTTCCACGCGCCGACATCGTCGAAGCGCCAGCCGCTCGCACGGCCGAACGACTCCATCTCGGCCGCGGTGTAGTGGAAGTTCACGCGCGAGTGCGACTGCGACGGATTGCCGACGGGCGCGTCTGCATGGAAATAGGTTGCGAAGACCTGCGTCGTGGGCTTCGCGATCGCCCGCATCGCCGCCAGCGCGCGCGTGATGTCCGCCGCGTTCAGGTGCGTGAAGATCGACTGCGCGATCACGAAGTCGGGCTGCAGCGTGAACTCCGAGAGATCGAAGCGCCCGTTCAGCACGAACTGCGGCCGCCGTGCGACGAAGGCCTCGTGTCCAAGCTCGTTGACCACGCCCATCACGACGAGGTCGACCGACTTGTCGAAGCCGAGGTAGTTGCCAGGCTCGAGATACGGCACGAAGTGCACGCCGCCACGCAGCGACCCGCACGCAAAGTCGAGCAGCACATGCTCGGGCCGCAGCCCCCGCGACTTCATGAACTCGAACTGCAGCAGCCCGATGCGCTGCCAGTAGTCGCCGTCGCCGCCCACGAACGAGCGGTGGCCGAGCGCGCGCACGCCAAGGGCATCGTCACTGACTTCCATGCCGCGAGTCTACCCGCGCGCCGCATGGCGGCGCAGGTCGACCACGGGCGGGCCCGCGTCGATCGCCGAATAGCCCTGATGGACCCGCGGCCCGTCCGCATGCACCGAAATCCGCTGGAAATCGACCAGGCGGTGCATGTGCCGTTCCTCGAGGCGGCTGCGCACGCCGAAAGTCGCGAAGTACTCGCCCGCAAGCAGCGTCATGCGGAAGGGGATGCGCACGGTCGCCTCGTCGAGCGCATCGACCGACAGCGCGTCGCCCTGCGGCGGATGGAAGAGGCCCGCCAGCGTCACGCCCGTCTCGTTTCGGAAGTGGAATCCGATCGTCACGCCTTCGGCCGCACGGTCGAAGCGCACGCGCAACTCCGCGACATACTCGCCGCCAAGGCGCATCGCGCGCACCGTTCGGCCTTGCGCGTCCGCGAAGCGCACCGACAGGATCGTGGCTCCGTCCGCGGGGTATTCCTGAGGGTCAGGCGCGTCGCCGACCTCCTCGCCCGCCTCGACGGGCGACACGCGCCCCTCGACTTCCGCTGGTTCCGCGGCGCCTGTACCCGCGAACAGCAGCGCGTGGTACCGCCGCATCACCTCGCGCGGCGCGCCCTCGCAATCGATGCGCCCGCCCTCGAGCAGCACCGCGCGGTTGCACAGTTCGATCACCGTGTTCTGCTGGTGCGACACGAACAGCACCGTGCTTCCCGAGCGCTGGATCTCCTCGATGCGCGCGTGGCACTTGCGTGCGAACGCCGCGTCGCCCACCGCGAGGATCTCGTCGACGACGAGGATCTCGGGGTCGCCCGACACCGCCACCGCGAAGGCGAGGCGTGCGAACATGCCGCTCGAATAGGTCGACACGGGGTCGTCGATCGCGTCGCCGATCTCGGCGAAATCGACGATCGCAGGCATGCGCCGCCGCATCTCGCGCTCGTCGAGCCCGAGCAGCGTCGCGTTCAGCTCCACATTCTCACGCCCCGTGAACTCGGGGTGGAAACCCGCGCCGAGCGCGAGCAGCGGCGCCACGCGCCCACGCACCGCGACCGTTCCCTCGCTCGGCTGCATGATGCCGCTCAGGATGCGCAGCAGCGTCGACTTGCCGCTGCCGTTGCGCCCCACGATGCCGAGCGTCTCGCCGCGCATCACATCGAGGTCGATGCCCGCAAGCACCGCGTGCTGACGGCAGTGCCCCGCGCGTCCGCCGCTCAGCCAGCGACGCACGCGGTCGCTCGGCCGCGCGAAGGTGCGGAAGGTCTTGCCGACGCCGCGCAGCGAGATGACAGGCTGCTCAGGCGACATCGGCGAACCCCGGCCGTACGCGGCTGAAGAAGAGGTACCCCGCGAGCATCGCGACGAGCGCCGCCGCCACGCAGAGGAGCAGGGGCCCCCACGCGGGCGCCGTGCCCGCGAACAGCGCGCTGCGCGCCGCGTCGACGAGCGTCGTGGTCGGATTCAGCGCCACGAGCGGCTTCATGCGGTCGGGCACGGCGTCGAGCGCGAAGAAGGTCGTGCTCGTGAAGAGCAGCGCCGTGCACACGATGCCCACCGTCTGCGCGAGATCCCGCACGAACACGCCCGCGCCCGCGAGAAACCACGCCGCCCCGAGCGCGAACATCGCCGCGGGCACGAAGACGAGCGGCAGCCACAGCGCGCCAAGCGGGGGCAGCCCCACGAACACCATCGAGAACGCCAGCAGCACCACCGTGCCCACCGCCGCGTTGAAGAGCGCCGCCACCAGCGAGACGACAGGCAGGATCTCGAGCGGGAACACGATCTGCTTCACATAGGTCGCGTTGTTCCGCACAAGCGACGGCGCCGCGCTCACCGTCTCCGCGAACACCTGGAACAGCACGAGCCCCACGAAGAGGACGAGCGCGAACGGCGCGCCGTCGCCTGCGCCCTCGCCCGACGGAATGCGCGAGCGCATCACCGTGCCGAACGCGAAGCTGTAGATCGCGAGCGTCGCGAGCGGCGCCGCCAGCGCCCAGAGCGGGCCGAGCATCGATCCGCGGTATCGCGCGGCGATCTCGCGCCGTGCCAGGCGCGCGATCAACCGACGGTGCCTCCAAGGCACGAGGAATGCGTCGAGCGGCCGCATGGCCGCAGGATATCAGCGTCGCACGCGCCTGCCGCCGTCACGGCACCGCGACGATCCAGGCGGTCTGCGCGTTGCGCACGAAGCCACCCGACATGCGCTGCAGCCCGTCCATGCGCCACGCGTTCACATCGCCCGTGGCCGAGTTGCGCCACACGATGTCGTACTTGCCGTCGCCGTCGAGGTCGCGCAGCGCATCGATGCGCCACGCCGCGCCGATGCCAGGGTGCACCACGCTGCCTTCGGTGCGAGTCAGGCCGTCCATGCGCCATGCCGCGACCATGCCGGTGAAGACCTGCCGCCACACGATGTCGTCGCGCCCGTCCGCATCGAGGTCGGCGATGCCGCCGACCTGCCACGCAGGCGACACGGGGCCAGGCGTGTTCGCGATCACCGCATCCTGCGCGATGTCGAACCCGTTCAGGATCCAGCCGCGCATCGTGCCGCCCGCGCTGCGCCACACGATGTCGCTGCGTCCGTCGCCGTCGAGATCGCCGAGCCCCTCGGCGGTCAGGCCGCTCGAGTTTCCAACCGAGCCTTCCGCGATCGTGAGCACGCCCTCCATGAGCAGCGCCTTGACATCGCCGTTCACCGAGTCGCGCAGCACGATGTCGCCGCGCCCGTCGCCCGAGATGTCGCCGATGCCGACCACGCGCATGTTGGAACCCACGGTCCCCGCGATCGCGGCGGTCTGCACCACCTCGAGGCCCGAGGTCAGCCACGCGACCAGCCGGCTGTTCGCCGCGTCGCGCCACACGATGTCGGTGGAGCCGTTCGCGTCGAGATCGCCGATTCCCTCGCAGAGGTAGCCCGTGGGCACATCGTTCGGGAGCACCGTTCCCTGCTTGCGCGTCATGCCTTCCATCAGCCATGCCGCGACCTTGCGAGACTGCTCGTTGACGAACACGATGTCGCTCACGCCGTCGCCGTCGAGGCGGTCGGGGAAGTACGGCGTCATCGTGCCCGATGGATACGGAAACTGGCGCGTCGCCGCGCCGAAGTCCACCAGCCCGTCGTTCGAGTACCCGACCGTCATCGAGAAGCCGAGCATCAGCCCAGGGGTGTACTGTTCCGCGGTCACCGTGAACTGCCCGAGCTTCACGCGCAGGTCGGACCCCGCAAGTCCAAAGCCGTTCGTCGGCGGCATGTTGTACCAACCCGCCGTCCCCGAGATCTCGCTCGCGCCCGTGAAGTTCGAGTCGACGAAGTCAGGGTCGAGCATCGTGCCGTTCGTCAGATCGCCCTGCTCTGCGCCGATCGTCACATAGGTGTCGTAGAGCCACTCGGGTCCTGGGGGAAGGAACGGCAGCGGCACGAAGCTCGGGGGAATCGCGCCATCAAGCGAGGCCTGGTGGAAGGTCGCCTTCCACTCCGACACGGGGCCCGTGCTCATCGACGCGTTCACATTGAACACATTGAGCAGCCGGTCCGTCGGGTCGTCGAACACCGCGTACACCTCGACCACATGGAAGGTGTTGTCGTCGGTCTCGACCACATAGCTGATCGATGCGAGCCCAGTGAAGTCCGCGGTCGCGCTCGTCGCGACGAGCGTGGCGGCGGCAGTGGCAATGAGCGGAATCCGAACCATGGTGTCGTGCCTCGTGGCGCGGGACATGCGCCGCGGGTCGGATCGACACCGTGGGGTGGTTGCTTTATGCGATGCGCAGGAATTGCAGCGGTGCGCATCGCTCTGTGCGGTTGGCTCTGGTTATCTCGCCAAAGAAACGGGCGCGCGCGGAACACCGCGCGCGCCCGAGTTCGCCGTGCTATTCGCGATCAATTCGCCAGAATCGAGACCTCGGCCAGGGTTCCGTCGGCGCGCACGATCTCGACCTTCCAGACAGGCCCGACATCCTCATCCTGGAGCTCGACCGAATGCGGGTTCGTCCCGAGGTTCGCGCTCAGCGCCTGGTTCACCGCGCTCGTCACGGTTCTGGTCACTTGGCCGAGCACGGAGATGGCGTCCGCGTAGTCATCGAACTGATCGGCCGTGGGCGTCCACGAGGTCGAGTACACGACCGAGAGGTTCGAGGTGCGCACCACGACCAGCTTGAACTGGCTCGTCGCGGAGTTCCACTGGAGCACCTGCACATAGGTGACGCCGCCCTCGAGTTCGACCTCCGCCTCGAGAATCGGCAGGCTGCTCGCCGCCAAGGCGGCGTTCACCGAGTTGTTGAACACCGTGCCCGACACGGTCTCGTTGCCGCCGCCACCACCACCGCCTGACCCGCTGTTGTCATCGTCGGCATCGCTGCCGCCGTGGTCGTCATTCCAGTCGTCGCCGTTGCTGTCGTCGCCGTTGTCGTCGTCGCCGTTGCCGTCCCAGCCATGGTCGTCGTTGTAGTCGTCGTCATTGAGGCACGACCAGCTGAACGCCACATTGCGCACGAACCCGCCCTCGACCTTCGTGAAGTCGAGGATGCGCCATGCGTTCACATCGCCAGTTTGCATGTTGCGCCAGACGAGGTCGTCGGTGCCATCGGCGTCGAGATCGGTTGCCGCCTCGACGCGCCACGCCAGCGGGATGAAGGAGCTCATCACGATGCCCTGCTGTCGGACCGACGACTGCATGCGCCACCCCGACAGCGCGCCCGTCGTGATATTGCGCCAGAGGATGTCCTTGTCGCCATCGCCGTCGAAATCGCCGGTCGAAACGACGCGCCAGTCGGGAAGCACCGCGCCCACGCCCGAGATGGCGGCGTCGCTGGCAAGCGACACGCCGTTCAGGAACCACGCGCGCACCGCGCCCGAAGCCTCGCGCCAGAGAAGATCCGAGCGGCCGTCGCCGTCGAGATCGCCTGTACCGAGGAACTCGAGGCCGACGGCAACGCCAATGGTGCCGCCGCTCGTCTTCGTGTGCCCGTCCATGATCCACGCGTTGACCTGGTTGGTCAGCGCATTACGCAGGATGACATCGGCCTTGCCGTCGCCCGACACATCGGTCAGCGCCACGAAGCGCCAGTCCCACACGATCGGTGCCGAGATCGAGCGGTCGTCGGTCACCGTGAGGCCGTTGAGCCGGCGGATGCGGAACGCGCCCGACGACTTCTCGCGGTACAGCGCGCACGAACGCCCGTCGCCGTAGAAGTCGCCCATGTTCTGGAACTCAACCGTCGAGCCCAGGCTCGAGCCGCACAGTCCCGAACCACCCGCGTCACGCACGAGGCCATTCATCGACCACGCCGAGAGGCCGCCGGTCGCAGGGTTGAACCAGAAGATGTCGCCACGCCCGTTGTCGTCGAGCGACCCCACGACATAGTCGAGCTTGAAGTGATAGACCGCGCCGCGGAACTGCGCACCGTTCGCCGTATCGGGCGCGCCGACCATGACGCGTTCGCCCGCGAGCGACACCGCGCCGCCAAACGAGCCTGCCGCCGCTCCCGAACTCGCGGCGATCTTCGCGCCCTGCTGCCAGGCGCCGCTCGCCATTCTGCGATAGGCATACGCGCTGCCCGCACCCGCGACACCGCGCACGGTGTCCGACGGCGATGCAACGACCACACGGTCATCGTGCGCCGCCAGCGCCAGGCCAAAGCCATCGCCCGCGGCGCCGTCCGACGCGGCCAGGCGCGCCGCCTGCGGCCAACTCGTGTCCGTGGCGCGCTGGTAGACGAACGCCGCGCCGCTGATCGACCCCGAGTTCAGGGCGTTCGGAGCACCGACAAAGGCCCAGTCACCCGCGATCGTGCCCGAAAGCGCGACAGATCGGCCGTAGCCAATCGTGCCCGCCTCGCCCGCGGTCAGCGCGACGGCTTCCGTCCAAACGCCCGAGGTGCTGCGGAAGAGATACGCCGCGCCCGCTCCCGAGCCCTTCTCCGACGCGCCGACAAGCGCCCGCGACGAGCGTGTCGCCACCGAGCCGCCGAACTGGTCGCCTGCCACGCCGTTCGACGCGATGAGCTTCGCCTCCTGCGACCACGAGCTGCCGCCCGTGTTGCGGAAGACATACGCGGCGCCACGGTCGACTCCGCCTGAGACATCGGCGCCAGGCGCGCCGACGACAATCGTGTCGCCCTTCAGCGCGACCGAAGTGCCGAAGAGGTCGCCAGTCGCGCCATCCGAGGCCGTCAGCTTCGCGATCTGCGGCCAGGCCGACCCGACCTTCAGGAAGACATACACCGCGCCCTGGCTCGCCACGCTGCCCGTTGCCTCGGGCGCACCGACTGCGATCACATCGCCGTCGAGCGCGACGGCTTCGCCGAACCGGTCGCCCGTCGCCGAATCGCCGCCGAACAGCGTCGTGGTCAGCGACCACGAGTTGCTCGAGCCGCGTTCGAAGACCGTCGCAGCACCCGTGTCGCTGTTGAAGCCGTTCGCGCCGACGACGGCGCGCCCGCTGTCCGATGCCACGCTTCCGCCGAAGTACTGGTTCGGAGACACCGAGAGCGGGCTGAGGAACGCCCGTTCCGACCGCGTGACCGTCTCCTGAGCGACGGCTACCGAGGCGATGGCGAGAAGGGCTGTGAGAGCTGCGAACACCTTGGGCACGAACGACTCCTGGTCTGAGACCGGTGGGAAGGTGATGGAATCCGCGAACGCGGGAAAAAACAAGCCGTCCCCGAGGGGACGGCTTGAGAAACGCGAGATTTGGCGCGATGCGTGGGTTACGGGTTCACCACGCGCCACGCCGTGCTCGACGCCCGCACGAACGCGCCCGAGCGCTTGGTCAGGCCGTTCATGAGCCAGGCGTAGATGTCGCCGTTGCTCGGGCGTCGCCACACGATGTCGCGCTTGCCGTCGCCGTCGAGGTCGATGATGGCCGAGATGCGGAACCCAAGGCCGATGGTGTCGGTGATCACCCCGCCCGACGACTTCGTCAGGCCGTCCATGAACCACGCGTTCACATCGCCCGTGTCGCCGTTGCGCCACACGACATCGGCCTTGCCGTCGCCGTCGAGGTCGCCCACGCCCTCGCAGACGAACGCGTCCGCGACGGCCGAAGCACCCGAGATCGCGCCCTGCGACTGGATCGCGAGGCCGTTCATCAGCCAGCCGCTCACCGTGTCGTCGGCGAGCTTCCACAAGAGGTCGGCGTCGCCGTCGGCATCGAGGTCGCCCGCGCCGAGGAAGGTCACATTCGACGCGGTGCCGATCTCGGCTCCTGTGCGGCGAACCTGTCCCTTCATCAGCCACCCGAAGACCTTGCCCGTGCCGCTGCTGCGCCACACGAGGTCGGCGCAGCCGTCGCGATCGAGGTCGACTACAGCGAGCAGGTCGAGCGCGGCCGCGGCCGTCGTCGACAGCGTCGCGCTCTCGATGACCTCGGTGCCCGCGTTCAGCATCACGCGCACGGCGCCCGTGGCGGTGTTGCGCAGCACGAAGTCGTGGCGCCCGTCGCCGTCGAGGTCGCCCATGCCCGAGAAGGCGAAGCCGCTCGGCACGAACTCGGTGAAGATCCCGCCCGAAGTGCGGTTCAGGCCTTCCATGAACCACACCGACAGGCCTCGCGTCGTCCCGTTGTACCACACGATGTCGCCGTTCCCGTCGCCATCGATGTCGCCCGAGGTCTTCAGCTCGCAGGTGTCGGGAATGCCGTTGTTGTTGATGTCGGGCACATTGCCCGTCACGATCTCGCACGAGTCGGGGATGTCGTTGTCGTTGCAGTCGGCGCCGTCGTAGCGGTATTCGAACCGCACCGTCGCCGACGAGGTCGCACACTCGGTCGACGACACGAGCGACGACGGCGTCAGCGTGAACTCCGCGTCACCCTCGACGAGCATCGCGTTGAACATCGATGCCGCCATGCGGATCGTCTCCTTCTGGGGCGAAGCCGCGCAGTTCTGCCCGTTCGCCAGGAACAGGTAGTCGATGATCTGCCCGTTGAGCGCGAGCGTGAGGTACTCGCCAGGCGAGCCCATGTCGGCCTTCACCTCGACCTCGACGATGACCTCGCCGAACGCATCGGGCAGGTCGACATCGCCGACGGTCACGGTGGAGCCCGCACCGAAGGGGCTCACCGTGCTGCTCGCCACGAACACCTCGCCCGGCTCGCAGCTGTCGAGGCGGCGGTCGCCGTTGCAGTCGAGCGTGATGTCGCCCGAGATCTCGACGAGGTCGCTCAGGCCGTCGTCGTCGCAGTCGAGCGCGTAGAGCGCGCCCGCGAAGCCGTTGCCGATCGAGAAGTCCTCGAAGCGGTAGCCCTCGGGGTCGGCGGGGGCGTCGTCGAGATCGTTCGAGGTGTTGCCCCAGATCACGATCGTGCCGTCCGAGCGGCGCGCGCCCACGGTGAACGCGTTCGCGCGCACGGAGGTGTAGGTCTGGTCGGTTCCGAGCGCAGGCACGGCCTGCTGGCCGAGCGAGTTGTCGCCCACGACCTCGACGGTGCCGTCCGACTTCAGGAACGCCGTGATGTTGGTGCCCGCCGCGACCGCCGACACCACGGTCGAGCCCGACAGCGTCGGCTGCGTCTGCTCGCCCTGCGAGTTGTCGCCCCAGAACACGATCGTGCCGTCGCCGAGCAGCGCGACCGCGTGGTCAAGGCCGCCCGCGAAGTCCTCGGCGCGGCCCGAGAGGACGGGCGCGCTGCCAGGGCCCGTGCCGTTCGCACCCCACGCCACGATGTCCCCGTTCAGGTCGCGCGCGAGCGTGAAGTTCGACCCGCATCGGACCATGTCGTAGGGCAGCAGGCTCGAAGGAACATCGCACTGGCCGTCGTCGTTCGCGCCCACGCAGACGATCTGGCCGTCCGAACGAAGCAGCGCGGTGTGGTCGGCGCCCGCAGCGACCATCGTGTAGGTCGTCGCACCGCCGAGCGTCGGCGCCGTGGTCTGTCCCTCGGTCGAGCGGCCCCAGCCGCGAATCGAGTTGCCCGGGTAGACGATCACGACCCCGTGTCGACCACCCATGGCGATGCCGGAGAAGGCCTCCGTGTACGCGGGGTCGACAGGGGTCGCGGCGCCGTCGGCGCTCGCGCCCCAGACGAGAAGCGGAGTGATGTCGTTCGCGAGCGCGCCCGACGCCACGAAGGTCGCCGCGGCAAGCGCGCCCGAAAGGAGCAGTTCGAAACGGACAGGGCGGTTGGTCTGGTTCATCATCGAAAGGGTCTCCGGGGCAGTCGCAGGTCCACCGTGCCGCGAACCGCGGCGCAGGGCAGCCCCTTATCAACAAGGCTCGGAAGGGGTTCGAGTCTATCGGCGTGTTTCGCTTGATCCCCGCATTACCGACCTCTGCGCTCGAGCGGGCGACTTGCGCATGGCCGCGACGAACCGTGAAAGAAAGACCCCCGAGGCAATCGCCGCGGGGGTCTTTCGACATAAGTGCATTTATGGCAGTCGCTTACGCGATCAGTTCACGATCTTCCAAGGAGTCGCCGAACCCGCGACGAAACCGCCGTCGGTGCGAGTGAAGCCGTTCATCAGCCAGCCGTGCACATCGCCTGTCGAGCTGTTGCGCCAAAGCAGGTCGGACTTGCCGTCGCCGTTGAGGTCGGGGGTCGCGGCAACCTTCCATGCCGAGCTCACGATGGGCTGGATGAGCGCGCCGTCGATGCGGCGGAGGCCGTTCATCTGCCAGATCGAGACGCGGCCCGTGTCGGCGTTCTGCCAGATCACATCCGCGCGCGAGTCGCCATCGGTGTCTCCGACGCCAACGGCCGACCACGAGGGCGCCACGGGCGACGAGTTGAGGATGGCCTCGCTCTGCACGATCACGCGGCCGTTCATGGTCCAGCCGTACACCTGACCCGCGGCATCCTGCCAGAGGATGTCGTCGCGGCGGTCGGCGTTGAGGTCGCCGACGCCGATGCAACGGAGCCCTGCGGCGTTTCCGATGAAGCCGCCGTCGGTCTTGTTCACGCCGTCCATGATCCACGCGCGCGCCTCGCCCGTGTCGCTGCGCTGGAACACGAGATCGGCCTTGCGGTCGCCGTTGAGGTCGCCGATGCCGACGCAATCCCAGATCGCGGCCACAGGCTCGCCGATCGCGCCCAGTTGCGAGACGCCGAGACCGTTCATGAACAGCGCGGTGAACTCGCCCGTCGCGGGATCGCGGAAAATCGCGTCCGCACGGCGGTCGCCGTCGAGGTCGCCGAGGCCGACGCCCACGCGTCCAACGCCAGGGTCGGTGTCGAGCAGGCCGCCCGAGAGCCGCGTGTAGCCGTCCATGATCCAGCCCGCGCCCTTGCCCTGAGACTCGAGCGACCAGACCACATCGGACTTGCCGTCCTGGTCGATGTCGTCGCGCACATAGTTGAGAAGCGCCGAGGCGCCCGTCTCGTACTGCAGGTGGTCGATCGCGGCCGAGGGCGACGACGGCGCGATCGACACGGCGTCGATGCCCTCGTTCAGCTCGATCCCGATGAAGATGTCGTCGTTGGCGTTGGCCGCCGCGCTGTCGGCGCCGAACACGCGCGTGTAGAAGGCGCCCGACGCGGCGAACACGCTCACCGTCACGGTTGCGCCCGAGGCGCCGCCGTCGGTCACGACAAAGCCGAAGCGTCGGGGAAGTCCGCCGAGCGCCTTCGCGTCGAAGCTGACGGCGACGCCGCCGTTCGCCACCAGGCTCTTGCCGTTTGCGCCGCTGCCGTCGAGCGCGGCGAAGCCGACCACCGCGTCGTCGACATCGACCGAGTTGCCCGTCGCGACGCTCGTCGCGCCACCGATCGAGACACCCGAGGCGATCGACCCGATCTCGAAGTCGGCGATGACCGTCGAATCGGCAAGGCCCGCGAGGATGAAGGGGCTGTCGGCAGCCGAACGGTACGGCGCGACCGTGATGAACGGGTCGGCGCTGCCGCCCGCGAGGACGGTGGCCGAGACGACGGCGCTGCCCGAGAGGGCGACGCAGAATCCAGCGATGCGGTTCTTCATGACGCTCTTCATGATGGAAGTTCCCTTTCTTCCTCTGCTGCTCGTGGCGCAACCGATGCACTCGCCCGGAAGACATCACCGCGGTGGCGCGTACCGATGCGCCTGCCACGCGAGATCCTCCCTGATCTCAGTCGAGCCGTTCCTTCGCGGGAGAAGATACCCGCGGATCGCGGCAAGTGCCGTGATTTCCGCCACTTTCACGCGAGGTGATCACGCATCGAGCGCCGAAGCGCCGATGCCGAGATCGCGCATCTTCCGATAAAGCGTGGCGCGGTTGATGCCGAGCGAGTCGGCGGTCCGCGAACGGTTCCAGCCGTTCGCACGCAGGGCCGCAAGCAGCGCGTCGCGCTCGGGAGCGCGCATCGACTCGGCCAGCGTTCCGCAGGGCGTCGGCTCGGTCTCGGCGACCGGCATGCGCGCGGCCGGCGGGGCATGGGTCGTGCGCTGCATCGCGGGAAGGTCGCGCAGCGTGATGCGCGGTCCTTCGCACAGCACCGCCGCGCGCTCCACCGCGTTCTCGAGCTCGCGGATGTTGCCTGGCCAGGCGTAGGCGCGCATGGCGTCGAGCGCGTCGGGCTCAAACCCCGTGATCACGCGCCCGAGCGCCGCAGCCTTCGCCTCGAGGAAGTGCATCGCCAGCGCCTCGATGTCGCGCGCACGCTCGCGCAGCGGCGGCAGCTCGATCGCCAGCACATTGAGCCGGTAGAAGAGGTCCTCGCGGAAGCGCCCCTCGGCGACGAGCCGCTCAAGCGGCTGGTTTCCCGCGGCGATCACGCGCACATCGACCTCGATGGTCTCGTCGCTGCCCACGGCCTCGAAGCGGCGCTCCTGCAGCACGCGCAGCAGCTTCAGCTGCAGCAGCGGCGAGGCCGAGTTGATCTCGTCGAGGAAGATCGTGCCGCCGTTCGCCGCGAGAAAGCGGCCCTTCTTGTCGGCGAGCGCGCCTGTGAACGCACCCTTCACATGGCCGAAGAGCTCGCTCTCGAGCAGCGTCTCGGGAATCGAGCCGCACGCGATCTCGATGAACGGCCCGCTGCCACGCTCCGAGGCACGGTGAATCGCGCGGGCCAGCATGCTCTTTCCCGTGCCCGACTCGCCGTGGATGGCCACGGTCGAGCGCACGCGCGCGGCGGCGCGCGCAAGGCCGATCGCCCGCTCGAGACGCGGTTCGCTGCCGACGATGCCCGACGCGGCGGGGTCGAACGCATCCGCGCCCGGCACCCGCGCGGGGGCCGGCCGCGCCGCGAGCGTGGCG
>JAJTGK010000082.1 GCA_021297815.1 Planctomycetaceae bacterium
AGGTGCGCGAAGGCCGCACCACCGTCGAGGAAGTGCTGCGCGTGACCGAGGCGACGATCTGAGCGCGGTCAGGCGAACGCCGCCACCGAGAGGATCACGAGCACCGCGGCTGCCATGGGCAGCTTGAGGAGCGTGCCCACGACGCGGCCGACGACGGCGCCTGTCGCGGGGCGGAGTGTTTCCTGAAGTGAGCGCTTTCCGCCGAGGAGTTCGCCTGCGATCGCGCCCGCGGCGGTGCCGGCAAGGGCACCGACCAGCGTGCCGACCACGAGGATTGGAACGAGCAGTGTGCCTGCGATCGCGCCGATCAGGCCGCCGACGAGGGCGCCGAGCACACCGCGTGCCGAGGCGCCGAAGCGGCGCGCGCCCGCGGCGCCGCCGAGAAACTCGAGCAGTTCGCCGAGGCCCGCGACGAGCGCGGCCGCCGCAAGCGTGAGCGGGTGGAAGGTGAGCGGCGAGCCCGACGGCAGCCACAGCCAGTCGAGGCAGTCGATCGCAATCGCGGCGGCGAGCACGATCCACGCGCCAGGAATGCCCACCACGACGAGCGCGGTGCAGCCCGCGCCGAACAGGACGAACGCGATCGCGACCGACGCGGCGATGACCTCCGCCGTCATGGGCGGCCTCCCGCGTCGGCGGTGAACTCGGCCCGCCAGCGGTCGCCGTCCGTGGGCGACAGCCTGATCCGCTGGCCCGCGATGCGCACCTCGACCGCGCCCGCGACCCGCGCCCAAGCCAGCGCGGACAGCAGGGGGTGCACCGTGCCGCGGCCATCCGTCAGCGCGCGCGGCGCGGTCAGCCGCAGGTACTCCGCGCGGTGCGGCGCGAGGGCGAGCGCGTCGTAGGCTCCTGCGGCGAACGAACTTCCGTTCCACGCCGCAAGGGGCAGACGCCAGGTGCGCGCGGCGCGCGCGTCGGGGTTGCCGTCGACCGCGGCGGCATCGGCGAGGAAGAGGTCGAGGTGCGGCCCGCCGTGCGACTCGTCGGCGTCGTGCCGCGCGAGCGCGAGCGCCGCGCCGCCCTCGCCGCTCGCGAACGGGAATCGCGCCGTGGGGTCGTCGGGCGGGAGGCGCATCGGGGCCTGATCTTCCATGATTTCCACGGGTTTCGCTCCGCCGCAAAATCCCTATCATCCGCCGCCATGAAGCGCATTCTGTTCGCAGCGTCCGTCGTTTCCGTCCTGCTCGCCGCCTGCACCACGGGCCGTCCCATGGTTGCCGCCAAGAGCGAGGCCGACAAGGCCTTCGACCGCGGTGATTTCGGGAAGGCCGCGCCCGCCTACCTCGAGATCCTCGAGAAGGCGCCAGGCGACTGGGAAGTCGAGTACCGCTACGGCGTGTCGCTCGCGGAGCTCGGCAACCTGCGCGAGGCGCGCACGCATGTCGAGACCGCGCAGGCCGCGAACCCTGCGAGCGAAGAGGTCGCCGCGGGCCTTGCGCGCGTCTACTTCAAGATGGGCGACAAGCAGAAGCTCGTGCAGCTCCTGCAGGATCGCGGCAACCTGCAGCGATCGGTGCCGAGCTTCATGCTGCTTGCCGACTACGCGCTCGAGATGAACGACCCCGACACCGCGCAGACCGCGGTGAACGGCGCGATCCTGCTCGTCGAGGGCAACGACTTCGCGCCGTACCTGAAGGCCGTCGAGGTCGCCGAGCGCCTTGGCGACACGAAGGCCGCGCAGCGTCGCCTGCGCCAGGCGTACACCATCGCGCCGAAGTCACCGCTCGTGAACGCGAAGCTCGCCGAGTACGGCCTCGCGGCAGAGGCGACCACCTCGCTGCCTCCTGGACCGTGAGCGCGTCGCGCGGCATGCGCAGCGCCGCCGTCGTGAAGGGCATGTCGCGAAGCGCCCGCTGAAGGAGCATCTCGCGTTGCCCGACGACTCGCCCGTCATCTCCCTGTATGCCGCGCTGGCCGATGGGCAGCGCGCGCGGATGCTGCGTCTTCTCGAGCGCGGCGAACTCGCCGTGGGCGAGCTGGCGCTCGCGCTGCAGCTCGCGCAGTCGACGATGAGCCGCAACCTGAAGGCGCTGCACGAGGTCGGGCTCGTGACGAAGCGCGCCGAAGGCACGGCGACGCTCTACCGCCTCGCGCCCGAGGCCCTCGCGCCCGAGGCGCGGCGTGCGTGGGAACTGCTGCGCGATTCGCTTGGCGAAACGCCCGCGCACGCCGACGACGACCGCCGCCTGGCCGAGGTCCTTGCCGCGCGCAACCCAGACCCGAAGGGCTTCTTCGGTCGCGTGGGTGGCGAGTGGAGCGGCCTGCGCCGCGGGCTGTTCGGCGAGCGCTTCGTGGCCGAGGCGATGCTGGCGCTGCTGCCGTCCGACTGGACGGTGGCCGACCTCGGCTGCGGGACGGGCGAGATCGCGGCCGAGATCGCGCCGTTCGTGCGCAAGGTCGTCGCGATCGACCGCGAGCCCGCCATGCTCGACGCGGCGCGACGCAGGCTGCGCGGACTTCCGAATGTCGAGGTCCGCAAGGGCGACCTGCTCGACCTCGCCGCGAAGGCGGGGGAGTTCGACGCGTGCGTGCTGTCGCTTGTGCTGCACCACATGCGCGACCCTATCGCGGTGCTCGCGTCGGCGCGCAAGGCGCTCGCGAAGCACGGCGCGCTCGTCGTGATCGACATGGCGCAGCACGACCGCCGCGAGTACCGCACCACGATGGGCCACGAGCACCTCGGCTTCAGCGAGCGCGACATCGCCGCGTTCGCCGCGAAGGCGCGGCTCTCTCTCGCGCTCTACCGCCCGCTGCGGCCCGCGATCGATGCGCGCGGCCCTGGGCTGTTCGTGGCGCGGCTTGCGAAGGCGTGAATCCCCGCAAAAAGAACGACGGCCCGCCAGGCGGGCCGTCGTGGTGAATTCGCAGGTTCAGCGTCGCGTGCCGCTCACTTCGCGGCGTCGATCTTCGCAAACGCGGCCTTGGTGTCGGCCTTCACGGGGCCGACGCAGCCCGCGCAGCACACGCGCACCAGGCGGTTGCCGATCACGACATCGACCGCGCCCTCGCCGAGGGTCTTGCCGCTGATCGGGCAGGTCGTCGCCTTGTAGGCGGGCTTCTGCGCCTTGATGACCGCGGTCTCGTACTCCTTCGCCCACTTCGCGGCGTCCTTGGTGAAGCGGTTCACGCACTTCTTGCAGCAGAGCTTGTAGACGCGGTTCTGGTAGACGACGGTCTTCGCGTCGCTCTCGATCTTCTCGTCGGCCATGAGCAGGCAGTTCTCGAGCGGATACTTGCCCGCCGCCTTCTCGATCGCCTCGTTCATCTTGGGCAGGTACTTGTCGGGGTCGGCCTTGAACGAGGCCTCGCACTTCGCACAGCAGAACTTGACCTGCGTGCCGTCGAGGTTCTTGTCCTTCATGCCCGAGAGGACGGTGACGACGGCGTCGGCGCCGAGCTTCTCGCCCGAGACGGGGCAGGTGTCGAGCGGGTACGGGTCGCCCTGCATGTCGGCGAGGCGGGCGGGGGCGCTGGTCATGGCGGCGCCGGCAAGGGCGGCGAGCGAGGCGAGCGCGACGGCGAGTTTCGAGCGGAACGACATGGGTTCTCCGAGGTTCGGTGCTGCGGATGCGGCCGCATGCCGCAAGGCGGCGATGGTATGCCGAGCGGAATCGGGGTGGGGCGGGGTTGTCCCGACGACGGACGGCGGATATTCTGCCGTTCATCCGCATGAACGGATGAAGCGCGCCGCGACCGGCGCGTCCTGCGACCGCGAACAGAGACGACCCATGCCCACCGCGACTCCGACCATGAAGACGAAGACCACCGGCAAGACGAAGACCGCGACCGAGTCGAAGACCTTCCTCGACACGGGCCTCGACCTCTTCGTGAACCTCCCCTACAAGGTCAAGTGCACCGCCCCCGAGACCGTGCGCTTCGGCCGCAAGGAGATCGAGCTCGCCGAGCACGAGATGCCCGGCCTGATGGCGATCCGCGCCGAGTACAAGGGCCGCAAGCCGCTCAAGGGCGCGCGCATCTCGGGCTCGCTGCACATGACGATCCAGACGGCCGTCCTCATCGAGACGCTCGTCGAGCTCGGCGCCGAAGTGCGCTGGGCCTCGTGCAACATCTTCTCGACGCAGGACCACGCCGCCGCCGCGGTCGCGATCGGCCGCAACGGCACCCCCGAGAACCCGAAGGGCGTGCCCGTGTTCGCGTGGAAGGGCGAGACCCTCGCCGAGTACTGGTGGTGCACCTTCCAGTGCTTCCACTGGCCCGATGGCCAGGGGCCGAACATGATCCTCGACGACGGCGGTGACCTGACGCTCCTCGCGCACAAGGGCCTGCAGTTCGAGAAGGCGGGCAAGGTTCCCGCGGCGAAGCCCGCGGATTCGGACGAGTACAAGGTCATCCTCGCGCTCCTCTCCGACCTCCTGCGCGACGCGAACGGCTACTTCGCGAAGACCGTGCCCAACATCAAGGGCGTGAGCGAGGAGACGACCACGGGCGTCCACCGCCTCTACCAGATGCAGGAGCTCGGCCAGCTGCTCTTCCCCGCGATCAATGTCAACGACGCGGTGACCAAGTCGAAGTTCGACAACCTCTACGGCTGCCGCCACTCGCTCGTCGACGGCATCATGCGCGCGACCGATGTCATGCTCGCGGGCAAGACCGCGCTCGTGCTCGGCTACGGCGATGTCGGCAAGGGCTCGGCGCAGAGCCTGCGCAGCCAGGGCTGCCGCGTGAAGATCGCCGAGGTCGACCCGATCTGCGCGCTGCAGGCGTGCATGGAGGGCTACGAGGTCGTCACGCTCGAGGATGTCATCGACACCACCGACATCTTCGTGACCGCGACGGGCAACTGCGACATCATCACCGCCGCCGACATGCAGAAGATGAAGGACAAGGCGATCGTCGGCAACATCGGCCACTTCGACAACGAGATCGACATGTCGGGCCTGGGCAAGGTGAAGGGCGTGCGCCGCGTCACCGTGAAGCCGCAGGTCGACGAGTGGGTCTTCCCGAACGGGAAGTCGATCCTCATCCTCGCCGAAGGCCGTCTGCTCAACCTCGGCTGCGCGACGGGCCACCCGAGCTTCGTGATGAGCGCAAGCTTCACCAACCAGGTCATGGCGCAGATCGAGCTCTTCAAGAACTCGAAGCACTACGGCAAGACCGTCACCACGCTGCCCAAGCACCTCGACGAGAAGGTCGCGCGCCTGCACCTCGACAAGCTCGGCGCGAAGCTGACGAAGCTCTCGAAGAAGCAGGCCGAGTACATCGGCGTGCCCGTCGAAGGCCCGTACAAGCCCGACCACTACCGCTACTGATCGTCGCGGTCGAACCGAAACATGCGCAGCCCCGGCCGATCTTGGCCGGGGCTGCGTTGTTTCGTGCCGTTGGCGCGGGATCAGGGCTTCGCGGCGCCTCGCTGCGACCATGCCGCGAGGAGCTCCGCCTCGCGCGCCTCGGTGATTCCTGGCGCGCGGCCCGTGCCCCACGCGAAGTCGGCGGGGCGGTCGGCCTTGGTCGCCTCGAAGTCGGCGATCGTGTCGCGCGCGGTGTCGGCGAGCGGCCTGCAGCGCAGGCCGTGGGCGAGCGCCTTGGCGATGTTCGCGCGGCCCGCGCCCACGGTGTCGGGGCCCTGCGGGATCCACAGCGGCAGGCCCATCCACGGCTGCACCTGCTGCTCGAGCAGCCACTGCTCGTCGGCCCACGCGAATTCGACGGGCGTCGATACCGCGGCCTTGATGCCTGCGAGCATCTCCTCCATCGTCATCGGGCCCTCGGGGCCGTTCGCGATGAAGGTGCCTGCGTGGCCGTCCTCGACGAGCTTGAGCTGGAACGCCGCGAGATCGCGCACATCGATGTACTGGACGCGCACCTCGTCGGGCTTCGGCGCGCGCGGCGCAAGCACCTTGCCGCCGCGCGCGATGCGCACGGGCCAGTAGGTGAAGCGGCACGAATCGTCGCCAGGACCGACGATCAGGCCAGGGCGCACGACGCACGCCTTGGCGCCGCACGCGGCTTCGGCGGCCTTCTCGCAGAGCGCCTTCAGCGGGCCGTAGGTGAGGCCCGTGATCTGCTCGACGGTCTCGTCCTCGATCGTGGCGACGGGCGTCGATTCGTCGGGCGCGACCGAGTTGTCCATCCACACCGAGATCGTCGAGACGAGCTGGTACATGTGGCATACGGGCGCGAGCAGCTCGGCCGAGGCCTTGGTGACGCGCGGGAAGTACGACGAGTTGTCGATGACCGCGTCGAACCGCGTGCCGTCGCGCTTCATCTCGGCGACGAGCTCCTCGAGGCTCTTCAGGCCCTCGCCCTTCTTCGGGTCGCGATCGCCCTTCAGCTGGCGCACCTTGGCGTAGCGCTCGCCTGCAAGGCGCTTCGGATCGGTCTTTCCGCGGTTGAAGGTGGCGACCTCCCAGCCCTTGTCGAGCGCCTGGTCGACGAGGTGGGGGCCGAGGAATCCGGTGCCGCCGAGGATGAGGATGCGCATGGGCGAAGCGTACCTGCGCCGATCGCGGGCGCTGCGACCTGCGCTGCCGATCGGGGTACGATCCGCGCATGGCTCAGCAGCGTTCGACGACGGTCGTGCTGGTGGTCGCGGCGCTTGCGCTCGCGGGGTATGCGTTCTGGTCGAACCTCGCGCCGAAGCGTGGCGACGCGCCCTCGTCCTCGCCGGCTCCCGAGGCGGCCGAGCGCGAGGAACCCGATGCGCGCGGGCCGCGCGGGGCGCTCAAGCTCGGCGTGTCGCCTGCGTCGGTCGATCTCGGCACGCTGTCGCAGTGCGGGCCCGTGGCGACCTTCGAGGCCGTGCTGCGCAACGAGGGACAGGACCCGCTGACGGTCACGGGTTGGAGCTCGACATCGGGCGCCATCGAGCCGGTCGGCGCGATCGGCGGGCTGATCGAGCCGTCGGGCGAGCGGAAGATCCGCGTGCGCGTCGAGCCGTGGGGCTACGGGCCGAAGCAGGAACGCCTGGATTTCCGAATCGACGGTCGCCGCGCAGGCGGCAGCGTGTCGATCGGATTCACGATCGCGGGCGGCGTGCGCTCGCGGCCAGGCGTCGTGATCCGCCCCGAGCGCACCGCGAAGCGCGCGATCGACATCGAGCGCGTCGGGCCCGATGGCGAGTTCCTGGCGCAGCCGTTCATGATCATGGCGGTCACGCCGCCCGTCGCCGACATCTACGACACCGAGCAGGTGGGGCTTGCCGTGATCGACATCGACTTCGCGGCGATCGACGAGCTGGCGGCCGAGGCGAGCGCGCGCGAGAACCCCGCGTTCGAGTTCATCGAGACGCCGCGCGGATGGCGCTGGACGACCTTCGAGCTCGTCGTGCGCACCGATGTCGAGGGCTGCGAGGAACTGCGCGTGCGCGTGAAAAACAGCTGAGCGCGGGGGTGACCCGCGCCCAGCGTGATTTCTACGGTCGATCCTGCCGAGGTGCGGTCAGCACATCTCGACAAGCATCGTCACCGCGTTGCCGCCGCCAAGGCAGAGCGAGCAGATGCCGCGCTTGCCGCCCGTGCGCTTCAGCTGGTGGATGAGCGTGACGAGCACGCGCGCGCCGCTTGCGCCGATCGGGTGACCGAGCGCGACGCCGCCGCCGCAGATGTTGAGCTTCGACTCGGGGATGCCGAGCGGCTTGATGTCGGCGAGGACCTGCGCGGCGAACGCCTCGTTGATCTCGAAGAGGTCGATGTCGGCCACGGTGAGGTTGTTCGCGGCCAGGATGCGCTCGATGCCGAGCTTCGGCGCGAAGAAGAGCTCCTTGGGCGCGGTGCCCGCGGTGTTCGCGTCGACGATGCGCGCGAGCGGCGTCGCGCCCGACTTCTTCAGGCCTTCCTCGCTCATCACGAGGACGGCCGCGGCGCCATCCGAGATCTGGCTCGCGTTGCCTGCGGTCGCGCTGCCTTCCTTGCCGAAGGCGGGCTTCAGCTTGGCAAGACCCTCGGCGGTCGAGTCGCCGCGAATGCCCTCGTCGGCGTCGACGCCGACCTTGGCCATGCACTGCTCGGGCGAGAGCGCGACGATCTCGGCCTTGAAGTGGCCCGCGGCCGTCGCGGCGGCAGCGCGCTGATGGCTCTGCGCGGCGAAGCGGTCCTGGTCCTCGCGGGTGACGCCGTGCTTGGTCGCGATGAAGTCAGCCGCGCAGCCCATCGCCCACTTCTCGAAGGCGCAGGTCAGGCCGTCGGCGGCCATGTGGTCCTGCATGCTGGCGGGGCCGTACTTCACGCCGCCGCGCATCTGCATCATGTGCGGCGCGAGGTCCATGTTCTCGATGCCGCCCGCGAGGACGACATGGTTGTCGCCTGCGCGGATCGAGCGCGCCGCCTGCATCACGGCCTCGAGGCCCGAGCCGCAGACCTTGTTCACGGTGACGGCGCTGATCGAGTCGGGGAGGCCCGAGAGGATCGCCACCTGGCGCGCGGGGTTCTGGCCCACGCCCGCCTGCAGGACATTGCCCATGATGCACTCGTCGACATGCGCGGCGGCGCCTGGGCAGTCGGCGAAGAGGGCCTTGGCGACATACGAGCCGAGGACGGGGGCGGGGACCTTGGCCAGGCCGCCCATGAACTTCCCGATCGGGGTGCGGCGGGCGGCGACGATGTAGGCGGCGGGGCGGGCGGACATGGCGGTTGCTCCGGAGTCTCGGGTCGTTTGCGGTTGGGGGCGGGGGCCTGTGCACAAGCCCCTGCGGGGGCGCCGATGATAGCGGGGCGCGGCGGGGCCCTCCCGCCCGCGGAAAGCCCCGCCATGCCCATGCGACACGACTTCTCCGAGAACCTGATGAGCCTCCAGAGCCACATCCTGCTCGAGGAGGCGAAGCACCCGTCGGCGAGCGGCGACTTCACCTGGATCATCAGCGCGATCTCGCTCGCCGCGAAGTCGATCGCGAACCATGTGCGGCGCGCGCGACTGTCGGGCGCGATCGGCAAGTTCGGCGAGACGAATGTGCAGGGCGAGGAGCAGCAGAAGCTCGATGTGATCGCGAACGAGGCGATCATGCGATGCCTCGGCACGCGCGCGTCGGTGGCGGTGCTTGCGAGCGAGGAGGACGACCAGCCCACGATCCTGCGGCGCGGCAACGAAGGCGGGAAGTACTGCGTGCTGTTCGATCCGCTCGACGGCAGCTCGAACCTCGACACGGGCGTCGGCGTGGGCACGATCTTCTCGATCCTGCGCAACGACCCGCATATTCCCGACGCGCAGGCCACGGTGTGCCAGCAGGGCACGCAGCAGGTCGCGGCGGGCTATGTGCTGTACGGGAGTTCGACGATCTTCGTGCTCACGACGGGGAACGGCGTGGCGCTGTTCGAGCTCGACCCGTTCATCGGGTCGTTCCTGCTCGTGAAGGACAAGGTGCGTATTCCCGCGGCGAACAAGGTGTATTCGGTGAACGAGGCGTACGCGTCGACCTTCCCCGACGGCTACCAGCGCTACCTCTCGTGGGCGCATGCGAACGGGTATTCGTCGCGCTACATCGGATCGATGGTGGCCGATGTGCACCGCACGCTGCTCACGGGCGGCGTCTTCATGTATCCGCCCACGAAGAAGAATCCCGAAGGCAAGCTCCGCTACCTCTACGAGGCGAGCCCGATGGCGTTCATCATGGAGCAGGCGGGCGGGCTCGCGTATTCGGGCGAGCGGCGCACGCTCGAGCACCAGCCGCGGCAGGTGCACGAGCGCGTGCCCGTGCTGCTTGGCTCGAGCGGCGAGGTCGAGAAGGTGCGGGAGTTCCTGCGCTGAACCGCGGATTCGCCTGCGTTTGGTAGGCTTTCCGCGTGACCCGCCGGCCCGTCATCCATGTCGTCGGTTCGATGATGATCGATCGCGTGGTGCGCGTGGCGGCGATTCCGCGGCCTGGCGAGACGGTCGCGGCGCGGTCGAGCGCGACCTTCGCGGGCGGGAAGGGCGCGAACCAGGCGGCGGCGGCGGCGAAGTGCGGCGCGCGCGTGCGCATGCTTGGGCGCACGGGGAGCGATGGGAAGTACATCCGCGACGCGCTGCGCGAGGCGGGTGTTGATGTTCGGCATGTCTCGACCGACGATCTGAACTCGGGCGCCGCGAGCGTGATGGTGGCCGCTGATGGAGAGAACGCGATCGTGATCGCGCCCGAGTCGAACACGCGGATCGTTCCTGCGGCGATCGAGCGGTTTCTCGACAAGGCGCGCGAGGGCGATGTGGTGCTCTTCCAGAACGAGTGCTCGTCGCTCGAGGACGGAATGGCGCTTGCGGCGGCGCGCGGGCTGCGCGTGTGGCTGAATGCGGCGCCTGCCGATGCGAGCCTTGCGACGCTGCGGTACGAGCGGCTCTCGGGGCTGATCGTGAACGAGACCGAGGCGGAGGCTCTGACGGGTGAGCGCGAGCCGATGCGTGCGCTTCGAGTGCTGGCGGAGCGCATGCCGAGGGGCACCGTGGTGCTGACGCTCGGGGCGCAGGGCGCGGTCGTGGCAAGCGAGGGCCGTGTGCATGCACACCGCGGGTTCGTCGTCGATGCGGTCGACACCGTGGGGTGCGGCGATGCGTTCGTCGGCGCGTTTCTCGCGGCGAATTGCGCGGGAGAGGGCGTGGAGGTTGCTCTCGCGCGCGGAAATGCCGCGGGTGCGCTCACGGCCATGCAGGCGGGTGCGATGCGCGCGCTGCCCGACTCGGAGGAGCTTGTCGAGAACCCGTTTCCGAGCGCATGGCGATCGAAGTTGGCGCGCGCGCAGTTTCGGCTGGGTGCGTGGATCGCCGCCTCCGCGTTTGGCTGCCTCGCGCTTGCGGGTTTGATGGCGACCGTCGCCTTCACGGTCCTGAGCAGCAGCACTGGCGCAATCGGCGACGCCCTTGGGGGTTTCGTCTTCGCGCTGTTTGGGCTTGCGCTCATTGGCTCGCTCACGGGCTCGATACTCATGGTGTGGCGATGGCCGTCGAGGCCCGTGAGGATCTGGCTTGGCGTCGCCTCGGCGGTGAAGGTCGTGATGCTCGCAGCTGCGTTGACGATCGGGCTGATGCCGCAACTTGTGGTGTGGGTGCGTTTCGACCCTGCTCGCCTGGTGGGTCTCGCGTTCCTCGCCGATTGCGCCTTCATCGTGCTGATGCTGTTCCCGCCGCGCGTCGTCCGGCTCACGAAGCGTCCGCGCGTGATGATCGGGGTCGCCGCCTCCTTTCTCGCGATCGCGGCGGCCTTGTTCATGCAGCCTCCGAATGCGTACTTGTCCGAAGCGGAGTCGGTCGTGGGGCTTTGCATGTTCGTCGGTTCTTCGGCGGGAGCCGCCGCTGCCGCGAGCCTCGCGGTGATGGTCGCGCGCATCGAGCGGCGCGGGGTTCGTCCATGACGGAGCAGGAGGCGGACTCGGCTCCTCCGCGGGTTGTACGGCGCATTCTTCCGTGCTCCTGCGGGTTCGACCTGCGCGGCAGGGTTGTGGGTGAGCGCTGCCCCGAATGCGGCTGGCTGATCGACGCGCCTGGTCCTGCGTGGTGCACGGCGAAGTCTCTGCTCCTACTTCGATCGAAGGCTTCGCTCGCGCGTGTTCCGTGTCTCGCGCTGCTCGCTGTTCCGGCGGTGTTGGCGCTCGGATTGCTCGGCCGGGAGGACCGCGCGTGGTTCGTCGCGTTGGTGCTCTTCGCGGTCTTGATGCCGCTGCAGCTCCTGACGCAGCTGCTGGCGATGTGGAGCATCGCGACCGTCGAGATTGGCGCACGGCGGGCGCGGACGCTCCGCGTGTGCGCGGTGGTGCGAGTCGTCGCTTTCATTGTCGGAGCGATCGCAGTGGTGATCGGGCTCAATTCGGAAGCGGGTCCTGCGGCTGCGACCTTGGGAGCAGTGCTTTACTCGGTGATTCCACTTGTCGCGATCGCGAGCGATTTCATGACGCTGCGCACGCTCGGTTCGCTGCATTCGGAGTCGCGCGTCCTGCTGAGTGGTTCGTATGCCGTGCTTCCACCTGTCGCGCGGTGGAGCCTGATCGCGATCTATGTACTCCTGCTGATTCCGTTCGTTGGCTGGTTCTTCGGGCCGATCCTCTGGGCGGTCGCGATGTCGATCGGCTTCGCGCAGGTCGGCGCGGTGGCGGAGGAAGCGCGGAAGACGCTGCTCGAGTAAGTGGCGCGGCGGTTGGTGATACGCAGCCAAGCGCCTCCCTCCCGAAGGTGCCTGGCACGTGCCGTGCAGTGCCTGGCACTGCCTGGCACGTGCCGTGCACCGGAAAAGTCGGCGCGGCAACAGCCGTGATACCGCTGCAAACCCATGTTGTACCGACGCTTGTGAGATTGGGGCTTTGGTGCCTGGCACGTGCCGTGCAGTGCCTGGCACTGCCTGGCACGTGCCAGGCACCGTCGGGGGAGGGGCTGGCCACGCTGTTACCATCTCCGCCCTTCCGCGACACGCACCATTGCCGCGCATCCCGCGCGATCCGAGACCCCCGATGGCCATCCCCACCGACGCAGCCGCCCTCGCGAACCAGACCGTCCTTCCGCGCAACACGAACCAGGCACTAGGCATCGGCCAGTTCGCCATCGACTTCATGTCGGGGAAGATCGGCAAGCCCGACGCATCGGTGCTCGACCGCACCACGATGTTCCACACCGACTCGGTGCTCTGCGGCATCAGCGCGATCGCGCTCAACACCAACGCGCCTGTCATCCTGCGCGCCGAGGCCGCCGACTATCCGAGCGCGAAGGGCGTGCCCGTCTTCGGTTCGACCGCAAAGGTCGCCGCCGAGAAGGCGATCGTGGCCAATTCGAACGCCGTGCGCGAATGGGACTCGAACGGCACGAACTTCGGCTTCAACCCGCAGCTCGGTCACACCGCAGGCGAGTTCGGCCACAACGACTTCTATCCCGTCGCCGTCGCCGCGGCGCAGCAGCAGGGGCGTGACGGCGCATATGCCCTGCGCGGCATGATCTGCATCGACGAGATCCGCGGCCGCCTCGCCGAGGTCTTCTCGCTGAAGACCTACAAGATCGACCATGTCGTGCACGGCGCGATCGCAAGCGCCGCGACCTACGGCGCGATGATGGGCGCGACCGCCGAACAGATCGAGAGCGCGATCGGCATGACGGTCGCCCACTACATCCCGTGGCGCGCGATCCGCGCGGGCAAGCAGCTGAGCGACTCGAAGGGCGCGTCGGCCGCGATCTCGACCGAGGTGGCCGTCCTCTCGATGATGCGCTCGATGCGCGGATTCCTCGGGCCGCGCGACATCTTCCGCAACCCCGAGAGCATGTTCCGCCAGTTCGAGAAGACGAATGGCGACAGCCCGTTCGACCTCGTCCTGTCGCACTCGGGAAGCGATTTCGCCGTCATGGGCATGCACTTCAAGCTCGGCCTGTACGAGCACCAGTCGGCGGGCGCGCTGCAGGGCGTGCTCACGCTTCTCCGCGAGAATCCGCAGATTCTCGAGAAGCCCGACGCGATCAAG
>JAJTGK010000009.1 GCA_021297815.1 Planctomycetaceae bacterium
TCTGAGTGCTTGCGGATCCTGGGCGCACCCTGATGGCGCCCGCCTTTACCGACGAAGTGATCGCTGTCGTCAGGCAGCCGTTCGAGGCGCAGGGTTCGCAGCACTGCACGCCCGGAGGGAGCTCGGTGACCATGAGGCACCGTCCTCCCTCGAACAGATCCAAAGTCGACGACAGCAAAACAGGTGCGCCCGGCGACTCCGCATAGATTCCAGCGCCCTCGGAGAAGAGGAACACGGGCGAGTACACCGTACTTCCAGACCCGCATGCATAGCCCAACCCATTTCCAACCGTCGCGAGCGTCGTGCAGTTCCGATAGTCAGACGCGCGGCTCTCGACGCGACTGCCGCCGACGGCCGAGACAGCGCCGCCTCGCGCATAGACCTCCCGCGGTGTGTTCGCGCTCGAGCTCGAGCCCAAGGTGTACCTCTGACGCTCGATTCGCGCGTCGGCACGGCATCCAACAGTCGCTCCGAAGGTGCAGGTGTCGATCGATGCGAAGGCACTTGATTCAAGCCCGATCGCGCCCCCCTCCCCGATGGCGCTACCCCAGCCCGCGTAGCAGTCGGAGTTTGAATTCCCCGTCGCTGGACCGAGGATGCGTCGTGCCTCCACGCGGCATCCTGAGAAGGTGCACCGCTCTGCCAACAGGACGCTGGCGCTGGCCGAAATCGCACCTCCCCTGGCGGAGGGGTAGTAGAAGCCGTTGAGCTGGCGGCGGCTGTCCTCCGCGCGCGCGGTGCAGGTCTCGAAGGTACAGAGCGAGAAGAGCGCCGTGGCATCGGCCGACAGCGAGACCGCGCCACCAACAGCTGCGGCCGAGACATCCGTGAGGCTGACAGTCAGGTTTCGGAACTCGCACTGCACCGCCGATAGGTCGCCGCCGACGACCGCGATGGCAGCGCCGCCGCCCGTGCGCGAAGTCGTGCAGTCCTGGATCCTGCAGGCCACGACATCGAGTGATGCATTGCTCCCGATCCTCACGGCTGCATCGGTCGCGGCACGGAGCGTGAAGCCCTCGAGCCGCGTGCCTGCCTGCTCGGCTTGAATGGCGAGCACCGCAGTTCCGCCTGCAGCGCTGAGGTCGATGATGGTCGTTGCAGCACCGCCGCTCGAGCGAACGGTGAGCCGCTTGCCGCTGTAGTCGAAGCCCGACGCGTAGACGCCAGGCGCGACCACGATCTCGTCTCCGCTGACGGCGGCGTTCACCGCCGATTGGATCGTTGGAAACTGCGACGGCACCTGCAGCGTTGCGGCGAGTGCTTGCGAGAGACCGAAGGCATGCACGGTCACCACGGCGGCGAGGAACGGACGAATCTTCGACATGTCGGGCCTCTCGAAAGGGATCGCCCATCAAGCGAAGTCGCGGCATGCGGGGGGCAGCGATTCAGAGAGCAGCCATGCGCCAAACCGCGTGGCCGGCAGCCCGAGAACTGGGCGTGCGGCGCGCCTTGGCAAAGTCACGGCGGCATCCTCACCCGCCGCGCGAGGATCCCAGCAGGCGCGGGCCGTCTTGCGGGAAACCCCGTCGTCTCCCAGCCTTACGCGTCGGCATCCAAGGGCGGAAGCCCCTCCGCCGCGACGAGCAGGGTGAGCACCTCGAAGGCGAGGCCTTCGCGACCCGCGCAGCGATCGCGGAGCACGCCGTGCCACTCGTCGCGGTGCCGCTCGCGGCAAAGCTCGAACAGCCGCTGGATCTCGTCCCAGCGGCTGCGGTCGGCGGTGGTCGGCACCGCTTCCTCCATGGTCGTCCGATCGGTCATGGCTCGTGTCTCCGTTCCCTTGGGTTGTCGTCGGCGCGCGGCTCGGGCGCCGTGAGTTCGCGGTGCATCCACGCACGGGCGAAGGCCCAGTCGCTCTTCACCGTGCGTTCCGAGACATCGAGGCAGCGCGCGACCTGCTCGACGGTGAGGCCGCCGATGAAGCGAAGCCACGCCACCGCGGCGGCGCGCGGGGCGAGGGCGTCGAGGCGGTCGAGCGTCTCGATGACGCGGGCGCTCATGTCGCCCGAATCGTCGGGCGGCAGGCCGATCGCGGGCGTGTCGAGCGAGAAACCCCCGCCCTTTCCGCGGCCGAGGCGGTCGTTCGCGCGTCGCTCGACCGCGCTGCGCCGCGCGGCGTCGATCACGATCTGGCCCATCATGCGCACGAGCGAGCCGAAGAGATGCGCACGGTTCTCGAAGTTCGAACTGCCCATCTTCAGGAAGAGCTCGTGCACGAGCACCGTGGTGTCGAACGGCCTGCGTGCGCCCTCGCGCGAGAGCATGACATGCGCAAGGCGATGCACCTCGTCGTAGATCTCGCGCCAGAGCGCCGCGAGCGCGTCGGCGTCGCCCGCGGAGCGTCGCGCGAGGAGATCCTCGACCACGCGGTGGCGCGCGTCGGCATTGGAGGCGACATGTCTGTTCGAGTCGTTCAATCCATCCACCATTGCAGCCCTCGGCCGCGCATCGTCGGCTCTCGAAGCCTTGTCCACAAGCGACTGCGCATGGCGGCGCGGGCAGACATTCCGTACGATTTTCGCGCGTGACTGAACGCGAACCCGCCCAATCCCCGCTCGATGCCGTCCATGCGTGCTTCGAGCTCCTGCTCGAGGAGCGCGAAGCCGAGGCGATGGCGCAGCACGCACCCGCGGTCGTCGCCGAGGCGCGTGCGCTGCTCGCGGAGCATGCGGCGCTCGAGCGCGATCTGGTGCCGCAGCCCACCGCGGGCGGCACGGGGCAGGCGCTCGCGGTCGGCGAGCAGTTCGACGGATTCATCGTGCATCGCCTGCTCGGCGAGGGCGCGACGGGCGAGGTGTACGAGGCAGAGGAACCGTCGGCCGCGCGGCGTGTGGCCATCAAGCTTCTGCCCCCGGAGTTCTCGCGTACGGGCGCCGAGCGCGTGCACCGCGAGACGCAGGTGCTTGCGGCGCTCGAGCATCAGGGCATCGCGCGGCTCTACCGCTCGGGCAGCGTCGAGGTCGGTCGAGGGCGCAGGCGGTACCTCGCGATGGAGCTCGTGCGCGGCGCGCGCACGGTGGCCGAGTGGCGCCGCGAGCGCACGCGCGGGGCCGACGAGTGCGTGCGGCTCCTTGCCGATGTCGCCGACGCGGTCGCGTACGCGCATGGCCGCGGTGTGATCCACTGCGACCTGAAGCCAGGGAATGTGCTCGTCGACGAGACGGGCCGCGCCGTCGTGATCGACTTCGGCATCTCGCGCATGCTCGACGAGAGCGGTTCGGCCGCGCAGACGGTGTCGATCCTGGGCGAGCGCGTGTCGGGCACGCTGGCGTACCTCGCGCCCGAATCGCTCGAGCCGCGCGCGCGGCCCGATGTGCGCGTCGACATCCATGCGCTTGGCGCGATGCTGTACGAACTGCTCGCGCAGCGTCCGTTCCGCGCGCTTGACGGCCTTGCGCTGCCGCAAAGGCTGCATGCGGTCGCCACCACGGCTCCGCCTCGGCTCGCTGCGGCATCGCGCGAGTTCCGCGGCGACCTCGACCGCATCGTGGCGCGCGCGACGGCGCGAGACCCTGTCGAGCGGTATGTCGGCGCGGCGGCGCTCGCCCAGGATCTCCGCGCGCATCTCGCAGGGCAGCCGGTCATGCCCGAGCTCCAGCCGATGCGCGAGCGCGTCGTGCGCGCGCTGGCGCGCCACAAGGTCGCCGCCGCGACGGCTGCGCTCATCGTGGCGATGCTTGTCGCCACGACGCTTGTCTCGCTGTCGTTTGCGCGCGCCGCGAACCGCGACGCGCGGCGCGCGAACCTGAGCGCCGCCGCACGCGCGCTCGATGCCTGCGACCTGCTGCTCGTCCGGCAGCATGTCGCGGCGCTCGGGGCGGACGACGGCACGCCCGAACGCGCGGTGCTCGAGCGGGCGCTCGAACTGCCCGGAAATCTCGTCGCCGCGGGCGACTGGTACGAGGCGGCATGGTCGCCCGACGGAGCATGGCTCGTCGCGAACGGCCACCCTGTCGAGAACGCCGCGGGCCTGCGCTCGGCGCTCGTGCGATTCGACCGCGATGGCGCCGAATGGCGCGAACGGTGGCGCATCGAGTCGGTCGAATCGGGCATCGGCACGCTGGTGGCCTCGCCCGACGGGACGCGGCTCGTCGATGTCGATTTCGAGGGAAACCTGCGGGTGCTCGACGCCGCGACGGGCGCGGTGCTCGCGCAGTGCGTCCGTGCAAGCGCCGAGGACGAGGTCTATGGCATCGCCGTGCGCGCCGATGGCGTGATCGCCTCGGCGAACGAGACGGTGTCGCTCCGCTCGCTTGAGCGGCCCGACGAGGTGCGTGCGTCGATCGCCGCGGGCGTCGGCGTCGTGCGTGCGCTGGCGTTCTCGCCCACGCAGCCGCGCATGCTTGCGGTGGTCGGGCATGATGGCGCCGTCCTGGTCGACACCGAGGCCGCGCAGGTGAGCCTGCGATTCGCGACCTCCGCCGAGTACCAGGTCTGTGCCGCGTGGAGTGCGGACGGCGCGCGGCTTTTCGTCGGAAGCTGGGACAAGACGGTGCGCGCGTACTCGCCCGACGCCACCGAGCCGCTCTGGATCGGGCGCGGTCATGGCGACGCCGTCTGGGGGCTCGAAGTGCTCGACGCGTCGACGGTCGCGTCGACAGGCGCCGATGGCGCGCTGCGCCTCTGGAACGCTGCGGATGGCGCGCCGATCGCGGCGATTCCGATCAGCGACGATGTCGCGTGGAGCCTTCAGGCCGATGCGGCGCGGCGCGAGATCGCAGTGCCTTCGCGCGGCGGGCTGCGCGTGCAGCAGATTTCGCGGCTTCGCGCCTTCGGAGGCGTGGAAGGCGGCGATGCGACCGAGGCACGGTCCGAGGACGGTCGAGCGTTGGCGCGTCGACGCGACGACGGCGGCGTCGACTTCGTGCGTGCCGAGGCTGCACGCACGCTCGTCATCCCCGGGTCGGGCCCATGCGACCTCGTGTCGCTTTCGCCAGATGGACGGCTGCTCGCGGCGCTTCGGCGCGACGGAACGATCTCGCTCGCCGAGACGGACTCGGGGACCGTGCGATGGTCGACGGACGCTCTTCGCCGCGAGGATCTCCACGAGCCGAACGGCATCGGCAGCATCGCCGTGTCACCGCAGGCGGGCCTCGTGCTGGTGGCGTCTCGGAGTCTCCAATGCGTCGCGCTCTCGGTCGATGACGGACGCGTCGCGTGGGCGCGCGAGTTCGGCGCGGGATGCGTGGCGGTGGCCGTCGACCCACTGGGTGAAACGGTCTTCGCCGCCGATCGCGACGGCGTGATCGTGCGGCTCGATGCGCACGATGGCCGACTGCGCGCGCTCGTGCGGCGCAACAGGACGCGAATCACCGAGCTCGCCGTCGATCCGCGCAGTGCGCGCGTCCTTGCGGGCGCCGTCGATGGGTCGCTGCGCATCCTCGAACCCGACACGCTCGAGGAGGAGATGTCGATCGACCTCGGCGACTCCGCGCCGCGGAGCATCCGCATGCAGGCCGACGGCATCGAGACGGTCGACCGGCGCGGCGTCGTGCGCGTGCGTTGAAAGTCGCGCTACGGAACGCGACCAGGCTCGCGACGGCCCGCGCCGCTGCGCTTCACGAGCGCGTCGCCGAGATCGGCGCGCGCGGCCTCGACATGGCGCATGAGCTCCGCCATCACCTCGGGGTGCGCGGCGCTGACATCGGTCGTCTCGGCGGGGTCGCGCTCGAGGTCGAACAGCGCGAGCGGGACTTCCTTCTCGACATAGGGCGTTTCACCTCCATCGACGCCGCCCTGCTTGCCGTCGAGCGTGCGCGAACGGCGCGGAAGGCTGAGCTTCCAGCGGCCCATGCGCACGCCCTCGAGCCTGTTCGTGTGGTAGTAGAAGAGGAAGGCCTCGTGCGTCGGATGCGCATCGGGCGCGCACGCCCACACGCGCCGCGCGTCGCGACCGTCGATCGGTCGCTCGGCCGCAGGCGGCGGTGCTCCGACGATCGCGGCCATCGTGGCGAAGAGATCGATCGACATCCACGGCACATCGCTGACCGCGCCCGCAGGGACATGGCCTGGCCAGCGCACGAAGCATGGCTCGCGCACGCCGCCCTCGAAGGTCGTGCCCTTCCCTTCGCGAAGGCCGCCCGAAGAACCCGCGTCGCTGCCGTAGGAGAGCCACGGACCGTTGTCGCTCGTGAAGACGACGATCGTGTTCGACGCAGCGCCCGCGTCGTCGAGCGCGCGCAGCACCTCGCCCACCGACCAGTCGATCTCGCGCATCACGGCGCCGTAGAGCGCGCGGCGTTCGGCGGGCGCGAACGCGGGGCTTGCCGCGATCGGCGCGTGCGGCTGCGGGTGCGCGAGGTAGGCGAAGAACGGGCGGTTCGCCGCGGCCTCGCGGCGCACGAAGTCGCACACGCGCCGCGTGAACCTGCCCGTGAGCTGCGCCTGGTCGTCCATCGTGCGCACGAACTCCGCGGGAGCGAGCCCCTCCATGAGCGGGAGTTCGGGGAAGTCCTTGCGGTTGAAGCGCGCGGGCCACATGTCGTTCGAGTACGGGATGCCGTAGTACTCGTCGAAACCATGGCGAATCGGATTGAACTCGTCGCGGTGCCCGAGGTGCCACTTGCCCGCGATCATGGTCGCGTAGCCCTTGTCGCGCAGCATCTCGGCCAGCGTGCGCTCGTCGGGCGAGATGCCGATCTTCGCGTCGGGGAAGAGCGCGCCATGGATGCCGATGCGGTTCGGGTAGCAGCCCGTGAGGAGCGCCGCGCGCGACGCGCTGCACACGGGCTGCGCGCTGTAGTAGTGGCGGAAGGTCGCGCCCTCGCGCGCGAGCCGCGCGAGGTTCGGCATCTCGCGCGTGTAGGCGGGCGGCTCGCTGCCTGCAAGCGCGAAACCGGGCGCGTCGCCCCAGCCCATGTCGTCGCAGTAGACGACGACGAGATTGGGGAGCGCGGATTTCTCGGGGATTTCAAGCGTCCTCTCGCGCGCCGCACCTCCGTTCACCACGCAGGACGCGAGCACGGGCAGCGCCGTGAGCAGGAAGCCGCAGGCAGGAATAGAGCGCATTTTCCCAAACTCTACCGCCTCGGCCGCTTGCACCGCGTCTCGATCGGCGGATACTCCCGTCATGGAGTTCCGCTGGCCTTTGAGGAGCCTGGTCGAGCGACGCGATGCGTCGCGATGGCTGCTCCTCGCGTCGGCGGCGCTGCTTGCGGCGGCGCCTGCCGCCGTGGATGCGCCGCGGATCGAGGCGACGCCCTCCGGCGCTGCCAAGACCCAGCCCGCGCCTCGCGCGAGCCGCGGCGGAACGCCGACGCGCCCGCTTCCCGACAAGACCGCGAAGCATGCGTCGCATTGGGCCTACCAGCCCATCACCGACCCCGCGCCGCCCACCGTCGCACGCGCCGACTGGCCCATCAACGACATCGACCGCTTCGTCCTGGCGGAACTCGAGGCGAAGGGCCTTGCGCCGTCCGTCGAAGCCGATCGCCGAACGCTCCTGCGCCGCGCCTACCTCGGCCTGACGGGCATGCCACCGACGGCACCCGAGGTCGAGGAGTTCATCCGCGACCGCAGGCCCGACGCGTACGAGCGCCGCATCGACGCGCTGCTCGCCTCGAGCGCCTACGGCGAGCGCTGGGGCCGCCACTGGCTCGATGTCGCGCGATATGCCGACTCGAACGGCGTCGACGAGAACATCGCGTACGCGAACGCCTTCCGCTACCGCGACTATGTGATCGAGTCGTTCAACCGCGACACGCCGTTCGACGAGTTCCTGATCGAGCAGATCGCGGGCGACCTGCTGCCCGAGAAGGAGAACCCGACGGCCGAGGACGACGCGCGCACGCGCGCGCGCATCGCCGCGCTCGGCTTCCTTGCGCTCGGCCCGAAGATGCTGGCCGAGCCCGACAAGGAGAAGGAGCGCGTCGATGTGGTCGACGAGCAGCTCGATGTGGTGACGAAGGCGTTCCTCGCGCAGACGGTGAGCTGCGCGCGCTGCCACGACCACAAGTTCGACCCCGTGTCGCAGGCCGACTACTTCGCGATGTCGGGCGTGTTCCGCAGCGTGTCGACCTTCGACAACATCGCGACCGTCGGCCGCGTGGCGCAGCGGCCGCTCGCGACGGCCGCCGAGCTGAAGCGGCTCGGCGAATGGCGCGACGAGGCGAAGCGCCTCGACGAATCGCGCAAGTCGGCCGAGGCCGCGCGCATCGCGCTTGAGCGTCGGCTCGGACAGGAGCGGCTCATCGACTTCCTCGCCGACCCGCGCGCCGAGGCGGGCATGGCGTGGCTGCTGCGCGCACAGCGCGAGGCGGCGCTGCCGTTCGACGAGCGCCTTGCGTTCTTCGCGGCGCGCGACGCGCGCGACGCGCACGAGAAGCTCCGACCCGCCGATCCGCCGCGCGCGCTCGTGGTGAAGGAGGCGAAGGTCGACGAGTCGCCGATCCACGACCGTGGCGACCACACGGCGCCGACGGGCGAGAAGATCGCGCGCGGCGTTCCCTCGGTGCTCGAGACCGTGCTTGCGGCTCCCCAGTTCCCCGCCGACCGCAGCGGCAGACTTGAACTCGCCCGCTGGATGGCGGATCCCGAGAACCCGCTCACCGCGCGCGTCGCGGTGAACCGCGTGTGGACCTGGCACTTCGGCACGGGCCTCGTCGACACGCCGAGCAACTTCGGCGTGCTCGGCAGCGCGCCGTCGCACCCCGCGCTCCTCGACTGGCTCGCGCGCCGCTTCACGCGCGAAGGCTGGAGCATGAAGTCGATGCACCGCCTGATCATGACGAGCGCGACCTACCGCCAGTCGAGCGCGACGCACGAGGCGCTGCCGTCGTACGACCCCGACAACAGGCTGCTCTCGCGCTTCCCGCGCCGCCGCATCGAGGCCGAGGCCATCCGCGATTCCGTGCTCTTCACCGCGGGTACGCTCGACCGCACGATGGGCGGCACGCTGCTCACCGCGGGCGACCACGACTATGTGACGAACGACCAGTCGGGCAACGCCGCGCGCTACGACGCGCCGCGGCGCAGCGTGTACCTGCCCGTGATCCGCAACGCGATGTACGGCGTGTTCACCGCGTTCGACTATCCCGATTCGAGCGCGCCCATCGACTGCCGACCGCGCACGGTGGTGGCGCCGCAGGCGCTCTTCTTCATGAATTCGCCGCTCGTCGAGGGCGCGGCGCGCGAGCTTGCGGGCAAGCTGGCCGCGGCGACGGTCGACTCCGACGAACGCGTGCGCGCCGCGTTCCGTGCGGCGCTGGCGCGCGACCCCGATGGGTTCGAGCGCGACGAGTCGCGCGCGTTCCTCGCGAGCCTCGAGCGCGGCGGCATGACGCGCGACGACGCGCTGGCACGGCTCTGCCACGCGCTGCTCTCGACCAACGAGTTCGTGACCATGGAATGACCGCGACGCCGAGGAAACGCACGATGTTCTGCAACCACCGCCATCACCCGATGTCACGCCGCGCGGCGCTCTCCGAGATCGCCGTCGGCTTCGGGTCGATCGCGCTCGCGGGAATCCTGGCGCGCCAGGCGCAGGCGGGCGGCGGCGTGCTCGAGTCGCCGCACTTCCGCCCGCGCGCGAAGCGCGTGATCTTCCTCTTCATGCACGGCGGCCCGTCGCAGGTCGACACCTTCGACTACAAGCCGCTGCTCGCGCGCGACCACGGCAAGCCGCTGCCGTTCGCGAAGCCGCGCGTGCAGTTCGCCGAGACGGGCAACCTGCTCGCAAGCCCGTGGAAGTTCCGCCAGTACGGGCAGTCGGGCGCATGGGTGAGCGACCTCTTTCCGAATGTCGCGGGCGTGGCCGACGAGCTGTGCTTCGTGAAGAGCCTGCACGGCTCGAACCCCGCGCACGGCGGCGCGCTGCTCAAGGTCCACACGGGAACCGACACCTTCATCCGCCCGTCGATGGGCTCGTGGGTGTCGTACGGGCTTGGAACCGAGAACGACAATCTGCCCGCGTTCATCACCATCTGCCCCACGCTCGGCCACGGAGGCGTGAACAACTTCTCGAGTTCGTTCCTGCCCGCCTGGACGCACGGCACGCCGATCGGACATGCGGGAATTCCCGCGTCGCAGGCGCAGTTCGAGCACATGACCGCGGGCCTGCCGCGCGAGGTGCAGCGCAAGGAGCTCGACTTCCTGCAGGCGATGAACGCGCGGCATGTCGCGAAGAGCGGCTCGGACCTCGCGCTCGAGGGCCGCATCGAGAGCTTCGAGCTCGCCTACCGCATGCAGGCGACCGCGCCTGCGGTGATGGACCTCGCGGGCGAGAGCGAGGCCACGAAGGCGATGTACGGCATCGACGAGAAGAAGACGGAGAACTTCGGCCGCCAGTGCCTGCTGGCGCGACGCTTCTCGCAGGCGGGCGTGCGCTTCGTGCAGGTCACGCACAGCTACAAGTGGGACCAGCACGGCGACCTCCGCAGCCAGCATGCGTCGAACGCCGCAGAGGTGGACAAGCCGATCGCGGGCCTGATCCGCGACCTGAAGGCGCACGGCATGCTCGAGGACACGCTGGTGCTGTGGGGCGGCGAGTTCGGACGCACGCCGACCGCGCAGGGCGGCGACGGGCGCGACCACAATCCGCACGGGTTCACGATGTTCATGGCGGGCGGCGGCGTGAAGGCGGGGTTCTCGTGGGGCGAGACCGACGACTACGGCTACTACGCGGCGGTGAACAAGGTCGATGTGCACGACCTGCACGCGACGATCCTGGCGCTGCTCGGCATCGACCATGAACTGCTGACCTTCCGCCACGGCGGGCGCGACCACAGGCTGACGGATGTGCACGGGAAGATCGTGAAGCAGATCTTCGCCTGAGTTTGGCGGGCGCACCGCAGCGAAGCCGATGCGCTCGCGGCCTCCGGAAACCCTGCGAGGCGGGCCCTGCAGGCCATCCAATCGACACAGACCGCGTGAACCGCCGTCTTTCCGCGCCACGGCGCTTGGGAGCGGCGCGCCATGGGCTACTCTTGCCGCGTTTCCGAGGAGATCGATGCCCGCGACGAAGACCAGCCTCTTCCTCGCCGCAGCGCTGTGCGCCACCGCGCACGCGCGCGTGGATGGCTTCGTGCACTTCGAGAGCCCCCATGTGCATCCGCTCGAGCTCACGCCTGACGGCTCGCGGCTGCTTGCGGTGAACACCGCGGACGCACGGCTCGAGGTGTTCGATGTGCTGCCCATGGCGCCGTACCTGCGTCATGTGGGTTCGATCGCCGTCGGGCTCGAGCCCGTCTCGGTGCGCGCGCGCACCTCGGGCGAGGCATGGGTCGTGAACCATGTCTCCGACTCGGTGTCGATCGTCGACCTTGCGTCGATGTCGCTGAAGGCGACGCTGCTCACGGGCGACGAACCCTGCGATGTCGTCTTCGCCGGCAAGCCCGAGCGCGCGTTCGTCAGCGTGTCGCAGCTCAACCGTCTCGAGGCGTTCAACCCCGCCGCGCTGGCGCAGGCGCCGACGATCGTCGCCATCGCTGGCGAAGATCCACGCGCCCTCGCCACCGATGGCCAGCGCGTCTACTGCGCGATCTTCGAGTCGGGCAACGAATCCACCATCGTGCCGCGCGAGACGGTGTCGTCGCCGCTCAACCCGTACGCAGGCGCGCCGAACCCGCCGCCGAACGCGGGCGCCGCGTTCTCGCCGCCGCTCAACCCGACGCTGCCTCCGCCGCCGCCGAGCTCGCTCATCGTGCGCAAGGACGCCGCGGGCGCGTGGCGCGACATGAACGGCGCCGACTGGAGTTCCGCGGTGCCATGGCAGCTGCACGGAAACGACATGGCGGTGGTCGACGCATCGAACCTGGCCACGAGCTATGTGCGCGGCCTGATGACCACGCCGATGGGCGTCGTGCCCATGCCCTCGGGCGGCATCGCCGTGATCGGCGTCGAGCTTCTCAACGAGGTGCGCTTCGACCAGAACCTGCAGGGCACCTTCGTGCGGAGCGAGGTCGCCTTCGTGCCGCAGGGCGCCGCCACGCCCGCGACGCGCGGCGACCTGAACCCGCACCTCGACTACCAGACGCGCAGCCTGCCGCTGCTTGCGCGCGCCGTGTCGATCGGCGACCCGCGCGGCCTGGCGATCAGCGCCGACGGAACGCGCGGCTACGCGGCGGGCATGGGATCTTCGAACCTCGTGGCGTTCGCCGTTCCGAGCCTGGCGCGCCTTGCCACGACCGCGGTCGGCGAAGGCCCCACCGCCGTCGCGCTCGACGCGGCGCTTGCGCGGCTCTACACGCTGAACCGCTTCGATGGCTCGATCTCGGTCGTCGACGAGGCCACGCTTGTCGAACTCGCACGCCCGCGTTTCTTCGATCCCACGCCGCCGATCGTCAAGGCAGGGCGCCCGTTCCTGTTCGACACGCACCTGACCTCGGGCCTCGGACAGGCTTCGTGCGCGTCGTGCCACATCGACGCGCGCACCGACCAGCTGGTGTGGGACCTCGGCAGCCCCTCGTCGGGCATGGCGGCGTTCGACCAGCTCTGCAACCTCAACCTGCCGAACGAAGGCGTCGGCTGCACGCCGTGGCACCCCGTGAAAGGGCCGATGGCCACGCAGTCGCTCATCGGCCTCGAGGGCACCGAGCCGTTCCATTGGCGCGGTGACCGCGCGTACATCGCGACCTTCGCGCATACGGGCGCAGCGCTCCAGGGCATGGACCGCGACTTCACCGAGGAGGAGTTCAAGGATCTGCAGGACTACCTCAACTCGGTCTCGCTGGCACCGAACCCGAACCGCACGCTCGACGGCGCGCTGCCGCACATGCTTGCGGGCGGAAACCCCGCGCGCGGGCAGTCGCTCTTCTTCGCGGGCGGAGCGGGTTTCGCCGCGTGCGCGCAGTGCCATACGCCGCCGTCGGGTGGCGGCGCGGGCGTGATGAGCGTCGATGTGCTGGGCGAGGTCCAGGCGTTCACGGTGCCGCATCTCACGGCGATCCATGAGAAGACGGGCTTTGCGGGCAGCGGGCCCGTGGCGCGTGGGTTCGGCTTTGGGCACGACGGGTCGGCGCGCTCGATCTCCGAGTTCCTCGCCGAGCATGTGAAGGCGGCCTTGGGCACGGCGATCTCCGAGACCGATCGCCGCGACCTGACGGCGTTTCTCCTTGCGTGGGACACGGGCACGCACGCGTCGGTGGGCGCGCAGACGACCCTCGGAGGCCGCTCGCCCAACGCCTCGGGACGCCGCAACCTGCTTGCGTCGATCGCCGCCGCGGGTAACGCCGACATGGTCGCGCGCACGAAGTTCGACGGCATCGAGCGCAGCTTCGTGCTTGCGAACGGCGTGTTCGAGAGCGACCGCTCGGGTGCGCCGCTCACGGTCGCGCAGCTCGACGCGCTTGCGACGAAGTCGAACACGGTGACCTTCACGCTGGTGCCTGCGGGCGCGGGCATGCGCGCGCTCGACCGCGACGGCGACGGCTTCCGCGATGCCGACGAGCGCGATGCGTGCAGCGACCCCGCCGACCCTGCCAGCGTGCCGAACGACCCATGCAGGGCCGACATCGCGGGGGGCGATGCGATCGTGAACGGCGCCGACCTTGCGGCGCTGCTCAGCGTTTGGGGAACCGATGATCCGGGCGCGAACCTCGATTGCTCAGGTGTCGTAGACGCCGCCGACCTCACGGTGCTCCTGAACCGCTGGGGCCCCTGCCGGTGAGCGGCTTTCGTTCGGCCGTGAACACTTGCGTTGCAGGCTGACGGAGCCGCAATCGACTGAAAAACTGTTGAAACTGCGATGCACCCGCTTGGCACGGCGTGAGCGGCAGTTATGTTTCGCACGAATCATTCCCCGAGGAATCCCATGCAGCAGACCGAGCACCCCCGCCACCTTCGACTGAACGGCTTCCGCGCGCGCGTCGCATCGCTTGCAGGCGCAGCGCTCGTCGGGGTGGCCGGCATGTGCGCGAACGACGCGTCTGCGCAGTTTTTCCATTTCGAAAGCCCCCACATCCATCCCCTCGAGATGACGCCCGACGGGTCGCGGCTGCTCGCCGTGAACACCGTCGACCAGCGCCTCGAGGTCTTCGACATCGTGGCCACGGCCCCGTACCTCGTGCCTGCGGGTTCCGTCGTGGTCGGCGTCGAGCCTGTGTCGGTGCGCGCGCGCAACTCGAGCGAGGCGTGGGTCGTGAACCACATGTCCGACTCGGTCACCATCGTCGACCTCAACACGCTGTCGGTGAAGGCCACCGTCCTCACGGGTGACGAGCCCTGCGATGTCGTGTTCGCGGGCAAGCTGCAGCGCGCGTTCGTCAGCGTGTCGCAGCTGAACCGCGTCGAGGTCTTCGACCCGGCGAACCCGCTCGCGGCCCCGACGATCGTGAACATCGCGGGCGAAGACCCCCGCGGGCTCGTGACCGACGGCGTGCGCGTGTACGCGGTCATCGCCGAGTGCGGCAACGACACGACCATCGTGCCCGAGACGAAGGTGTCTTCGACGGTCAACCCGTATCCGAACGACCAGAATCCGCCGCCGAACGCAGGGAGCAGCTTCTCACCGCCGCTGACCGCGGGGCTGCCCACGCCGCCGCGCTCGGGCATCATCGTGCGCAAGGACTCGACGGGCGCGTGGAAGGACGACAACAACGGCAACTGGACAAGCGCCGTCACCTGGGGGCTGAACGGCAACGACCTTGCCATCATCAATGCGAACAACCTGACCACCACCTATGCGCGCGGCTTCATGACCTCGCCGCTAGCCGTGACGATGGCCCCCGACGGCAGGGTCGTGGCCGTGGGCACCGAGGCGAAGAACGAGATCCGCTTCGAGCCGAACCTACGCAGCAAGTTCGTGCGGGTCGAGGGTGCGGTGCTGCCCGCGGGCGGCGCCACCACCGTGTCGAACCGCTTCGACCTGAACCCGCACCTGACCTACGCCACGCCGTCGATTCCCGTCCTGCAGCGCATGCTGTCGGTCGGCGACCCGCGCGGCGTGGTCGTGAGCGCCGACGGCTCGCGGGCCTATGCGACGGGCATGGGCTCGTCGAATGTGATCGCCTTCTCGATGTCGAACTTCTCGCGGCTCGGCCTTGCGAATGTGGGCGAAGGGCCCACAGGCATCCAGCTCGACACGGACTACGCGCGCCTCTACACGCTGAACCGCTTCGACGGCTCGATCTCGGTGGTCGACGAGTCGTCGCTCGTCGAGGTCGGGCAGGTCGCGTTCTACGACCCGACGCCGAATGTCGTGAGGAACGGGCGCCCGTTCGTGTTCGACACGCACATCGCCTCGGGCCTCGGCCAGGTGTCGTGCAACAGCTGCCATGTCGACTCGCGCATGGACCAGCTGGCGTGGGATCTGGGCGACCCCTCGGGGCAGGTCAAGGTGTTCAACGAGTCATGCAACCTCGGGCTGCCTGGCCAGGCGGGAGCCTGTGGAAACTGGCATCCCCTGAAGGGCCCGATGGTCACGCAGACGCTCGTCGGCCTTCAGGGAACCGATCCGTTCCACTGGCGCGGCGACCGTAACGATCTCGGTCAGTTCGCCCACACGGTCACGGCGCTGCTCGGCGGCGACTCCGACTTCACCGCAACCGAGATGGCGCGCATGGAGTCGTACCTCGCGACGATCTCGTTCCCGCCAAACCCGAACCGCAATCTCGACGGCACGCTGAAGACAAGCCTCGCGGGCGGTAACGCCGTGACGGGCCAGAACCTGTTCAATGTCGGCAACCTCGACTTCGTGCAATGCGTCACTTGCCACACGGTGCCAACGGGCGGCAGTTCGGCGATCATCAGCGGCAATCTGCTGCAAGAGCCTCAGGCGATGAAGGTGCCGCACCTCCGCAACATGCTCGAGAAGACGGGCTTCGACACGCTCGTCACCAACAACAACCGCGGGTTCGGCTTTACGCACGACGGCGGGCTTGCCACGCTGTTCGACTTCTTCAAGCTGCCAGTCTTCAACTTCGCCTCGGGCGGGTCGGGCGACCAGCAGCGGCGCGACATCGTGGCGTTCATGCTGTCGTGGGACACGGGAACGCATTCCTCGGTGGGCGCGCAGGCCACGATGGGAGGTCCGCTCTCGAACGGCTCCGCACGGCGCAACCAGCTCGTGACCATCGCGAACGGCGGCAGCTCGCAGCTGGTGGCCAAGGCCGTCGTCAGCGGCGTCGAGCGCGGCTACCGGCTCGCGAACGGCGTGTGGGAGACCGATGTCGCAGGCCAGACGACCACGCTCGCGGCCCTCGACTCGCTGGCCTCGTCGGGAACAGTCGTGACCTACACACTCGTTCCAAACGGCTCGAGCATTCGCGCGGTCGACCGCGACGGCGACGGCTACCGCGACGGCGACGAGCGCGCGCAGTGCAGCAACCCCGCCGATTCGACGAGTGTCCCGGGCTCGGGCTGCCGTGCAGACCTTGCGAACAACGACGGCCTGGTCAACGCCGCCGACCTGACCATGCTGCTGAACCAATGGGGCACGAGCGGTTCCGCCGACCTCGACTGCAACGGGTCGGTGAACGCCGCCGATCTGACCGAACTGCTGAACCGCTGGGGAACCTGCAACTGACGCCGCACGAGGCGGCGCAGACATCGGGCCTGGAAGCCTGATGAGAGCCGCACACAGAAGCCCTGCGCGTTGGCCGCGCGAGGCAACCAACCCCGAGGTTGCGCTACATTGCGCAGATGCTCCTTCGGCGCATCTACGACGGCGCGTTGGCCCAGGCTGCGTACCTGGTGGGCTGTGGCCGCACCAAGACGGCCGTGCTCATCGACCCCGCCTGCGACATCGACCGCTACCTCGCGATCGCGGCCGCGGATGGTCTTCGCATCGTTGCCGTGGCCGAGACCCATGTGCACGCGGACTTCGTGAGTGGCGTGCGTGCGTTCGTGACGCACCACCCCGTCACGGCGTACATGAGCGCCGAGGGTCCTGTGCAGCCATGGGAGCGCGAGGCGCGGTTTGCCGTAGGCGCGTCGATCGTGCGCCTTGCATCGGGCGACTCGTTCTCGATCGGCGACCTCCGCTTCACCGCGCGGCACACCCCGGGGCACACGCGCGAGAGCCTCTGCTTCGAACTCGCACGCGAGGGGTCGACCCCGATCATCTTCTCGGGCGACTTCCTGTTCGCAGGAGATGTCGGGCGGCCTGACCTCGGCGCATTCGCCACCGACGGCATGTCGGTCACGGAGGCGGTCGAGCGGCTGCGTCTTTCGCTCTCCACACTCGACGACCTGCCCGCGGGTACGCAGGTGCTGCCAGGCCATGGCGCAGGAAGCGATTGTGGCCGCGCGATCTGCAACCTGCCCGCCACCACGCTGGCCATCGAGCGCGTGATCAACCGCGCCCTGCGTGCACACGCCGACGGCGCGGGCTTCCACGCCACCGTGATGGAAGGCTCGAGCGAGCCACCGCCCTACTTCTCGCGCGTCAAGCGCCTGAACGAGAGCGGCGCCTTCGCGCACGGCGCGATCTCTGCGCCGCACGCCCTGTCGGCCGAGGAGTTCACGCGGTTGGCCGACCGTGAGCAGACGGTCGTCATCGACACGCGGCCCTGGATCGACTTCATCGACCTGCGGCTCCCGCGCTCGATCAGCGCGCCGCTCGAGCGTTCCTTCGGCCCGACCGTCGCGAACTACATCGAGGAAGGCGATGCCGTCGTGCTCGTCGCCAGCGCGAAGGACGCCGAGGCCGCTGCGCGCATCCTCGCGCGCGTCGGTATCGCGCCCGAGCAGATCGCGGGCTACCTATCGCCCGACGCGGTCGCGCGGCTTCCCATCTCGTGCTTCTCGTCGCATGGCGTGGACGACATCTCGCCCGTCGCCGTCCACGCGATGGTCGGCCGAGGCGACGCGACGGTGCTCGATGTACGAACCTGCGCCGAGTTCGCGAAAGGCCACCTGCCGGGCGCGGTCCACATCCCGTTCACCCATCTTGCGGCACGGATGCGCGAACTGCCGCGCGAACGCCCCGTGGTCTGCTACTGCCGTAGCGGAAACCGAAGCGCGCGCGCCGCCGCGTTCCTTGCGCGGCACGGCCTGACGGCGCTGAACATGAAGGGCGGCTACTGGCCGTACGCAGGCCGCGGCTTCGCGGTCGAGTGCTGACGCGCCTTGCACGGGTGCTCGCGCGCGGTCACTTGGCGCCCAAAGCACCCGCGGCGCGACGGTCGGCGCGGCTCACGGAATCGAAGAGCCGCACGCGCCCCGCGTAGTCGAGCGCGATCAGCGCCCTCTTGCCGTCGAGCCACGCGACGAACTGGATCGGCCGGTCGGACGCCGACAGCGTGACCGCCGACGCACCCTTCGCCAGATCCCAGATCCGAACGGTGCCGTCGAATCCGCCCGAAGCGAGCAGCATGCCGTCGGGGGTCGCGTCGACGGAGCGCGAGATGTCGCGGTGCCCGAGGAGCTGCATGGTCCTGCTCTCGCTGAGTTCCGCGATTCGCTCGACACCGCCGGTCGAGGTCACCGCGATCGTGCCGCTGATCATCGGGAACACCCAGCGCTCCCCGAGCCGTCTCGGCGCGGGTGCCGAGACGGTCGCGAAGCCTGCGACCGCGCGCAGCGTGCCGCCCTCGACCACGAACTCCGTCGCCACGCCCGGGAAGTCGAACATCACGAACCTGTCGTCGTCGAGCCACTCGATGCGGTAGATCATGTTCGACCCAAGCCGCGAGTCGACGCGCACGATCCGACCGTCGGCCTCGAGGCATGCGACGCCCGTCCGGTCGACAAGCGCCAGCCGCGAGCCATCGGGCGACCATGCGAGTGCGCCCGCCGATTCCCTCGACACGCCGAAAGTCCGCGTGGTGCCGTCGGAAAGGTCGTGAAGCACGAGCTTGTCATCGCTCCAGCTCGCGAGCCTGCGTGCCTCGGCATCGAACGCACCGACGCGCGACTGCTGCTCGGACGCGATGGGCATCCTTGACCAGCGGCCAGTCTCGAGGGGAAGCTCGAAGACCTCCCCCGTCGGCGCAAGCACGCGGAGACGCTCGGGTCGACCGCCCTCTGCAGGCCGCACCGCGACCGCCACGGGAATCGGGACAGGACATGTCTCCATGCGCACCGACCATGCGGGCGTCGCGTCGATGAGGTGCACTTCGGGCCCGACATTCGCGACGATGCTCCCGTCGGCCAGATAGCCGACCGCCCATGCGGGGTCGGGCTTGAACACGCCGTACGACGCGATCTCGTTGCCCGAAGGCACCGCGAACTCGTGGATATGGCCGCCGCGGTCTCCGACCGCGACCTTCGTTCCATCGGGCGAGAACGCGATGTCCCACACATCGTGGCTCGCGTTGCACCCGCCGAGTTCGTCGCCCGTCCGCGCGTCGGCGAACGCGATCTCGCCGTACCAGGTGCCGAGCGCGAGCACCGAGCCGTCGGGCGAAAGCGTCATCGTGGTCACGCCGCCCGCGACCCGCTCGGGCACGATGAAGTCGCGCACGACGGGCGGGGCGGATTCACGCACCTCGACCTCGAGCACACGGCCCGACGAAAGCGACATGAACGCGCGACCCGCGCCGTCCCACGCAAGGCCCCTCACAAGCCGCACCGATTCGGCGACGCGCGTGGTCCAGACCTCGCCCGTCTTCGTGTCGACGGTCGACAGCGACGCCGCGCCATGCGCCAGGAGAAGCCGCCGTCCACCCATGCCTTCGAGCATTCTTGCGCTGAACTCGCCGACCGTCGCAAGCCGCTTTGCGCCATCGGCACGGTCGGACTCGTCGTACACATAGATCGTGCCCGTCGACCCCGTGACATAGGCACGCGTGCCGTCTCGGGACATGCACGCCGCCCACCCGATCGATTCTGGAACACGGAACTCGAGCACCGTGCCGCGCGCGAGGTCGATCAGTGCGGGCCGCGGCGCCTCGCCCGACACGAGCCACTTCGTGCGGTCTCCCGACAACGCGCCCGTCTCGAGGTGCGCGCTCGCCTTCCAAAGTGCGGGCTGCGACGACTGGTCGAGCATGCGGCGCGCGAAGCCCGCGACCAGCGGGTCCACGCGGCCTCGGATCGAATCGAGCGAACTCTCGACATCCCTGATGCTGCCGTCCTGCGCCGCCGAGAGAAGCAGGGTCGACTCGGCCCGCACGCGCTGCTCCTCGGCAAGGCGGCGCTGCACCTCGACGAGCTCGCGCTGGCCCTCGGCGTAGCGGCGCAGGTCGCGCACATAGCCGAGCGTCGAGCGCGAGATCGCCGCCGACAGCGACAGCCCCGCGAGCGCCGCCACGATGGCCGCCGACCATGCGGGGTACCTGCGCGCGAACCGCACCACGCGCCGCACCGGCGAGTCGGGCCTCGCCCGCACGGGGTCGCCCGCGAGATGGCAGCGCAGGTCCTCGGCGAGCTCGGCCATGGTGGCGTAGCGCTGCTCGCGCCGCTTGGACATCGCCTTGGCGACGATCGCCGAAAGGTCGCGCGGCACCGTCGCATCGATGCGCTCGAGCGGCACGGGCTCGCGCTTGCGCATGATCTGCGCGGCATCGAAGTACATCTGCCGCGGAATCTCGTAGGCGCGCTGCCCGCCGATCATCTCGTAGAGCAGGATGCCGATCGCATGGATGTCGACGCGCACATCGAGGTCGGCCGACTCGAGCTCGAACTGCTCGAGCGCCATGTATCCAGGCGTTCCGATCAGCGCGCCCGCAAGCGTGTCGTCGGGGCTCGCGCCCTCGCCGAAGATGCGCGCGATGCCGAAGTCGATCACATGCGGCTCGCCGTCGGCGCCGACGAGGATGTTCGACGGCTTGATGTCGCGGTGCAGCACGCCGCGGCCATGCGCGAAGGCCATCGCATCGCAGACCTTGATCGCGCAGCGCACGATCTCGTCGCGCGACGGCTTCCTGCCCGCCCCGCCGCCCGCCCACTCGACGACCGAGCGCGCGCCCTCGATGCGCTCCATGACGAGGAACGGCATGTCGACGGTGCCGCGCGTGGCGACGCCCGACGAATAGATGCGCGCGATCGCAGGGTGCGCAAGACGCCCGAGCACTGCGGCCTCGGTGCGGAAGCGCCGCATGTGGCTCACGCGCGCGCCCGCGGTCCGCAGGATCTTGAGCGCCACCGCGCGTTCGGGCTGCTGCTGCGTGGCGGAGAACACCGTGCCCACGCCGCCGCGGCCAAGCACCGAGTCGATCCTGCAGCCGCCGATCAGCTCGCCCACCGCAGGCTCGCCGAGGAACGCGTCGCCTTCGGGCCTCGCGCCCGCATCGACCTGCGTCTCAGGGTCGGGAAGATTGCGAAGGAGCTCGCGGAGCTCGTTCGCGGCCGCTGCGTCTCGCCGCTCAAGCCCTGCCAGGAACTGCTGCCGAGCGCCACCCGAAAGCCTCAAGGCCTCGTCCAGCAGCTCCGCGCCATCGAGCGGCGTCGGGCTCGGCGTGCCACCACCGCCCTCTTGCGCAGGATCGCGCCAGAGCCTCATGGCTCGGCGCCCGCCCGTCGGGTGAGCTCGCGGCGCAGCCAGGCACGGCCGTAGTTCCAGTGCTTGCTCACCGTGCGCGCATCGATCTCGAGCACCGACGCGGTGTCGTCGATCGAAAGGCCCGCGACATAGCGCAGCCAGATCACATCGGCGGCGATCTGCGAATGGGCTTCCAGCAACTGCATCGCCTCATGGAGTTCAGGCGTGAGCTGCTCGGCCGCCTGCTCGAGCGACTTCGGCGTGGCGAAGTCGGGAATCTGCGCCTCGGCGTCGCCGAGCGACGCGGGCCGCTGTCCACCTCCGCGCTTCTGCCGCGTGTTCGTGCGATGCCAGTCGACGATGAACTGGCCCATCGCGCGGGCCACCGACCCGAAGAAATGCCGTCGGTTGTCCCACTCGGGCATCTTGCCGCCCTGCTGACCGCCGAAAGCCTTGATGAACGCCTCGTGGATGATCGTGGTCGCGCCAGGCACATGCGCGAACGCGCCCGGCGCATTGGGCCGCAGCCCGCGCGCCATGGCATGAAGCTCGGCGTACGCCCGGTCCCAGACGGAGTTCGCAGCCCCGCTGTCCCCCTGCGCCGCTCGATGGAGTAGGACGGTGAATTCATCCTCTGGCCGCATCGCGAACCGTTGTATCGGCGCAGCGGATCAGGGTCGATGAGGAAGGCGCGCCAGATCCGCGGCTGCAGGAGGCGGGACCTCGGGGTTCAGCCACTGGATGACGGCGGCCCAGCCCGCGCTCTCCTCGTCGTGGGGCAGGTAGCCCCTGATCGCAGTGACGGCCTGCCAGCCGTCATGGAGGTGGGCGGTGAGCACGGGGTCGGTGCGCACCGCGCGGCGCACCTCGTCGAGATAGGCATTCGGGTCGATTTCACCCGTGACGCGGCCGTAGCCGGGCAGCCGGCTGCCTCCGACCATTCTCCAGAGTCGCAGACGCTCGACCAGTTCGCGCGTGGCGACCGTGAGCGCCCGCCCGAGCCCATGGTGCTGGTGGGCGGGGTGAATGAAGAGGTCGGCGCCGTACAGCGTGTGGCCTGCGGGGTCGTGGTCCTCGAAGGTCCCGCCCGCGGTGAGCGTGTCCCATGGGTCGTCGATGTGGAAGTGGGTCATCGCGAGGACAAGCGTGAAGTGCGCTCCCGCGACCTCGCCCGTCGCGGCATGCTCGACCACGAACTGGCCGTCAGGGAAGAGCCGATGGTGTGCGGCGAGTTCTTGCATCGTGTACGGGCGCTCGGTCGGGTAGACGAGCGCGCAGATCGCCGAGATCGCGGGGTAGTCCGACTCGGTCATGAGGCGGAGGCGGTAGCCGTCGGGAAGATGCTGGGAAGCCTGCTGCATGTGACGGTGCGTCGGGTGGTGGGCGAGAGTACTGGCGACGACTATCGGCTCGGCGCCGCATGCGGCTCAGCGTCGTGCGGCGTGCTCGCGGGCGGCCGCGCAGGCTCGCCCGAGCCTCGCACCACCGACGGCTGCGCGCCGAGCGCGCCGAAGGTCGTCCACAACCGCTCGACCATCGCCGCAAGCCGCGCGGGCTCGTCGCCTGAGCGCTCACGCGATTCCGAGGGGTCGCTCGCGACCTCGTAAAGCTCGAGCTCAGGCCCCCCGCGCCCTGCGTCGTGGAACCAGATGAGCTTCCACGCCCCGAGCCGCAACGCGGTGAACGGCTCGATGCCAGGCCCCGTCGGCCCCCACGCGTGGGGCTGGTGGAACAAGATCGGCCGCTCGCGCGGCGCCGTGCCGTCGACGAGAAGCGGCCGCAGGTCGACCCCGTCGCACACGCTGCCCGCCGAGGGCGCCAGGCCCGCGAACGACAGCACCGTTGGGTAGAGGTCGGTTCCGACGACGGGCGCGTCCTCGGGCGCCGCACGATGCGCGATGCCAGGCCCCGCCACCACGAGCGGCACGCGCAGCCCGCCTTCGTAGGCCGAGCCCTTGCCCGAGCGCAGCGGCGCGTTGTGGCCATGCGCCTTCGTGCCGTCGGGAGCGGCGCCGCGCGCGTGCGCCGACAGGCCGCCGTTGTCGGAGGTGAACACGATGACGGTCTCGTCGAGGATGCCAAGCGCCTCGCACTTCGCGACCAGCTTCCCAAGCGCGTCGTCGACGGCGGCGACCATGGTGGCGTACGCGCGTTCGGTCGGGTCGAGCGCGGCGTACGCGGCGGCGAAGCGCGCGTCCTCCATGATCGGCGCGTGCACGCCATACGGGCAGAACGAGAGGTAGAACGGCCTGCCCGACGCGGCCGCCGCGCCGAGCGCGTCGCACGCCTCGCGGGCAAGCGCGTCGTCGAGCCAAGTCTCGGTGCCGTGCCAACGCGCAAGGCCTGGCACATCCCACACGGTCGGCTCGACCGTCGCGGGGTCTGCCTTTCCCCGCTGCCGCGCGGCATTCGACTTGAAGTGGTCGGTGCCGCGGAACGACCCCGGCGCGCCCGCGGCGTGGCCTGCGATGTTCTGCTCGAAACCGAGCGCGCACGGATCGGCACCCGCGGTGCCGCGCGCGCCGAAATGCGCCTTGCCCACATGGATCGTGGCGTAGCCCGCGTCGCGGAGGCGCGCAGGCAGCAGGTCGGGCGAGGGCTGCAGGCCGTTCATGTTCCAGCGCGGCGGCGCAAGCCGCGGATGGGCCGACGACTGGTCGGTGTCCTTCTCGAGCGTCCAGTAGGTGATGCGCGTGCGGGCGGGCGACTGGCCCGAAAGGATTGCCGTGCGCGACGGTGTGCACACAGGCGCGGCGGCGTAGGCGTTCGAGAAGCGCACGCCGCGCGCGGCGAGACGCTCGAGGTTCGGTGTACGGAAGCGCGCGTTGAGCGCGCTCGGCTCGGCAAGCATGGGCACCGAGACATCCTGCTGGCCGAGGTCGTCGACGAGGAAGAGGATGATGTTCGGCCGCGCCGCGTCGGGGTGCGCGGGTTCCGACGCGGCCCGCGCCCGCGGTTCGGCTGCCACGCAGGCAACGACAAGCAGGAGACGAACGAGCAGGACATCGCGCATGGCGCGATTGTCGCGCCGCGTGCGCCGCGCCACAAGTATCGTGCGCGCGTGCCAGGAAACCCGCTCTACCTGCTGCTGACCGTGGTCGCGATCGCCGTGTCGGCGATCCTGTGGGACCGCCACCAGAAGCGCGCGGGCACACGCGACGCGCGGCTCGCCATCGTGTTCTTCGCGGCGCTCGTGGGCGCGTTCCTCGGCGCGAAGGTCGCGTTCCTCGTGGCCGAGGGGTGGCACCACCGCGGCGATTGGCTCGCGCTCCTCTCGGGCCGATCGGTCACGGGTGCACTGATCGGCGGCACGCTGGCCGCCGAGTACGCCAAGTGGCGCTTTGGAGTCGTGGCAGCGACGGGCGATGTCTTTGCGGTCACGGTGCCGCTCGCGGTCGCGATCGGGCGGGTGGGCTGCGTGTCGGCGGGCTGTTGCCAAGGTGTCGCATGCGATGCCGCGTGGTGGACCGTGGCCGACGCCGACGGCCACGCGCGCGTGCCGAGCGCGCAGATCGAGCTCGGGTTCAACCTCGCGTTCCTCGGCTGGGCACTGACCGCCGCGCGCTTCGGCTGGATGCCCACGCAGCGGTTCAACCTGTATCTGATGGCGTACGGCGTGTTCCGCGTCGTACACGAGTACTGGCGCGACGACCACCGATGGACCGAGGCGTTCGGCGGGTACCATGCCGCCGCGCTTGCCGTCTTCGTAGCGGGCGCGTGGATGTTCAGGCGGCGTGCGCTGCTGAACTCGCGGGTCTCGTCGACCACCGCGGGCGCTGCCGCGCAAGGCGCCTGACGGGAGGCCTGCAATGAAAGCGAACGACAAGAAGTCGAAGTCTGGCGGCGCCCTCATCGCGGGGCTCGGCTCGATCGGCGCCCTCGTGGTGACCTACATCATCGCGCTCGTCGCGACGAACCTGCTCATCTGGCTCGCGAGCCGCATGGTGACGCTGCCCATCTCGTTCGGCAGCACGATGACCTATGTCATCGCGCTGGTGCTGACGGGCATCTTCTACTGGTACGACCGGAACAACCCGTAACTGCGCGGCGTGGCGGCGCGCATCGGCGGCGAAGGTGAGTTTCGGCCAACTTGGCACGACGCGCTTCGCGCGCGCCGCGGCGGCTGTACCTTGACTCCATGCTGACTGCCGCCGTCCTGTCTGCGCTGCTTGCTCTTCCCGCGCCCCCCGCCGCCGAGGCGCCGCGCCGTGCGGTCTGGGTGAGCATGGCGGGCAAGGCGATTCCGAAGGGTGGCGTGCGGCCCGAGCACACGCCGCTCACGCCGCGCGCGCTCGAGCGCCGCGCGCGGCTACGCACCGACAAGGGCCTGGTCGACGCGCGCGACCTGCCCATCGACCCCGCGCGCGTCGCGGGCGTGCTTGCCACGGGCGCGACCTACCGCACGCAGAGCCGCTGGCTGAACGCCGTGTCGGTCGAGGCAAGCGACGCGGAGCTCCGCGCGATCATGCGCCTCCCGTTCGTGCGCACCGCGTGGCCGCTGCACGCCTCGCAGCCCGACGCGCCCGACGCGTCGTCGCCCGTCGAGGGCGGCATCGCGGGCGGCGCGTATGGCTCGATGGAGTCGCAGCTCCTCCAGATCGACATTCCGTCGCTGCACGCACGCGGCTTCCACGGCGAGGGCATGGTGATCGGCGTGCTCGACACGGGGTTCCGCCGCGTGCATGAGGCGTTCAACTCGGCCGAACACCCGCTCAGCGTGATCGCCGAGTGGGACTTCGTGTCGAACGACGGCAACACCGACATCGAGACGGGCGACGACCCGAACCAGCACAAGCACGGCACCTGGATCCTGGGCACGCTTGCGGCGTACAAGCCTGGCTCGGCGGTCGGCGCGGCGTACGCGGCGCGGTTCATTCTCGCGAAGACCGAGGCCTATGCCACCGAGACGGTCGTCGAGGAGGACTACTACGCGGCGGGCCTCGAGTTCATCGAGATGCACGGGGCCGACATCGCGACGAGTTCGCTCGGCTACATCGACTGGTACCTGCCCGAGGACCTCGACGGACAGACCGCGATCACCACGCAGGCGGTCAACATCGCGACCGCGAACGGCCTCGTGTGCCTGACCGCGGCGGGAAACCAGGGGCATGACTCCGATCCAGCCACGAACCATCTTGTTGCGCCTTCCGACGCGCTGTCGGTGATCGCCTGCGGCGCCGCCGACATCGCGGGCGCGACCGCGTCGTTCAGCTCCGACGGCCCGAGCGCCGACGGGCGCATCAAGCCCGAGGTCCTGGCGTGCGGCGTGGCGGTCGCAACGGTGCACTCGACGAATACGACGGGCTACTCGGCCGTGAGCGGCACGAGCCTCTCGACGCCGCTCGTCGCGGGTGCGGCCGCGCTCATCCTGCAGGCCCGCCGCGACTACGGCGTGGCGTCGATCCGCTCGGCGCTGTGCGAGACGGCGTCCGACTTCGCGCTGTCGGGCACGCACGACCCGCTGTTCGTGCGCGGGTTCGGCGTGATCTCGGCGTTCGACGCGGCGAAAAAGAACCGCGCCGCCGAGGACCTGAACCTCGACGGCGCGGTCAACGCACAAGACCTCGCGACTCTTCTCTCCACATGGGGCTCCTGCAACGATCCTGATCCTTCGACGGGCTACTGCATCTCCGACCTGACCCTGGACGGCATCACCGACGCCGCGGACCTTGCGCGTTTGCTCGGGAACTGGACGGGCTGATCAGCGGACGGCGTATTCGAGCGTGACCACGACGCGCGCGGTCTTGTCGATCGCGTCGGTGTCGTACTCGCCGTAGTCGCTCGAGCTCGACGACCCGCGCGAGACGATCTGGTACACGCCCTGCGAGGCGCTCACGAGGCCGCCGACCGCGCTGCCTGAGCCGCGGGCGAGCGTCTGCGCGCGCTCATAGGCGTTCGCGGTGGCCTTCTCGAGGAGCTCGAGCTTCGTCTTCTCGATCGTGCTCACCGTGAAGCTCGGCGTGCCCGTCGACGCCTCGAAGCCGAGCTTGACGAGGGCGCCCGTGACCTCGGTGGCCGCAGTGCGGATCACCTCGAGCTTGCTCGAACGCACGCCGAGGCTCTGCGACAGGACATACGCCTCGAGTTCGTTCGTGGCGTTGCCCTTCTCGTCGCGCTTGTAGACCTTCGAGATCGACACGCTGCCCGTCGTCAGCTCGTCGGCGGTGAAGCCCTTTGCCTCGATGAACGCGCGCAGCGCCGCCATCGCGCTCTCGCGCGCGGCGTCGGCCTCGGCCAGCGTGGCTGCGCGGCCGCTCACGCTCGTCCACCACGAGCCGCGGTCGCTGGTCACATCGAGCTCCGCCACGCCCTTCACGCGGATAGTGTTGTCCTGCTTCATGGTGCGCAGCGCGAGACCGATCTTGTCGCTCGCCCCGAGCACGCCGAACGCAAGCGCCGCTCCCAGCAGGAACACGCCCGCACCTGGCGTGGCGACCCAGCCCGCGACGCGCGAAAGCACGCCGCGGCGAGCCGCTGCCTGCATCGATTCTCCCGCCCCGCCCCGCGTGCCCGCGTGCGGCTCCGAACCCGATTCCGATGGACCCGACATGACGCCTCCCTGCGCATTCGCCTCGGACCGACGCGCATGCATGCGTTGCACCTGCACGGCATACATGCGTTCCCACCGCACGAAACTCCACCGCGCGCGCCACCATGCGCACGCGTTTCCCATGGCGTTCCAAACTGTGTCGTTCTCCGAGGTGGCGCGGAGGGTACGAACGCGCCCACCGCTGTCAACATGGAATCCGCGCGGATTGCCGAAGTCGCGAAATCGACCGAGACGCCCCGCTTCCGTCGGCTACTCGCCCTGAACGGGGGCCGCGACGGGAGCCACGACAGCCGCCGGCTCCGCGGGCACCGCGTAGCGCGCCCGTGCCCGCTCGAGCTCCGCGAGCATCCCCTCCTTCAGCCCCTCGTGGTCGGGGTCGTCGGCCAGGTTTGTGAGCTCCATCGGGTCGAACCGCGTCACATACAGCTCGAGCAGCGGCCCGCCGTCCTTTCCCTTGAGATCGAGGTAGCGGATGAGCTTCGCCCCATCGGTCGCAACACCCTCGTGGCGCGGCACCGTGTGCGGGCCCTTCGACTCCTCGAAGCGGTAGTAGACCGACGGGCGGAAGCCCGCGATCGCGCGGTCGCCATCGCGCAGTATGGGAATCAGGCTCTCGCCCTGCATGTCGGCAGGGACCTTGATCCCCGCCGCCTCGAGAAAGGTCGGGGCGAAGTCGAGGTTCTGCGCGAGCGCCTTGGTCGCGCCACCCGCGGCCGCGACGCCTGGCCAGCGCACGAGAAGCGGCATCTGGAAGCTGGTGTCGTACATCCAGCGCTTGTCGTACCACCCGTACTCGCCGAGGTACCAGCCCTGGTCGCTCGTGTAGACCACGATCGTGTCCTTCGCAAGGTCGAGGCGATCGAGCGCGTCGAGGATGCCGCCGACCGAGTCGTCGACCCCCTGCGCGGTGCGCAGGTAGTCCTTCGCGTAGCGCTGGAACTTCCACGAGGTCTGCGCGCGGGCGTCCATCGTGGGAAACGCCGCGACGAGCGCCTCGTTCTCGGCGCGGTACGCGGCCGCGACCGCCTCGCGCGCCCCCGCGGGAATGCGCGCAAGCTCGTTCGTCATCCACTGGTCGAGGTTCCCCTTCTTGCGGTCGGGGAAGAGCTGTGCGAACGGCACCTTGAGGTCGTACTCCCAGGTCAGGTCGCGGTCGATCTGCATCGCCTGCAGCGCGCCCGCGGGGCTGCGCGCGGCGGGGTCGAGGAAGAGCGTGCTTGGCTCGGGAATGGTCACGCCCGCGAAGAGGCCGAGGTGGCGCTCGCACGGCATCCAGTTGCGGTGCGGCGCCTTGTGATGCACGAGGAGCGCGAAGGGCGTGCCCTGCTTCGCGCCCGCGGCGAGCGACTCGAGGCGCGCCAGCGCATTCGCGTGGATGAGGTCGGTCGCATGCCCCTCGCGCGTCGTGCGCGTGCCGTTCACCAGGAAGGTCGGGTTCCAGTAGTCGCCCTGCCCGACGAGCACATCCCAATGGTCGAAGCCCGTCGGGTCGCTCTCGAGGTGCCACTTGCCCACGACCTCGGTGCGGTAGCCCGCGGCCCGCAGCAGCTTCGGGAATGTCTGCTGCGTGTTGTCGAAGCGCTGGTCGTTGCGCGCGAAGCCGTTCGCGTGCGAGTGCTTGCTCGTGAGCATGACCGCGCGCGACGGGCCGCAGATCGCGTTGGTCACGCACGCGCGGTCGAAGCGCATGCCCTCGCGCGCCAGGCGGTCGATGCCAGGGGTCGACACGACGCCTGGCGCGGCCTTCGCGCCGTAGCACGAGATGGCCTGCTTGCCGTGGTCGTCGGACATGATGAAGACGATGTTCGGGCGCGCGGCAGCGCGTGGCTGCTGGTCGGGCGCGGCATGCGTGGCGGCGGGAGCGGCGAGCGCGGAAAGCGCGGCGAGCAGCGTGCAGAGGCGCGTCATGCGCGCACCTTACCGCGGCGGGCCGAGGTGGCTCAGGAGGAACTGCGCGCGGCGCGCGTTGCCGTAGTTGCTTTCGGCCGCGCCGTGGCCCGCGTCGGGCAGGACGAGGAGCTCGAAGTCCTTGCCTGCGTCGACCAGCCGCTGCGCGACCTGCATGGTGGTGGCGGGGTCGACATTCTCGTCGAGCCCTCCGACCACGAGCATGAGCGCGCCGCCAAGCCGCGCGGCGTCCTCGGCGTTCGAGCTGCGTGCGTAGCTCTCGTCGACGGGCCAGCCCATCCACTGCTCGTTCCACCAGATCTTGTCCATGCGGTTGTCGTGGCAGCCGCAGTCGGCCACGGCGACCTTGTAGATGTCGGCGTGGTCGAGCACGGCGCGCATCGCATTCTGCCCGCCCGCGCTGCCGCCGAAGATGCCCACGCGTGCGAGGTCGGCCGCGGGCTCGTGCGCGGCGAGCGCGCGCAGCCACGCGACTCGGTCGGGGAAGCCCGAATCCTTCAGGTTCTTCCAGCACACATCGTGGAAGGCCTTCGAGCGCCAGTTCGTGCCCATGCCGTCGATCTGCACCACGATCGCGCCGAGCTCGGCGTACTCGCGCGAGCGGCTCGAGAGGTCGAACCACTTCGGCACATGCTGGCCGTGCGGGCCTGCGTAGATGTTCTCGATGATCGGATACCTGCGCGCGGGGTCGAAGCCGCTCGGGCGGAAGACGAGCCCGTGGATGTCGGTCGTGCCGTCGCGGCCCTTGGCGACGAAGCGCTCGGGCGCGCGCCAGCCCGCGGCGCGCATGGCCGAATCGTCGGCGGCGCCGAGCGTGGCGATGACGGCGCCGTCGCGCGTGCGGCGGAGCTCGTAGACGGGCGGCGCGTCGGCGCGCGCGCACGCAGACGAGCGCCGAGCGGTCGGGCGAGAAGTCGACGCGGCAGGTGCCGTCGCCCGAGGTGAGCATGACGCGCTCGCCCGTGTCGATCGAGACGCGCGCGAAGTGCACCTGGTACGGGTCCTGCGCGGGGTCGTGGCCCATGATCGCGACATCGACCGTGCGCGCGCGCGGGTCGACATGCTCGACGCGGCGCACCACGCTCGTGCCCGCGGTGACCTTGCGCTTCACCAGGCCCGTGGCAACATCGACCAGCACGAGGTTGTTCCAGCCGTACCGCTCGGTCATCCAGAGCAACTCGCCCGTCTCGTCGAGCCAGTGCATCCAGATCTTGTTCGTGTAGTCGACGAAGGTCGGGAACGACTCCTCGGCGATGGCGCGCGTGGCGCCCGTCGCGAGGTCGACCCCGACGAGGCGCACGACCTGGTGCCCGCGCTGGTTGTAGAGGAACGCCGCCTCGCGGCCGCTTGGCAGGAAGCGCACGCGGTCGATCGACCAGGGTGTCGCGAAGAGCGCGGGGTCGAGCGTGATCTCGCGCGCCCTTATCGCGTCGCCCGCGCGCTCGACGCGGAAGAGCCGCGGCGACGGGCGGTCGATCTCGTCGCCCGGCTTCGTGTAGTTCAGGGTCCTCAGCTTCGGCTGCAGCTGGTCCTTGGGCGCGGTCTCGACGATGTGCACGGGGCGCGGCGGCGCGCGCTTCACCTTGAGCGCGAGCACCGCGTCGCGCGCGGGCGAGATCCAGTGGGCGTCGTAGGCGTCGCCCGCGGCGCCGTCGGCGGTGCGGAAGAACTCGACGCCTTCGGCGCGGAAGACGAGGTTCGGGCCGTCGCGCGCGACCTCGTACGCGGGCAGCGCGGGCTCGGCCTGCGTCTCGCGCGCGCCGTCGCGGTCGGACTCCTTCTGGCCATCGAGCGTGTCGACGGCCTCGGGCCCCGCAGGCGGCGGGTCGCCGATCGCGACCGTGCGGTCGACATCGCTCGCCACGACATGGCCGAGGTCGCGGCCCGACGCCGTGCGCACGAACCACGCGTGCCCGCCGAAGGTGTGCTGGCGACGCGACGCGCCTGCATCGATGCGGCCGTACGAGCGCTCGTTCGACGCGCGGTCGACCCAGAAGAGCTCGACAGGCTCGCCGAGGCGGTTCACGAACTCGAGGTGCACCGAGGCGCCCTGCCCACGGCTGCGGCGCTTGCCTGGCGAGAGCGCGGTCTCGAGCAAGACGCGCGCAGCGGGGTCGCGTTCAGCGACCACGCCCCCGCCGAGCGCGCAGACGACGGGCTCGTCGCGGCCCTCGAGCGCGAGCGCCACGCGTTCGCCCGACACCGACACGCCGCGCACGGGAAGGCGGCGCGCCGCGTCGGGCGTGCCGAGGAGCTGCGCAACCGCCGCGTGGTCGAAGAGCGGGCGCCGCGCGTCGGCGCCGTCCTGTGCTGCGTCGCACAACCACCACTGCCGCGCGCCGTCGCGCGCTGTTTCAGCAAACCAGCAGCGCGACCCGTCGATCCAGGTGCGCGGCCCGACGGGGTCGTGGTACTGCGCGGTCTGGGAAGAGATGCGGGCGCGCGCGGCGTCGATCGCCGAGCGGGTCGAATCGAGCGTCGGGTCGGGCGTTGTGCTGGGCGCCGTGTGGAGCGAGCTGCCCGACACGGCCGTCGAGGCGGCGAACGCAAGCGATGCGGCGACGGCGAAGGCGCGGATCATCCGCGCAGTCTATGGCGGGGAGTCGCGGCAGCCCGTCGCGCTCAGCGCTTCGGCTGCATGTCGCCGTACAGGATCCAGCCCATGGCGGCGCGGTCTGCCTCGCTCCAGCGGTCGTCCCACATGTAGCCGTTGATCGGTTTCCACGCCTGCTCGACGCGGGCCTCGAGCGCGTAGTAGCGCTTGCGGTCGTCGTCGGTCGCGCTGCCGTCGGCGAGCTTCACGCCGAGCGGGTAGAGCTCGCGGCGCAGCTCGATGTAGCGCGCCGAAAGGCCGCGGAACTCGTTGAAGCGCGAGGTGCGCGCGAGGACCTTGAAGGGCTCCTCTTCGCCCGAGCCGCCCGCCGCCGAGGCGCCTGCCGATGGGTCGACGGTGGCAGCGCTCGAGGACTGCGTGGTGTCGGGCACGGCCGCGGCGGTGGCCGAGGTCGAAAGGCCCTGCGGGTTCGCGGGCGTGCTGCCAAGGGGCGCGTCGGTGCGGCGCATCGGAGCGCCCATCGGGGCGGCTGCGGCGCCCGAGGCGGGCTCGTCGGCCGAGGCGTTCGCGCCAGGCGCGGGGGCCGACGAACTCGACGCCGAACTCGACGCCGAACTCATCGACGAACCCGGCACGCCGAAGTTGTAGTTGCGGTCTTCGCCGCAACCGACCGCTGCCGCGATCGCCGCGGCCGCGCACGCGAAACCCGCGCGCATCACGGAGTCGACCCTGGGGCAAGCCGCCGACGCACCCACTCGTAGTCGGGCCCCGGCCAGAAGATGTCGTTCTGGGGGAGCGTCATGTAGTAGTCGATGTCCTTCTGCTTCGCGAAGGCGTTCTGCGACACGGCGGAACCATCGGCGAAGGTGAAGTTCCAATGGCCAGGGTGCCACGGCGCGAGCTTGTCCACCCAGTTGCCGTTGCCCGACAGGTTGATGCCGAAGCCGTTGATGTTGTAGCCGCGGTGGTCGTACTCGAGGCAGGTCACGATCGTCTCGGCGGGCAGCGGGATCTTGCCCATCGTGTTGACCTGCCAGTTGGGCGGGCCTGCCCACATGTAGCCCTCGCCCGTCGAGATGAACGCGTTGAACGAGTAGGTGCGGATGCGCGTCGTGCCCGACGCCATGGTCGCGCCAGGCGGCGGCGACGGGAACGGATCGAACGGGCTCTTGTACACCTCGAAGCTGCCGATGTACTGCCACAGGCGGCCGTTCTTGAGGTGCGCCTCGGTCTCGGCGGGCGTACCGACGGGCGTCTTCACCCAGTCCCACGGGTTGCGATCGGTGTCGACGCCGCAGAAGCGGCCCGAGTTGTCGGCGTAGTAGCAGTTGAACGCGAAGTTGATCTGCCGCTGGTTCGACAGGCACTTCGCCGAGCGCGCCTGGCGCTGGATGCCCGAGACGCCGTAGAGGACGAGCGAGAGGATGACCGCGATCAGCGCGATCACCACGAGGAGCTCGACGAGCGTGAAGGCGCGGCGAGCGAGCGGATGGCGCGAGGAGCTCATGTGGAAAGCATGACGCGCCCCGCTGCGCATGTCAACGAACGGCGGGCTTCCGAGGTGGAATGCGTGAAAAGTCTCCGGCCTGGGTCGTGGTGTCGTGGCTCAGCCGACGAGGCCCCGCAACGCTGCGACGAACCGCTGGTGATAGGCGGCCTGATCGAGAAGCGCCGAGGAACGCAGGATTTCCCGTAGGTTTCGCCGCCACGCGGCAAGCGCGCCGTGGTCACGGGCAAGCGCGGCGGCAATTCCCGCCAATTCGTCCGTGTTCTGCGCAACCCACGCGCCGAGCCCCGCGGCGCGCAGCAGGCTTGCGCCGACGCGCGCCGCATGGCGGTCGCCCACAACGGTCAGCACAGGCACGCCCATCCACAGCGCCTCGCAGGTCGTGGTCGTGCCGTTGTAGGGCATCGTGTCGAGCGCGACATGCACGCGGCGATAGAGCGCGAAGTGCTCGGCGACGCCCTTCGTGTAGCCGACGATCTCGACGCGCTCGCGCGCGATGCCGCCCTGCTCGAGCCGCGACAGGAAGTGTTCGCGCGCGTGCTCGCCTTCGAGCGTGCGCGACTTGACGAGCAGCCGCGAGCCGTCGACCGCGCGCATCGCGTGCGCCCACGCCGAGACAGCGTCGGCGCCCACCTTGGTCGACAGGTTGAACGAACCGAAGGTGAACGGCGCGTCGGCCGCGGGCATCTCGGGCGCGGGCGCGTCCGCGGGCGGCGTGTAGCAGAGGAAGCACGGGTCGATGCGCAGCAACCGCTCGGTCGAGAGCCGCTCGGCGCCCTCGGGGTCGGTGGTCGAGTCGACGATGCGCGCGTCGACCGCGGGGTGCCCCGTGGTGTTCGGGTAGCCGATCGCGGTCACGATCGCGGGTGCGGGCTTCCGGTCGAGCGCCGCAAGTCGCGCGCCCGCGGTGTGGCCCGAGAGTTCGAGCAGCACATCGAGTTGCCGCGCGCGGATCGCGGCATCGAGCGCCGCGTCGTCGAGAAACGCGCACTCGACCCACTCGGAGGCCTCGGCGCGGAAGCGCGCCATCATCGCGTCGCCCGCGTCGGGCACCGCGGTCGAGAACACGACCCACTCGACCTCGCTAGGAGCGCGGCGCAGGAAGACCTCCGCGAAGTAGCCGACCGAGTGCGTGCGCAGGTCGCCCGAGAGGACGCCGACGCGCAGCGGCCCACCCGCCGCGCGACGGGGCGGCGCTGCCGCGGGGCCGCGCACGCACGAGGCGTAGGCGCGGTGCGCCGCCGCGATCTCGTCGGCGGGGCGCGAGGAGTAGTTGAGTGCGAGCAG
>JAJTGK010000083.1 GCA_021297815.1 Planctomycetaceae bacterium
GACGAGGAACGACCGCCGCGCAAGCCGTGCGGCCTCGGCGCGGGCCGCCTCCTCGAGCAGCGCCTCTGGCGGCGACATGCCGTCCGCGCGCCACGCATCGGGCGCGGGATCGGCGGCTTCGCGGAGCTTTCGGGGCAACTCGTTCGGCGGCATTCGGCGGTTCACTCGCGCGCTGCGTGCGGGCGCAGTGTAGATCGTCCGCGGCGGGCTTCCCGCCCGAATTCGCCCGCCGCCCATGGCCTGGCGCGGCACCCTGTGCGCCGCCTCGCGCGGCGCCCGCGGCCCGTGCGGGGTTCAGGCATGGCGGAAACGACAAAATCGCGGTTTTCACCGATGTTTTTGAGTGGTTTTCACCGCACGCCGCACGGGCGTTCCACGGGGGGTTCTGCTAGAATCAGGACCCCGCGGCATGCGCCCCGCGCGCCACCCCGCAGGACCTTCTGTTCAACAGAACTGGATTCGATCGACATGACCCAGACCACGCCTTCCGCCGCCCCCGCGATGCCCGATTCGACGGGCTACACCTCGGAATCGATCCAGGTGCTCGAGGGCCTCGAGGCGATCCGGAAGCGCCCTGGCATGTATGTCGGCGGCACGGGCCCGAACGCCCTGCACCACCTCGTGTACGAATGCGTCGACAACGCGATCGACGAGGTCATGGCGGGCTTCGCCACGACCGTCACCGTCCGCATCGGCGTCGACGGCTCCTGCACGGTCATCGACGACGGCCGCGGCATGCCCGTCGATCCGATGAAGCACGAGAACCCGACGATCAACGGCCGCCCTGCCGTCGAGGTCATCCTCACCGAGGTCCATGCGGGCGGCAAGTTCGGCGACAACGCGTACAAGGTCTCGGGCGGCCTGCACGGCGTCGGCGTGAAGTGCGTGAACGCGCTCAGCGAATGGACCGAGGTCGAGGTCTTCAAGAACGAGAAGACCTATCACATCGGCTTCTCGCGCGGCGAGGTCACCAAGCCGCTCGAGCTCGTCGAGACGCTGGCGAAGTCGCCCGCCACCGAGAAGCGCACGGGCACGCGCATCTCGTTCCTGCCCGATGCGCAGATCTTCCCCGACACGGAGTTCAAGTACGAGACGCTCGAGCACCGCCTGCGCGAGCTCGCCTATCTGAACCCGGGCGTCGTGATCCGCCTCGTCGACGAGCGCGTCGACGCGAGCGGCCAGCGGCGCGACCTCACCTTCCACAGCCCCGACGGCCTCGGCGGCTATGTCGCGTGGCGCAACGAGCAGAAGACGGTCCAGAGCCCCGTCATCGCCTTCTCGTCCGACGAAACCGCGCACTCGCTGCGTCTCGACTTCGCGATGCAGTATGTCGACTCGAACGCCGAGCTCACGACCGCGTTCGGCAACAACATCCCGAACCGCGACGGCGGCACGCATGTCGCGGGCTTCAAGGCCGCGCTCACGCGCGTGGTCAACGGCTACGCGCGCAAGAACAACCTGCTCAAGGACCTCATCCCTTCGGGCGACGACCTGCGCGAGGGCCTCGTCACCGTCATCAGCGTGAAGCTGCCGAACCCGCAGTTCAACAACCAGACGAAGGAGAAGCTGCTCAACCCAGAGATCGAGCCCTTCGTCTCGCAGGCGATCGGCGAGAAGCTCGGCGCGTGGCTCGAGGAGCACCCGAAGGAAGCACGCGACATCTGCCTGCGCGCGGTGCTCGCCGCGCAGGCGCGCGAGGCCGCCCGCAAGGCGCGCGAGCTCATCAAGCGCAAGGGCGCGCTCGACTCGGGCGGCATGCCGCACAAGCTCAGCGACTGCTCGTCCGACGATGTCGAGAAGACCGAGCTCTTCATCGTCGAGGGCGACAGCGCAGGCGGCTCCGCCAAGGGCGGCCGCGACCATGTGTGCCAGGCGATCCTGCCGCTGCGCGGAAAGCTCCTCAATGTCGAGAAGGCGCGCCTCGACAAGGTGCTCGGATTCGAGGAGATCCGCATCCTCATCCAGGCGCTGCAGTGCGGCATCGGCGAGGACTTCGACATCTCGAAGCTGCGCTACGGCCGCATCATCGTGATGACCGACGCCGATGTCGACGGCTCGCACATCCGCACGCTGCTGCTGACCTTCTTCTTCCGCCAGATGCCCGAGCTCGTGCGCCAGGGCAAGGTGTACATCGCGCAGCCGCCGCTCTACCAGGTCGCGCGCGGGAAGTCGGTGAACTATGTCCTCAACGACAAGCGCATGAACGAGACGCTCGTCGACCTCGCGCTCAGCCACGCGACCTTCGCGGTGCGCGACGAGCGCGGCGCGACGGTGCACGCCGTGCAGGGCGACGACATCCGCCGCATGGTGCGCGCGCTCGAGCGGCTCGACGAGCTCGTCACGGTGTCGCAGCGCCGCGGCATCGCGTTCACGCGGCTGCTCGGCATGCGCGCGAAGGATCCTTCGGGCAAGGGCCAGCTGCCGTCGTGGCACCTCGCGTGGCCCGACGGCGACGAACTCTTCCACGCGGAGTCCGACGCGCGGGCGTCGCTCGCCGCGCGCGACCTCGTGCTCGACGACCTCGTCACCCCCGACATGAAGGTCGACCGACGCCGCATCGCCAGCCTGCGCGAACTGCACGAGAACCGCGAGATCGAGCGCATCGTCGCCCAGCTCTCGTCGTGGCACATCTCGATCGAGGACTGGGACCTCGTGCAGGTCGAGGGCGTGACGGGCGAGAAGATGCCCACGCGCTACGCCTGGGTCGTCGACGCCGCGAAGACCGCGGCGGCTGCGTCGAACGGCGACGCGTCGGCCGATGATGGCGAGGACGGCCAGCGCGCCACGAAGAAGTCGCGCGACTCGGGCCTTGTCGAGGCTGCCAATGTGCCGTCGATCGCGCGCGCCCTCTACGAGGTCGGCCGCCGCGGCATCGAGGTGAAGCGCTTCAAGGGCCTCGGCGAGATGGAGGCGCAGCAGCTGTGGGACACCACCATGGACCCCGCGCGCCGCACGCTGATCCGCGTGACGCTCGAGAGCGCGAGCGAGGCTGATTCGCTGTTCTCCGTCCTGATGGGCGAGGATGTCGAACGGCGCCGCAACTACATCGAGAAGCATGCGCTCGAGGTCAAGAACCTCGATATCTGAAGCCTCGATATCTGAAGCCTCGATATCTGAAGCCTCGATGTCTGAAGCCTCGATGTCTGAAGCCTCGAGAGCTGAAGCCTCGATACTGAAGCCCCGAGAGCAGAGTTCTCGTCATCCAACAATCGTCACGCGCGGCGCGAGGCGGGTCACTCGCCCTGCTTCGCACCCTTCGCGAGCAGCTCGTCGATCGCCTCGGTGATCTTCGCCTCGTCCGACGGGTGCATGCCCGCCTTGAAGACCTTGCCGTCCTGATCGAGGATCGCGACATACGGAATGCCGCGGATGCCGAAGTCGGGGTTGAACACATCCTGCTCGGTGATCGCCACCGTCCAGGTCACGCCCATGTCGTTCATGAAGAGGAGGAGTTCGGACTTCTCCTTCTCGGCGTCACCCGGGCAATCGACCTGATCGCGCTTCTGGTGCGCGACCATGCCCTGGATGCTCGTGATGCCCACGATCTCGACCTTGTCGGCGGGGTACTTCGTGCGCATCTCGGCGACCTTCGGGAAGCTGCCCACGCACGGGCCGCACCAGGTGGCCCAGAAGTCGAGCACGACCACCTTGCCCTTGAGCTCGGCGAAGTCCTTCCACGGCGTGCTGCCGTCGGCGCGGCGCACCCAGTCCGTGCGCATCGGCGGGCAGGCGAAACCGAGCAGTTCGCCGCGCGCGGCGGCGCCGTCGATGTACGCGGCGGCGCGCTCGAGCATCTTGCGCTCGCGGCCCTGCGTGCCGTCCATCTTGGCCTTGATCGCGCGCAGCACCGACGCGCGCACTTCGACAGCCTTCTCCTTGGGAAGCGCCGCGTTCACGAGCCGCATGAAGCCTTCGGCGTTCGCGAGCATCGTCACGGGAGCGTTCGCGTCGAACCGCGCGGCAACCGCCTCGATCGCGGCGGCGCGCTTCACGAGTTCCTCGACGGGCGCCTCGGACACGACGCCAAGCGCCATGCCGCCCTCCTCGGTCGCCAGGCCTTCGGCGAACGCGGGGTGGTCGAGAAGCCCGAGCGCGAGCTTGTGCATCGCGGCCTCGTCGTCGCCGCGCATCTGATAGCCCGCCGACTGCACCGCGGCCATGAAGCCCTCGACGGTCGGCTGCGCGGCCTTCGCGGCGAGCATCTCCTGCATCTGGGCGCGTGCCGTGGGCGACATCGAGAGGAGCGGCCCGAGCGCGGCGAGCCCCTGCTCGTCGAGCGCACCGAGGTCGATGCCCTTCAGCGCCGCGTCGGCGGCCACCGCGATGTCGGCCTGGATCTTCTTCAGCTCCTCCTCGCTCGGATTCACGACGCCCGCGTACTTCTTCTGCAGGTCGTCGTAGAACTTCATCACGATGGCCTGCAGCTCGGCGGGGGTCGGCGGCGCCTTGGCGGCGGCAGCGGCGGGCGCTGCGGGAGCTGCGGCATCCTGCGGCACAGCGAGAACGGACGCGATGACGAGCGGAAGGAACGCGAGGTCGAGCATGAAGCCTCCTGAGGTGCGCAGCGTACCGCGGCGCTTCAGGGCGCGGATGCCGCGGAAGCCCCATTCGATGCGTCGGGCGAGGCATCGGGCGTGGCGTCGGGCACCTCGAGCGGCGCAGGGCCGGCGTCGGCCGCCGCGGCGATCTGCCGCAGTCGCTGCTCGGCGATCGACGACCAGGCCTTCTGCGACTCGACGAGCAGCGCCTCGAACGCGCGACGCTCCACGCGGCGGCGGCACTGGTCGACCGCGTCGTTGTCGGTCCAGGAGTTCGCGAGCTGGTCGTCGTCCGCCGAGGCCTCGGCGGCGCCGTACACGAATCCCGTGCGCACATCGACGAACACCATGCTGGCCGTGCAGTGCACGACCGCGGTCTTCGTCGGCGCGAGCCCGAGCGAGATCAGGCCGAGCGCGCCAGGCGAGAAATCGTCGATGCGGAACTGCGTGTCGAGCGTGTAGAGGACGAGCACATCGGCGCGCAGCGACGCCGCGCCGCGCCGAAGCGCCATGACCGAGTCGGTCACATCATCGCGGCCGGGCCTCGGCACCAGGATCGACGACAGCCGCACCACGCCGCTCGTGTTCGGCCACCTGCCGATGCTGTCGGCGTCTTCGCCGCGCTCGAGATCCGACGCCGCCACGAGCGACAGCCCGCCGATTTCGACGCCTTGGATCGAACGCGACCAGTACGACCGCGCCTGCACGCGTGCGTACGCGACCACCGCGGGCATCGGCGACTCGGGCTCGACGCGCAGCGCCTCGGCGATCGCGGGGTGCGTCATCTCGCCGATCGGAGCGGGGCCTGCGGGCGTGCGGTAGCTCATGCAGCCTCCGAGGGTTGCGAGCAGTGAAAGCGCCAGCGCGCATGCAAGCGTGTGGTGTCGTGCCATCGGAATCGGCCCCTGGGGGTTTGCGCGGCGACGCGCCGCGAGTCCCGCGGGACGCACGGCCTTCCTGCGGCATTCCGCCGCGCGGTGCGAAACCGTCAGATGTCGTCGACGCCCGCTTCCACGAAGCCCTTGCGGCGCAGGATGCACGCGTCGCAGCGCCCGCACGGCGTTCCTTCGGGCGACGGGTCGTAGCACGACACGGTGCGCCCGACGGGCACGCCGAGTTCGCACGCGAGCCGCACGATGCCCGCCTTCGACAACTCCTGCAGCGGCGTGTGGATGCGGAATCGCGACGAGCCCTCGGCGCCCGCCTTCGTCGCCAGGTTCGCGAGGTGCTCGAACGCCGCGATGAACTCGGGGCGGCAGTCGGGGTAGCCCGAGAAATCGATCGCGTTCACGCCGATCGCGAGGTCGCTCGCGCCGAGCGTCTCGGCGTAGGCGAGCGCGAAGGCGAGGAAGATCGTGTTGCGCGCGGGCACATAGGTCACGGGCACGCCGTGCGCGATCGCCGATTCGTCGCGGTCCTTGGGCACCGCGATGTCGGCGGTCAGCGCGCTGCCGCCGAAGGCGCGCAGGTCGATCTCGGTCACCTTGTGCTCGACCGCGCCGAGCGCGCGCGCGAGCTCGGCCGCGCGCGCAAGCTCCACCGAATGCCGCTGCCCGTAGCGAAAGCTGAGCGCGTGGCACGCGAAGCCCTCGCGGCGCATCCACGCGAGCACGGTCGCGCTGTCGAGGCCGCCGGAGAGGAGCACGACCGCTCGTTTCATGGGTTTCCTCGGGCCTTTCGCGTCACACGGGGCTCGGCACGCTCTCGAGCACGCGCTGCATGATGCGGCGCGTGGTCAGCGTGTCGCCCTGGTGCATGTAGGTGCGGCTGATCACGCGATGCGCACACACGGGCAGCGCGTTCTGCACGATGTCGTCTGGCACGCAGTAGTCGCGGCCCGCGACGAAGGCGGTCGCGCGCGCGGCCGCCGCCAGCGCCAGCGCGCCGCGCGGGCTCACGCCCACCTGCAGGTCCTCGCAGTTGCGCGTCGCGGTCGCGATCGCGATCACATAGTCGACGAGCGACTGCTCCATGCGCACTTCGTCGACCTTGCGCTGCAGCGTCAGCACCTCGTCGGCGCCCATCGCGGGCTGGAGGTCGGGCAGCGCGGTGCGCGCGGGCTGCTTGCGCAGGATGCGCGCCTCGTCGTCGGGCGACGGGTAGCCGAGCGAGATGCGCATCAGGAAGCGGTCGAGCTGGTTCTCGGGAAGGAAGTAGGTTCCCTCGAATTCGTAGGGGTTCTGCGTGGCGACCACGAGAAACGGCTGCGGCAGCTGCAGCACGCGGCCCTCGGCCGACACGGTGCCGTCGCTCATCGCCTCGAGCATCGCCGACTGCGTGCGCGGCGTGGTGCGGTTGATCTCGTCGGCGAGCACCACATTCGCGAAGATCGGGCCCTCGCGGAACTCGAACGACCCCGCGTCCTGGCGGAAGATGCTGGTGCCCGTCACATCGGAGGGCAGCAGGTCGGGGGTGCACTGGATGCGGCTGAAGGTGCAGCGGATCGAGCGCGCGAGCGCGTTCGCGAGCACGGTCTTGCCGACGCCCGGGACATCCTCGATGAGCACATGCCCGCGCGCGAGCAGGCACACGATCAGGCGGTCCACCGCCTGGGCGTTGCCCATGTACACCGAGACGATGTTGGCGCGGAGCGCCGCGACCCGATCCTGCATGGCGGCGAGTGTAGCGGCAGCGGATTCCCGCTTGCCGCGGGGCGCCGCATGCGCCACACTTCCGCGAATGCCCGAGTTGCGCATCCGCAAGCCGTTCCAATGCGCCCAGTGCGGATACGACCTCGAGGGGCTGCCCGTCCGCGGGAACTGCCCCGAATGCGGCTGCGAGATCGTGACTTCGCTTGCGCGTGCGGTCGACGGCGATGCGGAGGAAGACCATGCGACGCCGCGCGAAGGCGCCGCGGCGCGCGCGCGTGCGCTCTTTTTCGCGTGCCTCTCGATCCTGCTCTCGAGCCTGGCGGTGGGCCCTGCGTTCATCGCCAGCATGACCGCGGGCGGCGGCAGGCTCGCGCCGCCAGGCGGCATCGCGCCGCCGCCGCAGATCGACGAGATCCTGCGGCTCACGGTGACCGTGCTCTCGGCCGCCTCGGCGGCAGGCGCGGCGCTCGGGCTTGCGACCTTCGTCGTCTTCATGCCGATTCCCACCGATGGCCGCGCGCTGCTTGTCCGCGCGGCAGGCATCGCGGCGTTCGCGCTCTGGGGCATGCTGCTCTTCGGAAGCCCGGGCAGCGCAGGCCTTTCGCCCGCCTGGTCGCTGCCCGCGGCGCTCGCGCTCCTCGCGACCGCCCCGCTCTTCCGCGAGCTCGGCACGCTCTCGCGCGTCTACCGCACGCGGCGCGCAGCGCGCCAGCGGGTCGACCTGATGCTCGCCGCGGCGCTCACCGCAGGGGGTGCGTGGGCGACGGCCGAACTCGTGCAGACGCCCGAACTCGCCATGGCGGCCTGGCTGCTTGGCTCCATGGCGGCGGCGCTCTTCGTGTTCGGCGCGGGCTACCTCGTCGTCAACGCGTGGTGGATCCTTCGTGCGGTCACCCGCCCAGCGCCTCGGATCCGCGAAGTGGTCGGCGAGGCAGGGCCGAGCAAGCCCAACTAGGCGATCGTCCTCGTCTGCCAGAAAGGCAGCGGCACTCGACTTCGACGCGGAACTGTCAGGGGAACGCCTGGCAAACCCCGCGCGGCGCGTACGCGTAAGTGTATTTCTTACATATTCTTACGATTGCAAATGCCCCCTCGGCACCCCCTCGGCGACCGAGCGGCTCCGCGCCATCCGCTGGTACGGCCTTTGTATCTTCGCGCGCCTCGCGGCGTCGCCGTGGGCCTGACAATCATCCGCTCCCGAGCCGCCCCGGAGAACCCGTGGCGTCGGAAGCACAGATTCAACGAGACCGGAGAACGACCACATGGCCGTCAAGGAACTGGCGTTTGAGAACGATGCACGCAAGAGCCTGCTCGCCGGCGTGGAGAAGCTCGCCGCGGCGGTGAAGAGCACCCTCGGCCCCCGTGGCCGCAACGCCGTGCTCGACAAGAGCTGGGGCGGGCCGACCGTCACCAAGGACGGCGTGTCGGTGGCCGAGGAGATCGAGCTGCGCGACAAGGTCGAGAACATGGGCGCGAAGCTCGTGAAGGAGGCCGCCTCGAAGACCTCCGACGACGCGGGCGACGGCACCACCACCGCGACCGTGCTCGCCGAGGCGCTCATCAAGGCGGGCTTCCGCCAGATCGCCGCGGGCGCCGACCCGAACGCGGTCGTGCGCGGCATGAAGAAGGCCGTGACCGCGGTCGCGACCCGCATCGGCGAGTCGTCGCGCCCCGTCGAGAAGATCTCGGGCGGCATCGCGGCGGTCGCCACGATCAGCGCGAACAACGACCCGTCGATCGGAAAGATCATGGCCGAGGCCTTCGAGAAGGTCGGCAAGGACGGCGTCATCACCGTCGAGGAAGGCAAGTCGCGCGACACCACCATCGATGTCGTCGAGGGCATGCAGTTCGACCGCGGCTACCTCAGCCCGAACTTCGTCACCAACACCGACGAGATGACCTGCGAGTTCTCGAAGGCGCTCGTGCTCGTGTACGAGGACAAGATCGACTCGCTCGCCAAGTTCGTGCCCTTCCTCGAGAAGGTCATGGACGCGAAGAAGCCGCTCCTCATCATCGCCGAGGATGTGACGGGCGAGGCGCTGAGCGCGCTCGTGATCAACAAGCTGCGCGGCGTGCTCAATGTCTGCGCGGTGAAGGCGCCAGGCTACGGCGACCGCCGCAAGGCCATGCTCGAGGACATCGCGATCCTCACGGGCGGCAAGGCGATCATGAAGGACCTCGGCATCGAGCTCGACAAGGTCACCATCAAGGACCTCGGTCAGGCGAAGAAGCTCGTCATCGACGCCGACAAGACCACCGTCGTCGAGGGCGCCGGCTCGAGCACGGCCATCAAGGGCCGCTGCGAGCAGATCCGCGCCGAGATCGAGCGCACCGACAGCGACTACGACCGCGAGAAGCTCCAGGAGCGCCTGGCGAAGCTCGCGGGCGGCGTGGCGCAGATCAATGTCGGCGCGTCGAGCGAGGCCGAGCTCAAGGAGAAGAAGGCGCGCGTCGAGGACGCGCTGCACGCGACGCGCGCGGCCATCGCCGAGGGCGTGGTCGCGGGCGGCGGCACGAGCTTCATCCGCGCGATTCCCGCGCTCGACGCCGTGCGCAAGTCGGCGAAGGGTGACGAACTCGCGGGAGTCGAGGCCGTGGCCGAGGCCCTGTGCGTGCCGCTGCGCACGATCGCCGAGAACTCGGGCGAGAAGGGCACCGTCGTCGTCGCCAAGGTCAAGGAGATGAAGGGCGACGAGGGCTTCAACGCGCTCTCGCTCGAGTACGGCGACCTGCTCAAGCAGGGCGTCATCACCCCCGCCAAGGTCGACCGCACGGCGCTGCAGAACGCGGCGAGCGTCGCGGGCCTCATCCTCACCTGCGACTGCGCGGTGAGCGAGAAGCCCCAGCCCAAGGACGACAAGGGCGGCCACCACCACGATCACGACCATGGCATGGGCGGTATGGGTGGCATGGGCGGAATGGGCGGCATGGGTGGCATGGGCGGCATGGGCTTCTGAGCCCGCGTCCGCCGCACCGCCCTTTCGCACGACCCACCGCAACACGACGAAACCAACGAACGCACACGAAACGAGAGACACGAACCATGTCCGTCCGACCCCTCGCCTGCTCGAGAACGGCGAGCGCGCGCCCGTCCATGTGAAGAAGGGCGACACCGTCGTCTACGGCAAGTACGCGGGCACCGAGATCGAGATCAAGAGCGTCACCCATGTGATCATGCGCGAGAGCGAGCTGCTCGGCGTCATGCAGAAGTGACCCAGGCACGCACCACGCTGAAGCGCGCCGAGGCGCGCGGAACCACAAACGGAAACACACCATGTCGCAGAAGCAGATGAAGTTCGATGTGGCGGCGCGCGCGGAACTCAAGCGCGGCGTCGACCAGCTCGTGCAGGCCGTGGCGGTGACCATGGGTCCCGTCGGCCACAATGTGCTCTTCACCAAGAGCTACGGCGGCCCGCAGATCACCAAGGACGGCGTGACCGTGGCGAAGGAGATCGACCTTCCCGCGCCGTTCGAGAACATGGGCGCCAAGATGGTGCAGCAGGTGGCCAAGAAGACCGCGGACATCGCGGGCGACGGCACGACCTGCGCGACCGTCCTCGCGGGCGCGATCTTCAACGGCGGCCTGAAGTACATCGCCGCGGGCGCGAACGCCGTCGCCATCCAGCGCGGCGTGAACGCGGCCGCGCAGGTGGGCGCCGACGCGGTCACCGAGATGGCGCAGAAGTGCAAGGGCAAGGGCGACCTCGAGAAGGTCGCCACCGTCTCGGCCAACCACGATGTCGCCATCGGCCGCCTCATCGCCGAGGCGATCGACAAGGTCGGCGCCGAGGGCGTGTGCGAGATCGAGGAAGGCAAGACCGCCGACACCACGCTCGACTATGTCGAGGGCATGTCGTTCGACAAGGGCTACCTCTCGCCCTACTTCATGACCGATCCGAAGCGCGCCGAGTGCGTGCTCGAGAACCCGCTCATCCTGATCAACGAGCGGAAGATCTCGAACCTCGCCGAGCTCCTGCCGCTCCTCAACAAGGTGGCGAGCGCGGGCAGGCCGCTGCTCATCATCGCCGAGGAGGTCGAGAACGAGGCGCTGGCCGCGCTCGTCGTCAACCGCCTGCGCGGCGTGCTGCAGGTCTGCGCCGTGAAGGCGCCCGGCTTCGGCGACCGCCGCAAGGCGATGCTCGGCGACATCGGCTGCATCACGGGCGGCGTGTTCCTGGCCGAGGACATCGGCCGCAGCCTCGAGGATGTCGAGCTCAAGGAGCTCGGCACCGCGAAGAAGGTCGTCATCGCCAAGGACGAGACCACCATCGTCCAGGGCGGCGGCAAGACCAAGGACATCGAGGCGCGCGCCGACCAGATCCGCGCGCAGATCGAGCGCACCACCAGCGACTACGACCGCGAGAAGCTCAACGAGCGCCTCGCCAAGCTCGTGTCGGGCGTGGCGATCATCTCGGTCGGCGGCGCCACCGAGCTCGCGATGAAGGAGACGAAGGACCGCGTCGACGACGCGCTCCACGCCACCCGCGCCGCGGCGAAGGAAGGCTTCGTTCCAGGCGGCGGCGTGGCGCTCGTGCGCGCGATCGACGCCGTGCTCGAGGCCAAGAAGAAGGCCAAGGGCGACGAGAAGCTCGGCTTCGACATCGTGGCCGTGGCCATGGAGCGTCCGTGCGCGCAGATCGCCGAGAACGCGGGCTTCGACGGCGACCTCGTCGTCGAGAAGGTCCGCACCGCGAAGACGAACGCGGGCTTCAACGCGGCGACGGGCGAGTACGAGGATCTCGTCAAGTCGGGCATCATCGATCCCGCGCTCGTCGTGAAGACGGCGCTCGTGAACGCCGCCAGCGTCGCGGGCCTCATGCTCACGACCGATGTGATCGTGACCGAGCTCAAGGACGACGCCGCTCCCGTCGAGGGCGCGGTCAGCTGACGCAAGATTCCGGCCGCGCGCCTTGACGGGCGCGCGGCCGCTTCCAACACGCGGCCTGCGGTCGGCGCGCGCCCCCGCAGGCCGCAAGCATGCAGGGACGCGATGCCGCAGACGCGCTGCTACTACGAGATCCTGTCGGTCGAGAAGACCGCGACGCAGGACGACATCAAGCGTGCGTATCGACGCATGGCGATGAAGTGGCACCCCGACCGCAACCCTGGCAACGCCGACGCCGAGTCGGAGTTCAAGGCGTGCGCCGAGGCCTACGAGGTGCTGTCGGACACCGACCGACGCCAGCTCTACGACCGCCACGGCCATGCGGGGCTGCGCCAGAACCCCGTGCACGACTTCCGCTCGCGCGATGTGAGCGACATCTTCTCGATGTTCAACGAGATCTTCGGCGGCATGAACGGCGGCATGGGCGGCGACCCGCGCGCGCGTCGAGGCCCCGTGCAGGGCCTCGACCTCGAGACCGAGATCGAGATCGAGCTCGAGGACGCGTTCGCAGGCTGCGAGCGCGATGTGAGCTTCAAGCGCCTCGATGTCTGCGAGCCGTGCAGCGGTTCGGGAGCGAAGCCCGGGTCGAAGCCCACGCAGTGCCCCACCTGCGGCGGCCAAGGGCAGGTCGCGCAGACGGGCTTCGGCGGCATGTTCCGCATGGTCACCACCTGCCCCGAGTGCCGCGGGCGCCGCACGGTCGTCGCCGACAAGTGCGACAAGTGCCGCGGGCGCGGGCGCGTGTCGGTGCCGCGCAAGCTCGGCGTGCGCATTCCTGCTGGGATCGAGGACGGCCAGGTCATCCGCATGTCGGGCGAAGGCGAGCCGCCGCCGCCCGAGGCGACGCCCGAAGGCACGGGGCCGCGCGGCAACCTGCATGTCGTGGTGCGCGTCGCGCCGCACGAGCGGTTCGTCGAGCGCCGAGGAACGGACCTGATCTCGGTGCACCCGATGGCGTTCGCACAGGCGGCGCTCGGCGCCAAGGTCAAGCTCGACGGCATCGACGGCAAGCCCGTCGAATTCGAGATCCCCGCGGGCAGCCAGCACAGCGATGTCGTCGTGATCGAGCGTGCGGGCATGCCCGCGCTCCAGATGGGCACGCGCGCCACCGAGCGCGGCGACCTGCATGTGGTGCTGCAGCTCGTGGTGCCGAAGAAGCTCACCGACGACCAGCGGCGCCTGCTCTCCGAGTACGCGCAGACGGAGAAGGTCGATGTGCGCGCCGATGCCAAGAGCTTCTGGAAGAAGATCAACCCGTTCGGCGACTGACGCCGCTACCCTCGCGCCACGCGTGATGAACCCCGAGCAGACGACGGAATCTCCGATGCCTCCGACTCCTCCGCCTCCTCCTCCGCCGCCCCCGTCGCCTTCCTCGCGCGCCGCGGCCGACGCTGGCCTGCATGCCGATGTTCCTGGCGACGGTGCCGCCGACGGCCTGCCCGCCATGATCGACCGCCTCGCCGCCGAGCGCGACGAGGCCGTGGCGGCGCGCACGCGCGCGCTCGCCGACTTCGCGAACTTCCAGCGCCGCTCGGTCGAGAACGAGGCGCGCGCGCGCACCGCGGGCCTCGTGCAGCTTGCGCGCGCGCTCATGCCCGTGCTCGACAACTTCGATCTGACGCTCGCGCAGGACCCCGCGCGCATGACCGTCGAGCAGATGGCGAAGTCGATCGAGATGACGCGCGCCGAGCTGCAGAAGGCGCTCGAGCAGAACGGCATCTCCCGCATCGACCCCGTGCCCGGGGCCGAGTTCGATCCGATGCAGCACGACGCCGTCATGCGCCAGCCCGCCGAGGGCGTGGCGCCGAACTGCGTGAGCATGCGCTTCCAGACGGGTTGGCGGCTTGGCGAAAGCGTGCTGCGCCCCGCGAAGGTCGCTGTGGCACCCGACGCCTGAACGGAGACGCGATGCCGACCTACGAGTATGTCTGCCGCGCGTGCGGGCACGAGTTCGAGGAGTTCCAGTCGATCAAGGCCGACCCGATCGCGGTGTGCCCGAAGTGCCGCAAGCGGAAGGTCGAGCGCAAGATCGGCACGGGCGGCGCGGTGATCTTCAAGGGCAGCGGCTTCTACGAGACCGACTACCGCAGCGAGAGCTACGCGAAGGGCGAGAAGGCCGCGAAGGATGGCGAGTCGGGGGCAGGCGCGGGCGCGGGCGCGCCGACGAAGGAAGCGACGGGCGATGCCGCGAAGTCTCCCGCGAAGGATGCCGCGGGAGACGGCGCGAAGCCCGCGGCGGCGGAGGCACGAAAGTCCGCCGCAGCCGCTGATTCCACCGTGAAACCCGCGAAGGACGCCTCGCGCTCCGCATCGGAGGCCGCCGAGAACCGCCGCATCGAGTCGCGCGCCACGCATCCGTCGCGCATCGGTCGCGGCGTGGGCAATGTGGTGCGCGGCGGGGCGAAACCAGCGCCGAAGTCCGCTCCGAAGGCGAAGCCTGCGGCGGCGAAGCCGCGCAAGCGTGGCTGAATCCGCGGCGCCCTGCCCCGCGTGAACTCCTACACTGCGCCCGTGCCGCTCCGCTTCAAGTCACGCATCATCGATCATCTCGCGCACCGCAGCTACCTGCCGACCTACGCGCATGAGATCGCGCGCCAGCTCCGTGTCGCCGACGAGGACGAGGCCGCGTTCGACGAGGCGGTCCGCCAGCTCGCCGCCGAGGAGATGCTCGAGATCGGCAACGACGACCGCGTGCGCCTGCCGCGCATGGGCGACGAGATCGAGGGCGTGCTCAAGGTCACGCCGCGCGGCTTCGGCTTCGTGAAGACCGACCGCGCGTACCGCGAGGGCGACCTGTTCGTGCCGCAGGGCGAGACGAAGGACGCCGTGAGCGGCGACCGCGTGCGCGTGCGCGTCGTGCGCCGCGGCGACCGCTGGAACCGCGGCTTCGGCTCGACGCCCGCGGGCGCGCGCGACGACATCTTCGGCCGCGTGCTCGAGGTGCTCGCGCGCGGCCGGTCTCGATTCGCCGGCGAGCTCGTGCAGCGCGGCCGCGAGTGGATCGTCGAGCCCGACGGCCGCACCATCCGCGACCCCATCGTGGTGCGCGACCCGGGCGCCAAGAACGCGAAGGCGGGCGACAAGGTCGTCGTCGAGATCATCTCGTGGCCCGAGGACAACTGCCTCGCCGAAGGCGTGATCCTCGAGGTGCTCGGCGAGGCGGGCCGCCCCGATGTCGAGACGCAGGCCGTGCTCGCGACCTACATGATCCGCGAGACCTTCCCCGACGCGGCGCTCGACCAGGCGCGCGAGGCGGCGATGGCCTTCGAGCGCGCCACGCGCGTCGCAGGCGAGTCGGGCCAGTGGGACGACCGCGAGGATCTCACGCGCGAGTTCATCTTCACGATCGATCCGCCCGACGCGAAGGACTTCGACGACGCCATCTCGATCAAGTTCGACGCCGTGACGGGCAACTACGAGCTCGGCGTGCACATCGCCGATGTCGCGCACTTCGTCACGCAGGACTCCGCGCTCGACGAGGAGGCCGAGGCACGCGCGACGAGCGTGTACCTGCCCCGCTACACCGTGCCGATGCTGCCCGAGACGCTGTCGAACGGCGTCTGCTCGCTGCAGGAAGGCGTGGCGCGCTTCACGCTGAGCGCGTTCATCATGCTCGACGGCGATGCCAAGGTCGTCGGGCAGCGGCTCTCCCGCAGCGTCATCCGCTCGGCGAAGCGCCTGACCTACATCGAGGCGCAGTGCCTCATCGAGGGCCGCCTCGATGACGCGCGCAAGCATGCGAAGACGGGCACCGACTACACGAACGAGCTGCTCGACACGATCAAGCTCGCCGACACGCTGGCGAAGACGATCCGCCGCCGCCGACAGAAGGACGGCATGATCCACCTCGACCTGCCCGTGGTCGAGCTGATCTACGACAAGGACGGCCATGTCGTCGACGCGGTGCCCGAGGACGACTCGTTCACGCACACGCTGATCGAGATGTTCATGGTCGAGGCGAACGAGGCGGTCGCGCGCACCTTCGCGGGCCTCGAGACGCCGCTCATCCGCCGTATCCACCCCGACCCGACCTTCGGCGACATCGAGGAAGTGCGCCAATTCGCGCGGCTTGCGAAGTGGCGCCTGCCCGACGAACCGACGCGCAAGGACCTGCAGGCGCTGCTCGATGCGACGCGCGGCTCGCCCGCGGCGCGCGCGGTGCACTTCTCGATCCTGCGCTGCATGGCGAAGGCCGTGTATTCGCCCGCGCTCATCGGGCACTATGCGCTCGCCAGCGAGCACTACGCGCACTTCACGAGCCCGATCCGCCGCTACCCCGACCTCCTCGTCCACCGCGTGGTGCACGCGTTCCTCGACATCACCGACAACGGCCGCGAGTCGGCGGGCGGCAAGAAGCGCCGCGGACTGACGCGCGCGCTCGCCGAGGATCCGCGCGTGCTCGACGAGGCGCGCCTGCTCGAACTCGGCCGCCACTGCACCGACCGCGAGATCGCCTCCGAGAGCGCCGAGAAGGACCTGCGCACCTTCCTCGTCCTTCAGCTCCTCAACGAGAAGCATCTCGGCGACGAGCTCGACGGCACCGTGACGGGCATCATGCCCAACGGCACGGTGTTCGTGTCGATCGACCGCTATCTGGTCGATGGCGCGGTGCCTGCACGCGACATGAAGGGCGGCGACGGCCGCATCGACCGCTGGGCGAGCGACAAGCGCAGCGGCCGCCTGGTCGCCTCGCGCAGCGGCGCCTCGATCGGCCTCGGCGACCGCATCCGCGTTCGTATCGCGACCGTCGACCTGCGCGGCCGCCAGCTCAACCTCGAGATCGTGAAGTTCGGTCGCCCGGCCATCGATGTCGAGGCCGAACTTCCCGCCTCGGGCGATGCGGGCGCACGGCGCCTCGCGGGCGACGACCGCTACTTCGAGCCTCGGCCCCGCGACGGCCGCAAGGGCAAGACGGGTCGCGACAAGTTCGGTCACAAGTCAGGCTTCAAGAAGGGCCGCCGAGGCCGCAAGGGCTGACCTGCCCGCGCGACCCGACCTGAAGGGGCGCTTTCAGGAAGAATCGTTTCCCAGCGCGCCGAGATCCGACCCATGTTCCTGCGGCGCCGCGGAGCAGCACGATGTCGAGATACTTCATCCGCAAGACCGACGGCACCATCGACGGGCCGTTCTCGAGCACCGAGCTGCGTGCACGGGCGCGAAGTGGCGACATCCGCGAGGTGGA
>JAJTGK010000084.1 GCA_021297815.1 Planctomycetaceae bacterium
CTCGGCGGGCGAACTGCGGCCGCGCCGATGGAATCCCTTGGGATGCACCACGAACGCGCCGTGGGCGCGAACCTCTCCGCCCGCCACGCGCCTCGCCACGGCGACGGCCAGCGCATCGTGCCGCGCGAACGCCTCCTCGAGCGCAGGCGCCACCGCGCGCGCGGCCGAAGCCTGCACCGTGCGGTCTCGCACGAGCACCCGCCCCGAGCGCAGCCGCTCGACGAAGAACACCCTGCCTGCGTCGATGGGTTCGATCGGGTCGCCCGAGGTGCTCATTCGAGGGAAATCGGCGCGATCGCGGCCGATGCTGCACTTCCGCGAGACGGGTATCCTCCGCCTTCCCCTCCACGCGGCACCTAGGAACCCACGATGTCGGACGCCACGCCAGACGCCCAGAAGCCGAGCTACAAGGACTCGCTCAACCTGCCCAAGACCAGCTTCGCCATGAAGGCGAACCTGATTCAGGCCGAGCCCGAGTCGCTGAAGCGCTGGACGGCCGCGCATGTCTACAACCGCCTGCAGTCGTCGCGCGAGGGCGCGGAGCCGTTCGTCTTCCACGACGGCCCGCCGTACGCGAACGGCCCGATCCACATGGGCCACATGCTGAACAAGGTGCTGAAGGACTTCGTGGTGCGTGGCGCCCTCATGGAGGGCCGCCGCGTGCGCTTCGTGCCCGGCTGGGACACGCACGGCCTGCCCATCGAGCACAAGGTCATGACCGAGCTCCACGAGAAGGGCAAGGTCGCGAAGCTCGAGACGCTCACGCCCGAGCAGCGCCACATCGCGATCCGCCGCGAATGCGCCACCGCCGCCACCAAGTTCATCGGCCTGCAGGCCGAGCAGATGAAGCGCCTGCTCACCCTCGCCGAGTACGACGACCCGTACTTCACCCTGCAGCCCGCGTACGAGGGCAAGACGCTCGAGGTCTTCGCCGACCTCGTCGACCAGGGCGTGGTCGTGCGCGCGCTCAAGCCCGTGCACTGGTCGATCGCGAACAAGACCGCGCTCGCCGAGGCGGAGCTCGAGTACGAGGACCGCGAGGATCTCTCGGTCTATGTCGACTTCGAGGCGGTCGACCGCGCGAAGGTCGCCGCGGCGTTCGGGCTGCTCACCGAGGCCCCCGAGGCTGAAGGCGCAGGCGACGGCACCGATCTCGACGACGCGCGCTTCCTCGACGCGACGCCGAGCTTCATGATCTGGACCACGACTCCGTGGACGCTGCCTGCGAACCTCGCGATCGCGCTGCACGAGCGCTACCGCTACGCGCTCGTCGAGATCGACGGCAGCACGACCATCATGGCGAGCGACCTCGTCGCGGGCGTCGCCAAGAAGGCGGGCGCCGAGAAGGTCGTCGTGCGCGCGGAGTGCGACGGCGCCAAGCTCGTCGGCCTCGAGTACCGTCATCCGTTCTGCGCGCGCACGGGCCGCGTGGTGTCGGCCGACTATGTCACGCTCGAGGACGGCACGGGCCTGGTGCACACCGCGCCCGGCCACGGCGCCGAGGACTATCGCACGGGCCTGAAGGAAGGCCTGCCCGCGTACTGCCCCGTGCGCGAGGACGGCACCTACGACGACACCGTGCCCGAGTGGCTGCGCGGCAAGTCGATCTGGGACGCGAACGCCGAGATCGCCGAGCGCCTGCGCCAGAGCGGGCACCTCTTCTACGACCACAAGTTCACCCACTCGTACCCGCACGATTGGCGCTCGAAGACGCCCGTCGTCTTCCGCGCCACCGAGCAGTGGTTCGTGGGCGTCGAGGTCGCGATGAAGCGCGACGGCAAGTCGATCCGCCAGCGCGCGCTCGAGGCGGTTGAGAAGGAGGTCGGCTTCACGCCCGAGTGGGGCCGCAACCGCATGCGCGGCATGCTCGAGTCGCGCCCCGACTGGTGCATCTCGCGCCAGCGCTCGTGGGGCCTGCCGATTCCCGCGTTCCGCATGCCCGACGGCTCGACCTTCCTCACCTCGGCCAGCGTGCGCGCGGTGGCGAAGCGCTTCGCCGAGAAGGGCAGCGACGCGTGGTTCCAGGAGTCGCCTGTGGACCTGCTCGCGCACTACGACGCGGCCAAGGACCCGCACGCGCCGAAGGGCCTCGACATCGCCGCACTCTCGAAGCTGTACGACATCTTCGATGTGTGGTTCGAGGCGGGCAGCTCGTGGAACGCCGTGCTGCGCGCGCGTGGCATCGGCTTCCCCGCCGAGCTCTACCTCGAGGGCAGCGACCAGCACCGCGGCTGGTTCCAGCTGTCGCTGCTGCCCGCGCTCGGCGCGACGGGCCAGGCGCCGTACAAGCGCCTGGTCACGCACGGCTTCATCGTCGACAAGGACGGGCGCAAGATGTCGAAGTCGATCGGCAACACGATCGATGTCGACGCGCTCCTCAAGGAGTTCGGCGCCGATGTCTGCCGCTGGTGGGTCGCGGGCATCGACTACGAGAACGACATCCGCGCCGACAAGGAGTTCTTCAAGGTCGCGGGCGAGAGCTACCGCAAGGTGCGCAACACGATCCGCTACCTGCTGTCGAACCTCGACGGGTACGACCCCAGCGAGACCGACGCGATCCTCGAGGGGATCACCGACACCAGCATGGAGGCGTGGATCCTGTCGCAGGTCGCGTCGGTGCAGGAGGCGGTGCGCGACGCGAACCGCCGCTGCGCCTACCGCGAGGCGCAGCAGGCGATCTACCACCTCTGCAACGAGACGCTGTCGAGCATCTACTGCGCGGCCACCAAGGATCGCCTGTACTGCGACGCGCGCACCTCGCCGCGCCGCCGCGCCGCGCAGGCCGCGATGTACCAGACCGCCGACGCGCTCTGCCGCATGCTGGCGGTGTTCCTGCCGCACACGGCCGACGAGGCATTCCGCTCGCTCACAGGAAACGACGCGGCCTGCGTGCACCTCGAGCACTACCACACGCTGTCGCAGGCGTGCGACCCGCGCTGGAGCGAGGTGCTCGCGCTGCGCGAGGTCGTGCTTGCGGCGCTCGAGAAGGCGAAGGAGCGCGGCATCGACAACCGCCTCGACGCGGGTGTCCTGCTGCCTGCTGCGCATGCACACTTTGGCGACTTCCTGCCCGACCTGCCCGACCTCTTCGGCGTCTCGCGCGTCACCATTTCGAAGGACCAGTCGGCGATCGAGGTCGTCGACCTTCGCGAGGAGCCGCGCTGCGAACGCAGTTGGAAGCGCGACGGCACCGTTCGGCAGCGCTCGGATGGTGGCATGCTGTCCGATCGCGACGCCGAGGCGGTCGGCATTTCGTAAACGCCGCGCTTCGCCACCCCCGTTCGGCAGTCGAGGTGTGATTGAAGCCAATAATCCGCTGTCCGAGACAAAGAAATCGTCTCTGAATGCGGCAAAGTGCGGCTGACGCGCTTGACCGAACCTTCATCGATGACAGTTTAGAGATGCCTCGTCTCTATGAGACGACGGGGCGGAGACATACGGGAGAGAGAGCGGGCCGCGAAAGCGGTTCGTCCCGTGGTGGCGAGAGCCACGATTCGGGGCGTGGGCTGTGCTTCTTGCACTTCCTGCGCCTTGTGTCTTTCACGGGGTGTTCGGAAGCCTCTGGCGACCGACCCGCTCTCCGCGCGTGTTAAAAGGGCACGCGCGCCTTCAGAGGACACGGCTGGCGTTCTGCCACCCGTTCCCGTATCCGAGGGTTTATGCGAATCGTCGGGTAGTGGCGGAAACTCCCCGGCGGTTCGCTTTTTCATGCCTGCAGCGTGGTGTGGTGGCGCCGACACGGCTCGGCGCTTCCTCGTGCTCCTTGGCCTGTGGCGACTTTCGCGCCTCGCGGCGCTCAAGTAGAGTCTGCCGAGATGCTTCCGCTTCCCGAGATGCTGTCCACGCTCGACTCGATGTCGCCCTCCTGGCTCCTGGCACAGGGCGGCCCGGATCTCGGACGCGCCTTCGGGCGCTTCCACCCGATCGTCGTGCACTTTCCGATCGCGCTGGCCGTCGTCGCCGTGGCCGCCGAATGGTGGCGCGCGGTCAGCCGCCGACAGGGCATGTCCGCGCTCACGCAGCCGCTGCTCTGGATCGCGGCGCTGAGCGCCGTGGCGGCGACCGTCACAGGCTTGGTCGAGGCTTCCAGCCGCTCGGGCAGCGACGACACGCTCGAACTCCACCGTTGGCTCGGCATCGCCGCCTCGGCCGCCCTGCTGGGCCTTGCGTGGTGGGGGCAGGCGCTGGCGCGTAGCGTCGCGGCAGAGACCGCCGACAGCAGAGCCCAGCTCGGGTCGTTCCGCTGGGCGGCGCTCGTCACCTGCGGCGCGGTGGGCTTCACTGGCCACCTTGGAGGCGAACTCGTCCACGGCAAGGGCCATCTGACCGACCATCTCTGGTTCGCGACGGAGTCGGTGGAGCAGCCCGTGGAATCGGCGCCCGTCGCGGAGCCCGTGCGGCTGAGCGCCGAGGAGCAGTTCTTCCTCGACAAGGTGAAGCCGATCATGGAGGCGCACTGCTTCGAGTGCCACGGTGCACGCAAGCAGAAGGGCGGCCTGCGCATGGACACGAAGGCGTGGCTCTTCAACGGCGACGCCGAGGAGTGGACCGTGCTGCCTGGAAAGGCCGACGCGAGCCTGCTCGTCGAGCGCGTGAAGCTGCCGCGCACCGACCCCGACGCGATGCCGCCCGAGGGCGCGGGACTGACCGCCGAGGAGATCGCCGCGCTCGAGAAGTGGATCAACGACGGCGCCGCGTACCCCGTGGCGCCCGAGGGCATGTCGGCGATTCCAGGCGTGCCCGCGGCGGCGGCGTCGGCAGCGGCGTCGGCGGCGGGCTCGATCGCGGTGGTCGGCACGGCTTCGACGCAGGTCGATGCGGCGACGCGCGCGAAGGCCGATGCGGCGAGCAAGGCGCTCGCGGCGCGTGGCGTGCTCGTCCAGCCGCTCGCGCTCGACAGCCCGCTGCTCGATGTGAACGCAAGCCGCGCGGAGCCGCCGCTTGGCGACGGCGATGCCGCGATGCTCGCGGATCTTGCGTCGCTCGTCGTCAACCTCAATCTCGCAGGCTCCGCGATCGGAGACGCGGGCGCCGCGGCGATCGGCGGCATGCCGAACCTCGAGCGGCTGCGGCTTGATCGCACCATGGTCGGCGACGCGGGGCTTTCGGCGCTTGGGCCGCTTCCCAAGATCGAGTCGATCAACCTCGTCGGCAGCAAGGTCACCGCGGCGAGCGCGGGCTGGCTGAAGGCGCAGGCCTCGCTGAAGCGCGTCTATGTCTGGCAGACGGGCCTCGACACGCCCGAGGTCCTGAAGGACCTCGCCGCGGGCGGTCGCGTGCAGGTGGTGGGGGCGGACCTTCCCGTCGCGCAGCCGACGACGCCGCCGATGCCCGAAGACCCGAAGCCGGCCGAGGGGCAGGCCGACGCGAAGCCACAGTGAGCGCGGTGCGGTACGCTCCGCGCATGACCGACCACGCTCCTCGACTCGACTCCCGACGCGCCTTCATCCGCACCGCTGCGGGGCTTGCCGCCGCTGCGCCGCTCTCGAACGCCTTCGCCGCCGCGCTGCTTGCGGGCGATGTGACCACGGGCTCGGGCGAGCACACCTATCGCGTCGAGCACGACTGGCTCATGCCGCCCGAGGGCCTCGCGTGGGGCGACACGCACGGCGTCGCGCAGGACAAGTCGGGCCACATCTACATCTCCCACACCGTCGGTGGCGGGGCGACCAAGGACGACGCGGTGTATGTCTTCACGAAGGACGGGAAGTTCGTCCGCTCGATGCTGCCGCAGATGAAGGGCGGCGGCCACGGCCTCGACATCCGCGAGGAGGGCGGCACCGAGTACCTCTACCACTGTGATGTGAACCGTCGCCGCGTGCTGAAGACGAAGCTCGACGGCACGGTGGTATGGGAGAAGGGCGCGCCTGTCGAGGCGGAGTTTGACGGCAAGAAGGTCTACGCGAACGAGAACGACTGGAACCCGACCAATGTGGCGTTCTGCCCGACGGGCGAGGTCTTCGTGGGAGACGGCTACGGCAAGAGCTTCATCCACTGCTTCGGCGCCGACGGGTCGTACAAGTCGACGATCTGCGGCCCAGGCAACGGCGAGGGGCAGGTCGCGGGCCCGCACGGGCTCTGGTGGGACGACCGCATCGGCACGCTCGCGGTGGCCGACCGCTCGAACAACCGCATCCAGTACTTCGCCGAGAACGGCGCGGGCAAGCCGTGGAAGCATGTGTCGTTCGTGAAGGACGCGATGCGCCAGCCGTGCCACTTCAAGACGCGCGGCGACCTGCTGCTCGTGCCCGACCTCTCGAGCGCGGTCGAGCTGCTCGGCAAGGACAACAAGGCGGTCGCGGTGCTCGGCGACGGTCACCCGACGAACCTGCGCGGCGCCGCGCGCAAGGACTTCATTCCAGGCAAGTTCGTCCACCCGCACTCGGCGATGTTCCTCGCCGACGGGTCGATCCTCGTCGTGGAATGGGTGCCCATCGGACGCGTGACGCGGCTTGTGAGGGCGTGACCCGCAGTGCGGAGGCGTGACACCGCGCGCCGCGTTCAGCGCGCGCAGACGCCCGCAACCGCGCCCGTCATCCAGCAGGCGAGTGCGCCGGCGAGCATGGCGCGCAGGCCGAGCGCGGCGAAGTCGCTGCGCCGTTCGGGCGCCATGGCGCTCAGGCCGCCGATCTGGATCGCGATCGACGGAAGGTTGGCGAAGCCGCACAGCGCGAAGGTCGCGATGAGCGTGCCGCGTGGTGAGATCGCGTTGGTCTCGACGAGCCGCGCGAGGTCGAGGTACGCGACGAACTCGGTGGCGATCACGCCCTGGCCCATCAGCGAGCCGACGGCGCGTGCGTCGGCGCCCGCGCCCATCAGCCACGCGAGCGGCTGGAACAGGTAGCCGAGGATGTTCTGGAAGGTGAGGACGGGAATGCCGTGCTCGGCGCGCCACGAGGCGATTGGCAGCCAGCTGGCGTCGACCTCGCTGATCGCGGCCAGCGGCCAGTTGAGGAGCGCGAGCAGGCCGACGAACGCCACCAGCATCGCGGCGACATTGAGCGCGAGCTTGAGCCCGTCGGTCGCGCCCTCGGCGGCGGCGTCCATGGCGTTGACCGTGGTTCGCGGCATGCCGCGCAGGGCGTCGAGCGACTCGTCCGCGGGCTTTTCCGCCTCGGGCAGCATGATCTTCGCCATCACGATCGCGGCGGGGGCCGACATCAGGCACGCGGCCATGAAGTGCTTGGCGACCTCGACGCGCGCCGCGGGGTCGTCGCCCGCGATCATCGAGATGTACGCGGCCATCACGCTGCCCGCGATGGTGGCGAAGCCGCACGCCATCACGCACATGATCTGCGAACGGGTCATGCGGGCGATGAACGGGCGCACCGTGAGCGGCGCCTCGGTCTGCCCGACGAAGACATTCGCCGCCGCCGACATCGCCTCGGTGCCCGTGATGCCGAGCACGCGCCGCAGCGCCCAGGCGAGGAGCGCGATCACGCGCTGCATCACGCCGAAGTGGTAGAGCACCGCCATCAGCGATGCGAAGAAGATGATGATCGGCAGCACCTTCACCGCGAAGATGAATCCCCACGCGCCCGACGCGTCGGACGCGTTGCCGAAGATGAAGCGGGTGCCGTCGTCGGCGAAGGAGATGACCTTCGCGACACCCGCGGCGGCGACATCGAAGGCCGCGACGACGGGTGGGAAGCGGAAGATGAGGAAGGCGAACGCGAACTGGACCGCGATGCCCGCAAGCACCGTGCGCCAGGGGATACGCCAGCGGTTGAGCGACAGGGCGACGCCGATCAGGACGATGACGCCGACGCCGAGAAGTCCTGTGAGTTGCTGCATGGGTGCCTGCGGCGCTGCCGCGGCTGCAAGGATACTTCTGCCTGCGGTACCCTGCCGCCATGACGCGCGCGGCAGGGCAGCTCGTGATCGGCTTCGCCGAGGCGCAGGAACGCATCCTGTCGCTCGCGCGCGCGGTGGGGCCGCGCGCCGTGGTCGGCGTGACGGGGGCGGTGGCCTCGGGCAAGTCGACGCTTGCGCAGCGGCTTTCGGCGTGCGTCGTGTCGACCGACCACTACCTGCCCGACTACGACCGCACGCCCGAGCACTTGCGCGACCTGCCCGAGTCGTCGGACCTCGCGCGGCTGGCGCGTGATCTGGCCGAGTTGCGCGCGGGGCGTGCGACCGACATTCCGCGCTGGACCTTCGAGGCGCACGCGCGCGTGGGCGAGCAGCGCGTCGAGCCCGCCGAGATCGTGGTGGTCGAGGGGCTGCACGCGCTGCACGAGCTGCCGCGCGCGCATGTCGATGTCGCGGTGTTCATCGACGCCCCGCGCGAGGTGCGCTGGGCGCGCGCCGCCGAACGCGAGCGCGCGGGCGACCGTCCGTGGCCGCTCGAGTACCTCGAGCACTACTTCCACACGGTCGCCGAGCCGACCTATGCGCGCCACGAGGCGGCCTACCGCGCGGCGGCGCATGTCGTCGTGGTCGGCGGCTGAGCACGCTCTGGCTCTCGGACCGCTCGGTCGCTTGATTTCCCCACGAGTTGCAGCCGACGGGCTGACTTCATGCGATGGCGTGGGGTGCCGTAGAGCAGCGCCCTTCAAGATATAGGAAGAATGTGATATCCTGCTTGACGCATGTTTCTTGTCTGCGGAAGAGATCGGTTGATGGTCGCGCTGCGCAATTCGCTGCGCGGTCGTTGCGTACGGTGGCTCGCCTGCTGCAGTGCCGCGGCGGGTTTCGCGTCGATCGCGCCCGCGCTGCCCGAGGCCGAAGCTCCGCCGATCGAAGGATCAGGTCTTGCGTGCCAGTTCATCCGCGACGCAGTTCTCGGGACGAACTCCGTCGACATCCTCGTGATCGGTGACAGTAACTCGGGGTACGCAGGCGACGGATGGCTGCGTGGCGTCTCGTTTGGATGCGCGACCTTCGGGCCGCAGCGGATGTACGGGACGCCTGTGATGCCGTTCACGAACGGCCCCGCACTCGGTCTTGGCGGGCACGCCGCGGGCAACATCATCGGTGCGACGAGTTCGAATGGCTCGGGCACGCGATGCCTCTCGGGAACGGAAGCGCCGAGCGCCGCGCCCGCGGCGCTGGTCGCGCGCTTCTCGCGCGGAGGTGGTCAGGCCTCGATCACGGGCGAGCCCTTGGACTTCGGCTGGTTCGATGTCGGGCAAGCCGAATTCACGAACGATGTCGCGTCGTGGTACATCGCGGCCACCGAGGGTGGTGGCGGAAGCACGGCGCTTCGGTCGGGTTGGCCTGATGCGAGCCATGTGCATCGTCTCGTGCGGGGCGCGAGCACCTCGGCACCCGCGAACTCGCATCTCAGCGTCACATGGAGCGCGCCTGGCGCCGTCTCGACGAGCGTGGTCAAGACGCGTGATGGCGCTGCCAACGACGGCTCGTGGCGCTGGCTCGCGACGGAGACCGCGTGCCCTGGGGTTGTTCGGGCGCTCGGTAGCGTTCCATGGCAGATCTCTGTGGCCGGCGCGGGTTCTGGGCACGGAGTGCGTGGGCAGGCGGCGATCGCCATGCACTCGGTGTATCGACGGATCGTCGGATGGTCCGTGTCGATGCTCGGTTACCGAGGCGGCGCGACGATGACGGGTATCGCCGCCGACATCGCGGCCATGTCAGGCCCCGCGGGCACGCTCGGCCACCTGCTGGCGGAGCATCGTGCGCGACAGATCGCGGCGGGCGGCAGCGGCCGGGTCGTCGTGTTCATCCAGGGTGGCATCAACAGCAGCGACTGGTGGCTCGGTCCTCCGCCTGCACCAACGCGACGCACCGTATGGTCCGAAGGGGTCGAGTCCATCGTGAAGGACATTCGAGGCGCGTGGCAGCACGAGGGATTCCCCATGGGCGACCTCGCGTTCATGGCCATGGTGTCGCACCAGGCGGACGAGGACGATGAGCCGCTGCGTTGGCTCAGGCCGTTGGCGAGAAGCGTGGCGCACACGATTCCTGACATGGACGCGGTGGATGTCACGAAGCTCGTGACCTACGAGACCATGTCGGGGTCGCCACCCATGTACGCGTGGGACGGTCCCTATCACTTGACGCGCTACGGGTTCGAGGAGGTGGGCAAGCGGTTGGTGCACGCGGTGCTCAGCCATGCGGCGCCCGCGGATATCGTTCCCGATGGATCGGTGGGGCCTGCGGACCTCGC
>JAJTGK010000085.1:0-8156 GCA_021297815.1 Planctomycetaceae bacterium
GGCAGTACCTTCGGCACTGGCGGCACCATTCGCTACGACATGATGACGCTCAGCGGAACCTCGCTGCCCGCGGGCTACATCGCCATCGACTCCGACTGCGACGACAGCGACGCCACAGCGAACCCCGCCGGCATCGAACTCTGCACCAACCTCGCCATCGACAACGACTGCGACGGCTCCACCGCCGAGAGCGAAGCCACCGACCGCACGACCTATTACGCCGACAACGACGGCGACGGCTACGGCGCCACCGCCTCGACCACCCTCGCCTGCTCGCTGCCCGCGGGCTACGCCAGCGCCTCGGGCGACTGCAACGACGGCAGCAGCTCGATCAGGCCAGGCGCCGCCGAGACCTGCAACGGCATCGACGACGACTGCGACGGCTCGACCGACGAAGGCCTGACCTTCCTCACCTACTACACCGACGGCGACAGCGACGGCTTCGGCTCGTCGAGCGCCACGGGCGTGAGCTCGTGCTCGGCCATCTCGGGCAGCGTGACCAACAACGGCGACTGCAACGACGCGAACGGCGCGGTCAACCCCAACGCGACCGAAGTCTGCGACGGCATCGACAACAACTGCGCGGGCGGCATCGACGAGGGCGTGACCATCACCTTCTACCGCGACGCCGACAACGACACCTACGGCAGCGCATCGGTCACCGCGACGGGCTGCACCGCGCCCGAGGGCTTCGTCTCGAACTCGGCCGACTGCGACGACTCGCGCGCCTCGGCGAACCCCGCCGCCGCCGAGACCTGCAACGGCCTCGACGACGACTGCGACACCGAGGTCGACGACGGCCTGACCTTCGCCGACTACTACGGCGACAGCGACATGGACGGCGCGGGCGACCCCGCGGTCGTGCAGAACGCCTGCGCGCAGCCCGCCGGCTTCGTCGCGAACTCGAACGACCAGTGCCCCGCGAACGGCGCGCTCACCGCCCCCGCCACCTGGTACCGCGACGCCGACGGCGACACCTACGGCGCCGCGGGCTCGACCACGGCCTCGTGCTCCGCGACCGCGCCCGAGGGCTTCGTCTCGAACTCGGCCGACTGCGACGACTCGCGCGCCTCGGCCAACCCCGCCGCCGCCGAGACCTGCAACGGCCTCGACGACGACTGCGACGCGCAGGTCGACGACGGCCTGACCTTCACCGACTACTACACCGACGCCGACGGCGACACCTACGGCACGGGCACCGCGACGAGCGCGTGCTCGCAGCCCGCCAACACCGCGACCCGCGGCGGTGATTGCGACGACGGCCGCGCCAATGTGAACCCCGGCGCGCAGGAAGTCTGCGACGCCACCGACACCGACGAGGACTGCGACGGCCTTGCCGACGACGCCGACAGCTCGACCACCGGCAAGTCGACCTTCTATGTCGACACCGACGGCGACACCTACACCTCGGGCTCCGCTCAGTTCTGCGACATGCCCGCCACGGGCTACCGCAACTCGGCCTCGCCGACCGCCGACTGCAACGACGCGTCCAGCCTGGTCTACCCCGGCGCCCCCGAGCTCTGCTCGGACCTCGCCGTCGACAACGACTGCGACGGCTCAACGCTCGAGAGCGAGGCCAGCGACCGCCTGACCTTCTTCGCCGACGCCGACAGCGACGGCTTCACCGGCTCGAGCTCGGCGCTCTTCTGCACGGCCCCGGCCGGGTACGAGGCGACGAACGAAGGCGACTGCGACGACGCGAACTCGGCGATCAAGCCGGGCGCTGCGGAAGTCTGCGACGGCGTGGACCAGGACTGCGACGGCTCCGCCGACGACGGCCTGACCTTCGTGACCTACTACGCGGACACCGACGCCGACAGCTTCGGCAACGCGGCCGTCACCCAGTCGACCTGCACCGGATCTGCTCCGAGCGGCTTCGTCACGAACGACGACGACTGCAACGACGCCAGCAACGCCGTCTACCCCGGCGCCCCAGAGCTCTGCGCGGACCTCGCCGTCGACAACGACTGCGACGGCTCGACCGCCGAGAGCGAGGCGACCGACCGCCTGACCTTCTACGCCGACGGCGACGCCGACGGCTACACCGGCTCGAACACCGCGCTCTTCTGCGCGGCCCCCGCCGGCTACGAGTCGTCCGACGAAGGCGACTGCAATGACGCGTCGAACCTGGTCTACCCCGGCGCCCCCGAACTCTGCGCGAACCTCGCCGTCGACAACGACTGCGACGGCTCGACGCTCGAGAGCGAGGCATCGGACCGCACGGCCTTCTACGCCGACGGCGACACCGACGGCTATACCGGCTCGACCACGGCACTCTTCTGCACGGCCCCCGCCGGCTACGAGTCGTCCGACGAAGGCGACTGCAACGACGGCAGCGCCTCGATCAACCCTGGCGCCGCCGAAACCTGCGCCAACCTCGGCACCGACAACGACTGCGACGGCATCAACAACGCCGCCGAGGCCAGCGACGCCACCGAGTACTACCGAGACAGCGACGGCGACGGCTTCGGCTCGGATGATCCTGCCGACATGCAGCGCGCGTGCTCGCAGCCTCAGGGCTTCGTGACCAACAGCCAGGATGCGAACGACTCGGAGGTCACCTATGACGACGCCGACGGCGACGGCTTCGGCGCCGGCCCGATGACCCCGGGCGGCGTCACCAGCAACACCGACTGCAACGACGACGACGATTCGATCTACCCCGGCGCGCCCGAGCTCTGCTCGAACCTCGGCGTGAACAATGACTGCGACGGCGACAACACCGAGGCCGAGGCCAGCGACCGCTCGATCTTCTACCGCGACGCCGACGGCGACGGTTACACGGGTTCGACGACCGCGCTCTTCTGCAACGCTCCCGCGGGCTACCGCGCGACGAACGAGGGCGACTGCAACGACGGCAGCACCGCCATCAACCCTGGCGCGGCCGAAACCTGCGCCAATCTCGGCACCGACAACGACTGCGACGGCATCAATGACGCCGCCGAGGCGAGCGACGCCACCGAGTACTACATCGACGCCGACGCCGACGGCTTCGGCTCGGATGACGCCACGCCCGTCCTCGACTGCTCGCAGCCTGCGGGTTATGTCACCAACAACCTCGACTCGAACGACGCCGCCAAGACCTACGCCGATGAAGATGGCGACGGCTTCGGCGCCGGCCCGATGACCCCGGGCGGCTCGATCTACAACACCGACTGCAACGACAACAACAACGCCATCTTCCCAGGCGCCGTCGAGAACTGCGCCAACCTCGGCGTGAACAACGACTGCGACGGCGACAACAGCGCCGCCGAGGCGATCGACAGCGTCTCGTACTATGTCGACGGCGACGCCGACGGCTTCGGTGCGGGCGCCGCGACCAAGTCGTGCTCGGCGATCGCGGGCAGCGTGACCAACAACAGCGACTGCGACGACGCCCAGACGACCTACGGCGATGCCGACGGCGACGGCTTCGGCGCGGGCGCGAAGACCCCGTGCGGCGTGTCGAACAACAGCGACTGCAACGATGCGGCGCTGCTGTACGCCGACACCGACGGCGACGGCGTTGGCGCGGGCAGCCCCGCGGCGTGCGGCGTGGCGTCGAGCAACGACAACTGCCCGACCACCTCGAACGCCGACCAGGCGAACTGCGACAGCGACGCCCTCGGCAACGCCTGCGACGGCGACGACGACAACGACAGCACCGTCGACTCGAACGACGCGTTCCCGTGCAACGCGAACCTCACGATCGCCGATGTCTCGATCTCGGCGCCGCAGCTCGCGGCGTTCCTTGCGGGCGCATCGGGCGTGCAGGTCGATGCGACCAACATGCAGCCCGACCAGCTGATCGCCGTGGCGAACGGCGCCTCGGCCATCGCGGCGAACGGGATCTTCGGCACCTTCACGATCACGGCCGCGCTCAGCGACACGCAGATCACTGCGGTCCTCGACAGGGTCGCGGTCGGCCAGTTCTTCACTGGCGGCGCAACGGTGACGATCGACGGCACGGGCATGGGCCCCGAGCAGCTCGCCGCGGTCGCTGCCGACATCGGCGCGGTGACCACGGTCGAGAACCTCACCGTGACGGCTGCGTCGGATGACTCGGTCATCGCGGCGCTCGTCTCGAAGACCCCGACGGGCGAGGCCACGATCGTCGCGACGGGCATGAGCGACGCGCAGCTCGCGGCGGCCATCTCGGGCCCGAACGGCGTGACCATCACGGGTGCGGTCGTGATCGGCGACGACCTGTCGCCCGCGCAGATCGCGGAGCTCACGGGTTCGCTCGCGACGACGGGCACTTCGGTGCAGTTCAACACCGCGGGCATGACCCCCGAGCAGCAGCAGGCCGTCACCGACGCGCTCGCGGCACTTGCCGCGGCCAACGGCGGTGTGAACCCCTACTGCGACACCACCGACGCCGATCTCGACGGCTACTTCGGCGACGCCTGCACCGCGTCGGCCGACGACTGCGACGATGCGAACGACGACGCCTTCCCAGGCGCCCTCGAGAACTGCGCCAACGACGGCACCGACAACGACTGCGACGGCATCGCGACGAGCGACGCCGAGGCGGTCGACGCGACCAGCTACTTCATCGACGGCGACGCCGACGGTGCGGGCGCGGGCACGGCCACCAAGTCGTGCACCGCGGTCGCGGGCTCGGTGACCAACACCGACGACTGCAACGACGCGAACCCCGCCATCACCCTGCCGCTCGTCTACTTCGTCGACGGCGACAGCGACGGCTACGGCTCGACGACCTCGGGTTCGTTCTGCCAGACCTCGGCTCCCGCGGGCTACTCGGCGAACGACGACGACTGCAACGACGCCAACGCGTCGATCAGCCCAGGCGACGCCGAGGTGTGCAACAACATCGACGACGATTGCGACGGCTCGGCCGACGACGGGCTGACCTTCCTCAACTACTACATCGACGGCGACCTCGACGGCTACGGCGCGGGCGCCGCCACCAGCTCGTGCGCGCCGATCTCGGGCTCGGTGACCAGCAACACCGACTGCGACGACGCGAACGCCTCGGTCAACCCGGGCCGCAGCGAGGTGTGCAACCTCGTCGACGACAACTGCAGCGGCGCGATCGACGAAGGCGTGCAGACCGCCTTCTACCTCGACGCCGACAACGACGGCGCGGGCGACCCTGCGAACATGCAGCTCGCCTGCTCGGCGCCGTCGGGCTATGTGACGAGTTCGAACGACCAGTGCCCCGCCAACGGCGCCCTGGTGAACAGCGTGACCTACTACCTCGACAGCGACGGCGACGGCGCGGGCGACTCGGCGAGCTCGACGAGCTCGTGCAGCCTCACGCCGCCGTCGGGCTATGTCGCGGTCGCGGGCGACGGTTGCCCGAGCGACGCGAACAAGCTCTCGCCTGGCGCCTGCGGTTGCGGCGTGGCCGACACCGATTCGGACAGCGACGGCGTGGCCGACTGCAACGACGGCTGCCCGAGCGACCCGAACAAGACGAGCTCGGGTACCTGCGGCTGCGGCGTGCCCGACACCGACACCGACGGCGACGGCGTTGCCAACTGCAACGACGGCTGCCCGAACGACCCGAACAAGGTCGCTCCAGGCGCCTGCGGCTGCGGCTTCAGCGACGCCGATGCCAACGGCAATGGCACCCCCGACTGCAACGACGAGGAGCCGACGGTCACGCTGACCGCCGATTCGGCGTCGTACACCCCTGGCGAGACCCTCGTGGTGACGGTGTCGCGCAGCGCGTCGAATGTGCCGACCGCGGGCCTCCAGCTCGCCGTCGACTACGACGAGTCGCGGCTCCTCTTCGTGTCGGCGCAGCCCTCGGCGGGCTCGGCGTTCGGCAACGAGATCTACGAGCTGCACGACGCGGCGGCGGGAACCCTGCTGCTCGCCGTCGGCATCGCACCCGACCAGACCGAGTCGGCGACATCGGGCACGCTCGTCGACATGCCGCGGTCAGCATCGACGGCGACGCTCCGACGCTCGTCGGCGTGCCGTCGGACGCGACCTACGCCGCGAACGCGGGCACGCTCGCGGGCGGCACCGTGCTTCCGAGCACCGTGACCGTGAGCGACAACTGCACGGGCTCGAGCAGCGTCTCGGTGACGGTGACCTACCCGAACAGTGTGACGCTGCCCGGCTGGCCGGTCGGCAACCTGTTCCCGATCGGAACCTCGACCGTGCACTGGCACGCGAGCGACGCCGCAGGCAACCCCGTGAACGAGTCGCGCACCGTCACGATCGCCTCGCACCAGCTCGCCGATGTGTCGGTGCTGCTCGACGGCTCGTTCGCGGGTTCGTCGGTGCGTCCGATCAGGCTGTCGTTCGGCGGCGTGGTCTCGACGGTCAATGTCTCGATGACGGGCCCCGCGGGCACGAAGTCGGATGTCGTCGTGCCGCTCGCCGCGGGCTACGCCTGCGCGTCGGCGAAGGACGCCACGCACTCGGTCAGCGACACGGCGGCCGCGGGCGTGGTGGGCACGAAGTACTCGATCTCGTTCAACCTGCACCAGGGCGACGCGACCGACGACGACCTCGTCGACATCCTCGACTTCGGCGCGTTCATCTACGCCCGCGCCTCGGGCGTGGCCACGAACGCGGTGTCGAACTACAACGCCGACATGATCGTCAACAACGCCGACCTCTCGTTCATCAGCATCAACTTCATGCGCGTGGGCGAGACCTGCGGCAGCTTCGACGGCGGCACGCCGCGGTCGCGCGTCTCGGTGAAGGAACTCCGCCGCATGGGCCTCGGCCACCTTGCGTCGGCCGACCTGAACCGCGACGGCTGGCTCGACACCAACGATGTGGCGTACTACATGCAGTTCGGCGCGCCGACGCCTGCGGCGTCGAACGCCTCGGGCAACCGCGCCGAGTGAGCGTGTGACTCTTGAGAGATTCGAAGGCGCCGCGAAGTTCGCGGCGCTTTCCTTTCACGGCGGCGTCATCGCCCCGCGGCCATCGCGTCGGCGTCGCGCGCGAAGGCGAAGTCCTTCTCGCTGATGCCCCCGCAGTCGTGCGTCGACAGCGACAGCGTGACGCGGTTCCAGCGGATCAGGATGTCGGGGTGGTGCTGCACCGCCTCGGCGCGGTCGGCGACCTTGGCGACGAACGCCATCGCCTCGACGAAGTCCTTGAAGCGGTAGGTGCGCTGGATCTCCTCGCCAGGGCGCGACCAGTCGGGGAGCGTGTCGAGCCGAGCCTCGACCTCGGTATCGGAGAGCTTCACAGGAGCCATGGTTGAGAGTGTACTGCCGCGCGCCTACCTTCCGCGCATGGCCCACGACGGCCCGTCGCCCGCCCGCACCACCCGGCTCGCCCCGACGCCGTCGGGCGCGCTGCATGTGGGCAACGCGCGGACCTTCCTCGCGACCTGGGCGCTCTCGCGCCGCGAAGGCTGGAGGGTCGTGCTGCGGCTCGAGGACCTCGATGCGGGCCGCGTGAAGGACGGCGCGCACGAGGCGTCGATCGCGGACCTCCGCTGGCTCGGGCTCGACTGGGATGGCGCGCCCGAGGTGCAGTCGGCGGATCTCTCGCCCTACCGCGCGGCGATAGCGCGGCTCGCGGAGGCGGGGCTTGTGTTCCCGTGCACGCGCTCGCGCAGCGAGATCCGCACGGCGGCCAGCGCGCCGCATGCCGACGACGGCGAGACGCGCTACCCGCCGAGCCTCCGCCCGCCCACGCCGTGGCCGCGCGCATTCGACGCGTCGCGCGAGGCGAACTGGCGCCTGCGCATCGACCCTGCGGCGGAAGCGGTGCACGACGAATTGCTCGGCCGCCACAGCTTCGACCCTGGGCTCGAGGTGGGCGACATGGTGCTCTGGACGAAGTTCGGCGCACCCGCGTACCAGCTGGCCGTGGTCGTCGACGATGCGCGGCACGGCGTGACCGATGTCGTGCGCGGCGACGACCTGTTGGCAAGCGCCGCGCGGCAGCAGGTCGTGGCGCGGGCGCTCGGGCTTGCGCACGCACGGTGGTGGCACTTGCCTCTCGTCCATGGCGACGACGGAAAGCGGCTGGCCAAGCGGCATGGCGCGCATGCGCTGGCCGCGCTGCGCGACGAAGGCGTGCGCGCCGAGCGCGTGATCGGCTGGTGCGCCGCAAGCCTCGGGCTCGTCGACGCGCTCGCGCCGCTCTCGGTGCGGGCGTTCGTCGACCTCGCCACGCCCGAGGCGCTGCGCGCTTCGGCGGCGCGGCAGCGCGCGGCGCCCACCGTGTTCGGC
>JAJTGK010000085.1:8199-18325 GCA_021297815.1 Planctomycetaceae bacterium
GCTCCGAACGCGTCTCATCCCCTCATGCGAACCGCCCTCTACGCCGCCTTGGCGTGCCTGGCCAGCCTCGTGCCCCTCGCCTCGTGCGGCCCTTCGGCGCCGCCGACCACCATGAAGGTCACCGTGGGCGGCAAGACCTTCGACTGCAAGCTGGCGGTCGACACCGCGTCGCGCGAACAGGGTCTCGGCGGCGTCGCCAGCCTCGGGCCGACCGAGGGCATGCTGTTCGCGTTCCCCGACTCCGAGGTGCGGCGCTTCTGGATGCGGCGCTGCATCATGGACCTCGACATCGCGTTCATCGATCCGTTCGGCTTCGTGACGGCCGTGCACACGATGCCGAAGGAGGAACTGCAGCGCGCCGACGAGACCGAGGAGGCCTACCTCGCTCGGCTGAAGGGCTACCCGTCGGTGTACCCCGCGCAGTTCGTGCTCGAGGTCGCTCCAGGCACGCTGGCCCCGCTCGGCGTGAACAGGGGTTCGCGCGCTGAATTCGACCGCGAGGCCCTCAAGCGGCTCGCCAAGTAAGCCGATGCCCCGACACGGAGCGCGTGTGCGCGCCGATGTCCCATGGGCAATTCCCGAGCCGCCGCCCGCATCGCTCTTATCAGCACCGAGGAGACCCGGGGCGACGCTGCCGCATGGCGCGACACGCTCGAGCGTGCCCTTGGCGGACAGGCGCCCTTCCACCTCTCGCTCAACACCCTTCGGACAGCAGATGGCGCGGCGGTGCAGATCGACGCCGAGGTCGCGGTGCTGTTCGCCCCCGCGGGTGGCGACGCGGCGTTGGCCGCGGTCGAGACATCGCTGCAATCCCTCGAGCGGAGCGGCGGCGAGTCGGAGCAGATGACGGCCACGCGGCTTGTCGTGGTGAGCGACGAGCTTGCGGGGCACCCGCCGCGCGGAGCATCGGAGATCTTCACGAACGCGAGGGCCCACGAGGACCTCGTGGCCTTCCTGCGCGGCATGCTCTCGTGCACCTCGAGCCTGCGCGAGGCGCGACGCGAGCTGTCGCTGCTCGGGCGCATCGTGTCGTCGATGCGCGGCGAGCTCGAGGAGCGCAACGAGGAACTGCAGCTCGCGGCGCTCGTCCAGCGCGACTTCCTGCCCGAACCCCTGCCGCCGCTCCACGGCGTGCGCGTGACCTCGCTGTACCGGCCGCTGGCGCAGGTGTCGGGCGATGTCTTCAGCATCGAGCAGGTCGACGACGACCAACTCTCGATCTTCCTCGCCGACGCGGTCGGGCATGGCATTCCTGCGGCGCTGCTCGGGATGGCCGTGTGCCGATCGCTCGAGACGACCGAACGCACGGGCGCCGCGCTGCGCGTGCTCGGCCCGTGCGAAACGCTCGCGCGCGCGAACGCGCGGCTCGTGGCGCAGCAGCGCTCGACGACGCGATTCGCGACGGCGATCGCGGCGCTCCTCGACTGCCGCACGCGCCGCATGCGGCTCGCGATCGCGGGCCACCCCGCCGCGGTGCTGCTGCGGCCTGGCGCGGCGCCGCGCACGATCGAGGTCGATGGCGGGCTTCTCGGCGTCTTCCCCGACGAGTATTACAACGAGGTCGAGGTCGAACTCGAGCCGAACGACAGGCTGCTCTTCTATTCCGACGGCTTCGAACAGGCCTTCAACGACGGCGGGCAGGCGCGGCACATCGAGGAGTTCGGCGAGCTGTCGGGCGTGCTCGACCCCGAGGAGCTCGTGCAGCGCCTCGGCGCGCGGCTCGACGCGCACTCTGGGTCGCTGCACCAGCAGGACGACCTGACGCTCCTCTGCATCTCGGTCGAGGAATCGGCCGCGCTGCGCGTCGCGGCGTGACCCTCGGGCGCGTCAGCGCACCTTCATCCATTCGAGCTGGCGCGCGACGAGCTTCGACAGGTAGTCGACCTCGACATTCAGCGTGTCGCCCGCGCGGCGTTCGCCGAGGTTCGTCTTCGCGAGCGTCTCGGGAATCAGGCAGACATCGATCGTGTCGCCCTCGACCTTCGCGATGGTGAGCGAGACGCCGTCGAGCGCGACCGAGCCCTTGTCGACGGCATGGCGCGCGAGGTCGCCAGGAAGGCGGAGGCGCACGCGCCACTCGCCCTCGGTGCGCACCTCGGACACGGTGGCGAGCCCGTCGACATGGCCGAGCACCACATGCCCGCCGAGAAAGGTCGTGGGCGTCGCGGCGTGCTCGAGGTTGACGCCCGACCCCTCGCGGAGCCCGCCGAGGCTGGTCACGGCGAGCGTCTGCGGAATGACATCGAAGCCAAGCACGGGGCGCGCGTCGGTCGCGGGTTCGACCACGGTCAGGCAGCAGCCGTTCACGCTGATCGATGCACCCTGCTCGGGGCGATGCGGCCACCCGTCGATTCGCACCGAAAGCCGCGTCGTCGCGGCGCTCGGGCGGACCGACTCGACCCTGCCGACGGCTTGGACGAGGCCTGTGAACACGGCGCGAGGATAGGGCATGGCGGCCTCGGGGCGGGCGGGCGCGCAGGGTTCCGCGGCCGCTCGTCCTGTCGCTTGACGCTCGGCCCCCCCTCGGGGACACTCCGTTACTCGGCCCTTGGCCGTTGGAGCCCCCTGATGACCGCATACTCGGCGACCTCGACCTTCCTTCTCGCAACCGCGGCCGCGCTGGCCACCCTGAGCCCCGCGCAGGCACAGTCGGGCGGCGCCTCCGAGAAGGCGGCCGACCGCGTCGCGAAGGATGTCGCGGCCGTCGAGGCGGCGTACCTCATCTCGCCCGCCATGGCCGACAAGCTCGGCTGCCGCGTCGCGTGGCAGGCGACCGTCCCGACCCCCGCGGGCGAGTCGATCCGCATGGTCGCCTCGAGCCCCGCGGGCGTGTTCGCGCTGAACACCCGCAACGAAGTCACCCTGGTGCGCCCCTCGACGGGTGACATCGGCTGGACGGCGTCGGCGGGCCTCGCGGTCGACAAGATCCTTGATCTGCAGGTGATGGTGCTCGGGCTGAAGGCCCAGCCGCGCGTGGTCGTGCTCGCTGACACGGGCGTGTGGACGCTCGACCTCGAGAGCGGCGAGATCGTCTCGAAGGCGAACCTTCGATATGCGCCGAACACGCTCCCCACGCTTGGCGCGGGCGCGATCATCTACGGCACGCGCTCGGGCGAGGTCGTGTGGCTGACCGCAGCGACGGGCTTCGTGCGCAAGGCAGCCATCGTCGACGGCACGCACCGCAAGCAGTCGGCCATCATGGCGATGCCGACGGTGGGCGACGGCGTCGTGGTCGCGGGTTCGACGAACGGCACGGTGGCGGGATACGACGCCGAGACGGGCAAGCTGATGTGGTCGCGCGAGCTTCTCGCAGGCATGACCGCGTCGGCGGCGATCGACAACGACACGGCGTTCGTCGCGAGCGACGACCAGTATCTCTACGCGCTCGATCTCGGCGACGGCTCGACGAACTGGAAGTACTTCACGCAGGTTTCGCTCACCACGCCGCCCGTCTGCGCGGGCGACATGGTGCTGCAGCGCATTCCTGGCGAGGGTCTTGTCGCGTTCGCGCAGGACGCGGGCGACAACCTGAACGGCGTGGTGCGCTGGAAGAATCAGGATGTGAGCGGCCGCCCGATCGCGCTCGAGGGCAACACGCTTGTCTTCTGGTGCAACGAGCATCGCCGCGTGACCATGGTCGACGCGGCGAAGGGCTACACGAAGGGCTCGTTCGAGCTTCCTGCGGTGACGAAGCTCGTCGCGGGTTCGCTCGAGGACGGCGGCTACCTCGCGTACGGCGCCGACGGCCGCATCGAGAAGCTCTCGCCCGTCGCGAAGGCGTCCCCCGCCACCGCTGCGGCGCCTGCCGATGAAAACGCCGACCAGGCCGCTTCGAACGGCTGAACGGCGCCCTCCGAGGACCTCGCCATGCTTGGACTTGTCCGCGTTCGTCGTGCGCTGATCTCGGTCAGCGACAAGCGCGATCTCATCCCCTTCGCGAAGTCGCTCGCATCGATGGGCGTCGACATCGTCTCGACAGGCGGCACCGCGGCCGCGCTTGCGGCGGCGGGCATTCCCGTGACGCCGATCGAGAAGCTCACGGGCTTCCCCGAGATGATGGACGGCCGCGTGAAGACGCTGCATCCGCGCGTGCACGGCGGCCTGCTCGGGCGCCGCGATGTCGCCGAACATGTCAAGGCCATGGAGGAGCACGGAATCGCGCCGATCGACCTCGTGTGCGTGAACCTCTACCCCTTCGAGATGACCGTGCGGCGCGAGGGCGTGCAGGAGCACGAGGCGATCGAGCAGATCGACATCGGCGGCCCGTCGATGCTGCGGTCGGCCGCGAAGAACCATGAGTTCGTGACGGTGGTCACCGATCCGTCGCAGTACGACCGCGTGGCCAGCGAGATGGCGAAGAACGACGGCGCGACCACGCTCGAACTGCGGCGCACGCTCGCGGGCGCGACCTTCGCGCGCACCGCGGCGTACGACACCGCGATCGCCGCGTGGATGAGCCAGCGCGCGGGCAACCGCTTTCCGCCCGTGTTCGAGCTGCGCGGCGTGAACGAGGGCGAGCTCCGCTACGGCGAGAACCCGCATCAGGCGGCCGCCGTGTACCGCGACCCGACCTACCGCGGGCCGAATGTGGTGGGCGCGGAGCTGCTGCACGGAAAGCCGCTTTCGTACAACAACCTGCTCGACGCCGCCGCGGCGCTCGAACTGGTGCAGGACATGCGCGAGGTCGCGCCCGACATGGCGGGTGCGGTCGTGGTGAAGCACACGAATCCATGCGGCGCCGCGCTCGCGGGGTCGCTGCGCGAGGCCTTCGCGCGCGCGTACGCGGGCGACCCGCTTGCGGCCTTCGGCGGCATCGTCGCGCTGAACGCGACGGTCGACCGCGCCGCGGCCGAGGAGATCGTGGCGGGCGAGAAGTTCCTCGAGGTCGTGGTGGCCCCGGGCTACGAGCCCGAGGCGCTCGCGCTGCTGCAGGCCCGCTGGAAGAACGCGCGGCTGCTTGCGGTGGGCCCCGTGTCGGCTGCGCCGAAGTCGGTGCTTGTGCGATCGATCGCGGGCGGGTTCCTTGCGCAGGAAGCCGACACGCACGCGATCCATGCGAGCGAGTTCCAGTTGGCCGCAGGCCCCGCGCCCAGCGCGGCCGTGCTGCGCGACGCGGCGTTCCTGACCGCGGTGGTGAAGCACCTCAAGTCGAACGCCGTGTGCATCGGCCGCGACGGACAGCTGCTCGGCGCAGGTGCAGGGCAGATGGATCGCGTCGCGAGTTGCCGCAACGCCATCGAGAAGTCGGGCGCGCGCGCGAGGGAAGGCGCAGGTATCGCGGTGGCCGCGAGCGATGCGTTCTTCCCCTTCGACGACGGACCGCGCCTGCTGATCGAGGCAGGCGTGAAGTGCATCGTCCACCCGGGTGGGTCGAAGCGCGACGAAGACACCTTCAAGCTGTGCAACGAACGCGGCGTGACATGCCTGCTGACGGGCGTGCGTCGGTTCAGGCATTGATGGTCGCTCGCGACTTTCGTCTGAGGCCCTGAGACGGGCCTCAGACATCTTCGCTCGCGCGTGATGGTCGCTCGCGACTTTCGTCTGAGGCCCTGAGACGGGCCTCAGACATCTTCGCTCGCGCGTGATGGTCGCTCGCGACTTTCGTCTGAGGCCCTGGAACGGGCCTCAGACATCTTCGCTCGCGCGTGATGGTCGCTCGCGACTTTCGTCCGAGGCCCTGGAACGGGCCTCAGACATCTTCGCTCGCGCGTGATGGTCGCTCGCGACTTTCGTCCGAGGCCCTGGAACGGGCGTGGAACATTCTCGCTCGCGCGTGGCCCCGATCGGTGCCTGGCACGTGCCGTGCAGTGCCTGGCACTGCCTGGCACGTGCCAGGCACCGGCCCCATGGCCGATGCGCCGCGCCCAGCGATCGCAAAAAGGGCCTGGGAAACAGGTTCCGAACTCGGTTCGACAGTTGTGCCCCCCGCCACCCTCGGACCGTGCCTGGCACGTGCCGTGCAGTGCCTGGCACTGCCTGGCACGAGCCAGGCACCGTATACTCGGCGCCATGGCCGACAAGCCCGTCCTCGACCACCCCTCGCTTCCTGTCCTCAAGGAGGCGTTCCCGCAGATCAAGTTCATGGCCACCGAGTTCCGTGGCCTGACCACCGTCATCTGCCCGCCTGACCGCATGCACGATGTGCTGCGTCAACTGCGCGACGACCCGCGCCTTGACTTCAACTTCCTCACCGATGTCGTCGGCATCGACTACCTCAAGTACCCCGCCAAGCAGCCCGGCCGCTTTGCGGTGCTGTATCTCCTGCACAGCCACAAGCACGAGCTCCGCATCGGCGTGAAGTGCTACCTCGAGCCCTCGGTCGACACCTCGGGCATCGAGGAGGATCCCGCGCTCGAGATCGACAGCGCGTGCGATCTCTGGGCTGGCGCCGAGTGGACCGAGCGCGAGGTGTACGACATGTACGGCATCCGCTTCCGCGGACACCCCGACCTGCGCCGCATCCTGATGTGGAAGGACTACCCAGGCCACCCGCTGCGCAAGGACTATCCGCTGCGCGGCCGCGGCGAACGCGAGACCTACACCCCGCTCACGAGAGACAGCCGGTAGCCCGACCGCGCCGGATCTGCTGCACAACCTGCACGCGCGCGCATGGAACACCTGCGCGCGCGTTCTTTTCACGACCCCGATTCCCCACACACCACTTGCCCGAGACGAAGCGCCATCTCCAGTTGAAGGACATCGCCCTCGCGTGGCTGCGCGCGGTCGGATGCCGCGCGGTCGCGCTCGAGGTCTCGTGCCCCTTCCATCGCTACCGCTTCGACGCGCTCGGATGGCTCGACCACGCCGATGATCCGCGCGCGGTCGAGGCCTTCGGGCCGCCGCAGGGCGACCCGCGCGCGCCGCGTGTCATCGCGGTCGAATGCAAGCAGTCGCGCGCCGACTTCGCCTCGGACGACGCCGACCCCGCCGAACTCGCGAAGCGCAAGGCGTATCTCCTCGAGCGCCGCGCGGTGATCGAGGAACTCCGCGTGAAGGTCCGCGAGTCGCACCTGCGCGTCGAAGGCTCGAGCCTGTTCGAGGAACTCGCGATCTGGGAGTTCGGCCAGAGCCGCATCACCGCCTACCGCAATGTCCTCGACGAACTCGCGGCGATCGACGCCAAGCTCGGCATCGACACGAAGTTCGCGCAGCTCGCGCGATGGCGCACCGCCGACCACCTCGTGATCATGTCGCCCACGGGCCTTCTCCGCCCGCGCGAAGTCCCCGCAGGCTGGGGCCTTGCCGAGGTCGACCCGCGCGCGCTGCGCAAGTCCTGGGAGCCCGTCGCGGGCGAGCCGCTTCCCTGCTCGCTGCGCGTCGCTCCGTCGCATCTCGGCACCCCCGAGCCCCGACGCCAGCGCCTTCTCCGCAACCTCGCCGTCGCCTCCTGCCGCGGCGTCGGGTACGGCCTCATTCCGCCCAAGCCCGCCGAAGCGGGACACGCCGCGCCTGCCGCCGCGCCCCCGCTTCCCCTCTTCTCACAGGACGCGGCGACCACCGCCGATACGATGGAACCTCAGGAGCCCCGGTAGCTCAGTTGGATAGAGCACGCGCCTTCTAAGCGCGTGGTCGGCGGTTCGAATCCGCCCCGGGGCGTTCAAGTTTCGCGGCCGACCACGGCGCAACACTCAAGGCGTTCGCGCCACGCGAATCCCGATGTTGGGGCCGTCGTACTCAGGGAAGTACAGCTGCCGCGCCGAGCTCCGCGCGGGGAACCCATCAGGCAGCGAGAAGGTGGAGTACGCACCGCCGCGCAGCAGCCGAACCGTTCCCGCGGCTGGCCCAGGTGGGTTGATCTGCGGCGTGGAGGGATATGTGTCCCACCAGTCCTTCACCCAATCGAACACATTGCCAAGCATGTCGTGCAGGCCGAACGCGTTCGCCGCTCTCGTGCCCACGGTCTGGGGGGCCTGCGCGCTGCCAGGGCCCCACGCGATCACCGAGAGAAGCGCGTCACTCGAGGTGCCGTTCGGAAACCCAGGACCACTGTGGAACGCCGTCGTCGTGCCCGCGCGGCACGAGTACTCCCACTCGGCCTCGGTCAGGAAGCGCAGCCCCGTCGAGGTCATGAACGACTGCGACTGGAAGTAGTTGATGCTCTCGACCGGCCGCATCAGGTTCTCGGGAAATCCGTTCGAGGGCTGGAAGTACGAAGGGTTCGTGCCCATCCGCGCCTTCCACTCGCCTTGCGTCACCTCGTACCGGCCGACATAAAACGAGCTCGTCAGCGTCACGGCGTGCACGGGCGACTCGCGCTCCGTGCACGGCCACGCGTTGGAGGCCGAGCAACCCATCTGAAAGGCCCCTGGCGGCACAAGCAGCATCTCGATGCCGCTCGCGTTGTCACGCACGCGCCACGGATACGCGGCCTCGATGATCCGCTGCCGAATCGCCTTGTTCGTCACCACCGCGGGGTTGGGGCTCTGCTCGAGCACCGTGAACCAGGTGGGATCTGTGTAGCGGAAGGCGTTGGTCGCGTTCACGGTGCCGCCGGGCGTCGTGATCGACACCGTCTTAAACCCGACCGTGCCGGGCGGCACCACGACCGACATGGTCGTCGGGCTCAGGATCGTGAACCCCGCGGCCGCGACGCCGCCGATCGTGACCGAACTCACCTCGTAGAACGACTGCCCCGTGATGGTGAGCACCGTGCCTCCCACGACAGGCCCGTTCGCAGGCATCAACAGCGAGATCGACGGCGTGCAGATGCCCCAGTTCGTCAAGAGGGTCGTGGCATCGATCATGTCCACGACGCCGTCCGCGGTGAGGTCGGCCCCGCACTGGTTGCCCGGGCACGGTCCCCACTTGACCAGCAGCGCCGAGAGATCGGACCCCTCGATGCGGCCGTCGCGGTTGATGTCGCCGACGCATGAACCCGTCTGCGCGAACGCAGGTCGGTCGATGCCGGCGAAGGGCGAGAGGGCGAGTGCGAAGGCGGCAGCGATGGTCAGCGGGCGATGCATGGCAGGACTCGAAGATCCCGCGCGCAGCCACCATGGCGGCGCGGGTGTCCCGAATCTAACTAAGAAATGAAAGAAGGCTCGCGGAAGACACGATTTTCTTGCTCGCCGTGGGTGTCCGCCGGCAGTTCGCCTTTTTGACACCGCCACGCGCCGTTCGCACGACCCGTACCGCGGCCCCGTGGCGCGAAACCCTCAAATCGGCGGAGGTTATCCTCGCACCGTGACCTCTCCCACCGTCGCGTCGCTCACCGTCGTCTGCGGCCCCATGTTCGCGGGCAAGACGACCGAACTCCAGCGCCGCATCGCCCTCGCGGCGGCGTCGGGCGCTCGGGTGCTGGTGGTGAAACCCGCGCGCGACCACCGCTACAGCCCAAGCCACATCGTCACGCACACGGGTACGCGCGTCGCGGCGCAGCCCGTCGCCACGCTCGACGAAGTCGCGCGCACCGAGGCCGACCTCGTCGCCATCGACGAGATCCACTTCTTCGCACGCGACGCCGTCGCACCCATCGACGCGCTGCGCGCCCGCGGCGTCGCCATCGTCGTCGCAGGCTGCGACCTCGACCACTTCGGCGAGATCTTCACGCCGTTCGACGAGCTCCTTCCCCGCGCCACCGAAGTCGTTCGCCTTCGCGGCACCTGCGCCCGCTGCGGCGCACCGAGCACGCACAGCGAACGCCTCGTCGCCACCACCGACCGCATCATCGTGGGCGGCGCCACCGAATTCGTCGCGACCTGCGCCGCATGCTTCAGGCCCAGCCGCCGCTGATGGCGCCCTCGGCCACCGAGCGACTACCGCCCGTCGCCGCCCCACGCTGCGAGCAGCAATCCAAGGTCATTCGCGCCGACGCAGCCATCGCGGTCGACGTCGGCCGCGACGAAACCGTGCTGAGCGCCGCACAGGCCCCAACTACCGAGCAACGACGCGAGGTCCGCCGGCCCCACCGATCCATCGGGAACGATGTCCGCGGGCGCCGCATGGCAGAGCGCCGCGTGCACCAGCCGCTTGCCCACCTCCTCGAACCCGTAGCGCGTCAAGTGATAGGGACCGTCCCACGCGTACATCGGTGGCGAACCCGACATGGTCTCGTAGGTCACGAGCTTCGTGACATCCACCGCGTCCATGTCAGGAATCGTGTGCGCCACGCTTCTCGCCAACGGCC
>JAJTGK010000086.1:0-15444 GCA_021297815.1 Planctomycetaceae bacterium
TGCTCCTGGGCGCATGCCGCGCCCACGCATGCCGCCGGGTCCTCCAGGCCCGCCCGGCCCGCCATGCGACGCCTTGAACGCCTCGTTCATGTCATGCGGCACGAGGTGGAAGACGCCCTTCGGATCGCGGTAGATCGAGTAGTCGCTCGCGCGGATCCAGTAGCCGTCGGAGTTCGCCGTCGCGACATCGAGCGCGAGGAACCACAGCGCGCCGTCGATATCGAGGATCGGCCGCAGCGTCTCCTCGAGCTTCTCGATCGGCGTCTCGCTGAGCTTCTCGCAAAGATCGACCAGCGCCGCCCAGTCCTTCTCGCGGTCCTTCGTCTTGATCTCGTAGCGAGGGCGATACTCGTCGAGGTCCTCGCCGCGGTAGTCGAGGCCACCCGAGCCGCGCGGCGAGCCGCTCACCTTCCAGCGCGCGCCCTCGCCCTCGAACTGCGGCCAATGCTCGCGCAGGAACGCCTTGTTGAACTGCTCGACATTCACGAACACGCCCCACGACTCGCCGTTCACGACGACCCGAACGAAGTTGGCGCGCGGCGCCGCGATGTGCGGCCGCGCGAGATGCGCGTACAGCACCGACGACATCATCGACGCGTCGCCGTTCGCGTTCAGAAGGTTGAGCGTGTTCTGGCCAAGGAGCGTCGCCTTCGGGTCGGTGTGGTCGACCGCGATGTTGAGCGACCGCTTCGACCCGCGCGGCACCATCATGTAGCTCGACGCGCCGCGGAAGTGAACGCCCACGCCTTCGTAGCGCTTGCCGTCGACGGTCATCGTCGCGGGCACATCCGCGTCGGTGTTGTGGAAGAGCTCGAGCTCCTCCTCCCAGTTCGCCACATCGAAGTCGAGGAACACGGTGCGCACGACCTCGGGCGCGAAGAGGGGCGCCTCGGGGTAGCTCCGCGCCTCGGCGGGCGAGACCTTCGGTCCCGGCTTCGGCTCGTTGCGATTGCCTGCGCCCGCGCCGCCTGGCCTGCCGGCGCCAGGAGGGCCATCGCCTGGCCGCATGCCGCCGCGTCCGCCTCGGCCTGGCTGTGGCGACTTTTTCAGCTCCTGACGCGCGGCATCCCGCTCGGCGCCTTCGAGCCTCCCGTTGCCATCCTTGTCGAACCGCTTGAGGATCTTGCGCTCGACCGCGTTCGCCCCGCCCGGCCCCATGTCGCCACCAGGAGGGCCGAAGCCCGGCCCGAACGGCGGCGGACCCTCGGGCATCCCACCATCAGGCGGCGGCGCCTGCGCGCCCGCGAGCGCGGCGCAGAGCGAAGTGAGCAGGGCGGCAAGCGTTCGATGCATGTGGCCTCCTTCGGCGTGGTCGACGCCCGAACGCGCCAGCATGCACCGCATGACGCGGAATCAGCCGATCTTCGCGATGCCGCCCATGTAGGGCCGCAGCGCCTCGGGCACCGTCACCGAGCCATCGGCCTGCTGATGCATCTCGAGCAGCGGAATCAGGATGCGCGGGCTCGCCGCCACCGTGTTGTTCAGCGCGTAGGCGAAGCGGGTCTTCCCCGTCTCGTCCTTGTAGCGCAGGTTCAGGCGCCTGCACTGGAAGTCGTTCAGGCGGCTCGCCGAGTGCGTCTCGCCGAACTCGCCCGTCGGCGCACCATCGGCGCCATTCGCACCGCGGCCAGGCATCCAGCTCTCGATGTCGATCATGTCCTCGTTCTTCACGCCGAGGTCGCCCGTGCAGCACTGGAGCAGGCGGTACGCAAGACCCAGCGACTGCAGGATCATCTCGACCGACTCGATCATCTGCCTGTGCCACGCGCGGCTTTCCGCATCGTCGGCCTTGCAGACCACGACCTGCTCGACCTTGTCGAACTGGTGGATGCGGTAGAGGCCCGCGGTGTCCTTGCCCGCGGCGCCCGCCTCGCGACGGAAGCAGGTCGACACGGTGCAGTACTTGAGCGGCAGCTGCTCTGCGGAAACGATCTCGTCGGCGTGCAGTCCCATCAGGCCGACCTCGCCCGTACCCGTCAGATAGAGGTCGTGGCCCGAGCCGCGCTTCGATTCCTCGATGTGGTACGCCTGCTCGCGCCCCGCGGGGAAGAAGCCCGTGCCGACCATGCACTCCTCCTTCACGATGACGGGGATGCCCATCGGCGTGAAGCCGCGCTTGTCGGCCATGAAGTCGACGGCGTAGCGAAGCACCGCCTGGTGGAGGCGCATGCCGAGGCCCGTGAGCACATAGTGGCGCGTGCCCGACATCTTCACGCCGCGCTCGAAGTCGACGAGGCCGTGCATCTTCACGAGCTCGAGGTGCGTGCGCGGCTTGAAGCCGCGGTTCTCGGCGAACGACTTCGCGAAGTCCCAGCCCGCGGGCGCCCAGCGGCGAATCTCCTTGTTGTCCTCGCTGCCCTTGCCGCGCGGCACATCGGCCGCGGGGGGCTGCGGCACCTGCAGCCAGAGCGCGTGGAACTCGGGCTCGATCGCCGCGAGCCGACGCTCCTCTTCGGCGACGAGCGCCTTGAGCTCGGCAGGCTTCGCCTCGAGCGAGGCAAGCTCCATCTCGAGCTTCTCCTTCTCGTCGCCCGCAGCGCCCTTGATCTTGCCCTTCAGCTGGCCCATCTTCGGGCCGATCTCCTTCGAGATCCTGTTCTGCTCCGAGCGCGCGCCCTCCATCCGCGTGAGGATCGCCCGCCGCGCCTCGTCGAGCGCGAGCAGCCGGTCCACATCCACATCCATGCACTTGTCGCGCACGCTGTGGCGGTACTTGTTGGGGTTCTCTCGCAGGTCCTTCAGGTCGATCATGGCCTGCGGAAGATAGCGAAAGTCGTACCCCAACGCGGCCGAATCACGCCCTGTACGACGGCGGCGCCGCCCAGCGCATCTTGGCGCGGAGGGCGTCCCAGTAGCGGTTCGAGGGGTTGGCGACGAAGAGCGCCGCGCGGTCGTGCCTGTGCGCGCGCACCGTGTCGCCGCGCTCGGCCTTCAGGTGGCGCTGGCCGTCGAGGATCACGCAGGTTCCCTCGTTCACGCGGCGCATCGAGAACGACACCGTCTCGTGCGCACCGATCACCACGGGGCGGAACGCCAGGCTCTGCGCGCAGATCGGCGTGACGGTGATGCCCGCCACATCGGGGTGCACGATCGGCCCGCCCGCGCTCGCGCTGTAGGCGGTCGAGCCCGTCGGCGTCGCCACGATCACGCCGTCGCCCGTGATCTCGACGCCCTGCTGGTCGTCGTCGACCGACATGGCCACCTCGATCATGCGGTGCGGCGCGCCCGCGGTCACGACGGCGTCGTTGATCGCAACGCCCGACTCACGCACGACGCCATCGCGCACGACCTCGACCGCCAGCAGCATGCGCTCGCGCATCGGCGGCTTCGCTCCGAACACGAGCGGCGCATGGCGTTCGAGGTCCGCCACATCGAACTCCGCGAGAAACCCGAGCCGCCCCGCGTTGATGCCGACGATCGGCTTCCCGTGCGCAACCAGCCGTCGCGTCTGCGAGATCAGCGTGCCGTCTCCGCCCACGATCACCGCGATGTCGAACGACATGTTCCCAGGCAGCGGCTCGTCTCCCGCCGCGACCCGCACGACCTCGGCATGCCGCGCGACGATCGGCTGCGCCGCATCCGCGGTGCGCGCCGCCTCGGGCTTGTCCATGTTCGCGATGAGAAGGGCCCGCGTCGCCATGACCGCAGTCTACTCCGAGGAGGTCAGCTCGGGCTGCAGCCGCGACAGCCGATAGCCCTGCGCAAGAAGCCGCGCCGCAAGCTCGCTGGCCGCGATCTCGGCGTCGGGCTCGAGCTGGATGTCCATCCGCTTGCCACCCTCCTCGACCGCGATCTCGACCTTGGCCACGCCGCGAACGCCCTTGAGGAGCGCCGCAGCCTCCTCGGTGCGCGCCTCGACCGAGATCTGCACGACCTTCCCGACCTTCGCCCGCTGCATCAGGTCGCTCACCGCGCCCGCGAACACCAGCTTTCCCTGCTCGATCACGCCCACCGCGTTGCAGAGGTCCGCGAGCTCGTACAGGATGTGCGACGAGATCAGGATCGTCTTCCCGATGCGCCGAAGCTCCTTCAGCAGCTCGCGCATCTCGATGCGCGCCCGCGGGTCGAGGCCCGAGCTCGGCTCGTCCATCAGCAGCACCTTCGGGTCGTGGATCAATACGCGCGCCACCGCAAGCCGCTGCTGCATGCCGCGCGACAGGCCGTTCACCTCGGTCTCGGTCTTGTGCGAGAGGTCGGTCAGCGCCAGCACCTCGCCGATCGTCTTCTCGCGCCGCGCCGCGGGCACCTGGTAGCACGCCGCGAAGAACTCGAGGTACTCGCTCACCGTCATGTCCTGGTACGCGCCCATGAAGTCGGGCACATAGCCGATCAGCGGGCGAATCAGGTGGTTCTGGTAGCCGACCACCTTCCCGTCGATGCGCGCCTCGCCCCAGGTCGGCTTGAGCAGCGTGGCCAGGATCTTGATCGTCGTCGTCTTGCCGGCGCCGTTCGGCCCGATGAAGCCGAAGCAGGTGCCTTCGTCGATCGTCAGGTTGAGGTTGTCGAGCGCGACGAAATCGCCGTACTTCTTCGTGAGGTTGATCGTCTCGATCATCGGCATGGCTTATTCCGATCCTCCCGCGTCGTCGGGCTTGGCGGCGTCCTTCACCTCTCTCGCGCCCGGCCGCACCGCGCCCATCGGCACGCGGTCGGGCACGATCCATTCCACGGCGTCGGGCAGCGGCATGATCCAGCGCACGAACACCTGCCCCGAGCTCTCGACTTCGTCGCCATCGACCGTGAGCGGGTACGGCAGCGGAACCTCGTCGAGCACACCCATCACGATGAGGCACGGCTGCGTAAGCCAGCACGAGAGGTCGAGCTCGCGCATGTCGGCGCGGCTCATGCGCAGCACCTCGGGCGACGACGGCGGATTCTGCAGATAGTCGGGCGGCGTGAGCATGCCGTACATGCTGAGCATCGGCAGCACGCGCGCCACGGCGATGGGATCCTGCGTCAACGGCCCGATGCCGCCGAACTGCGAGAGCGACTTGTAGAGCGGGTCGTAGTAGGTCGTGCGGAAGTCTCGGTCGAGTTGTGCGCGGTCGTTGAGCGACGCCGTCGGCAGCACCTCCGAGAGGTCGAGCGCCGCGCCTGGATTCCAGCGCTCGATGCTGCGCATCACGCCGCGGTTCGGCAACTGCCCCGGGAAGATGCGCGTCGGCGGCCGATCCGAGCCGAGCGCGGGCAGCGGGTTCCGCGCGGGCCACACATGGACGACCACGACATCGTTCAGCGCCGCAGGAAGCTGGTGCTGCAGCTCGCCCTCGACGCTGATCGTGAGCGCGCTCTCGCCGCGGGTGACCGTCGCGCGCACGGGCTTGCTCGGAAACGGCAGGCGTCCAGCGCGACTCGAGGTCGATCGCGGTCGACCGCGCGGGAAGCTCGATCGAAGCGGGGGAGTCGACTGGCATGCGGTAGCGCTCGCGGTTCGGGAATCCCTCCGCGTCGCTCGCCGACGCACGCCACGACGCCAGCGTGTTGCGCGCGCCCGTCTCGCCCTCTGGGTCGAGCGCGACGGTGGTGGTCCCGTACTGCGGCACGAAGAGCGACAGCCAGCCCGTCGCGCGCTTCGGCTGCGGCCTGGTGACATCGCTCTCACCAGGCGCACGCTCGACCATGTCGAGCACGGTCATGTGGCGAATGCGCGCCGTTCGGCCCGCGACTGCATTGCCGACCATCCAGATGCCCACCGTGAACACGACCGCCACGGCCACATACGCGACCCACGCCCATCGCTCGCGCCGCACGCGCTTGAGCAGCGCGAACCCAAGCGGGCCCGCCACGAGCCAGTAGGCGGCGAACACCGCCGTCGCCGCAAGCGCACCGACCGCGGCCTGACCCGTCAGGCTGATCACGCGCGACGCCTCGTCGCCTTCGCCGATCGTGCGCGCGTAGCCGCCGCGCGTCGACAGGCGATTCGCATCGGAAAGCGCCGCGTACTCCGCACCCGAAGGCGTATCGGCGCGGCGGCCCACGATGCGGTTCCAGAACACATCGCCCTGCGGGATCGGCGGATTCTGCAGCGCCCGCGACGCGAGTTCATCGACATCGAGCCCGAGCAGCGTGATGTGGCCGAACCCATACTCGCGGCGGATCGCGACCAGCGCGCCGTCAAGCGAGCCCTCGCGCGGCTCGAGCTCTCCCTTCGGCGACCTGCGGCACGGCAGCGCCATGAACGGACGCCAGCCACGGTCGAGCGTCGCCGCGTCGAAGGTCGCAAGGCGGATCTTCGCGTTCGGCGCGCGCAGCACGGGGTCGACCGACAGGATGGGCAGCAGCTCCGCCACGGGCACATCGTCGGTGCGTGTCGGCGCCTTCGACGGCAGCACCTCGCTCAGCCCGTGCCGCCCCGCGACGCCGACGCCCCATGGGTCGCCTGCCGCGGGCAGCGCGATCACCAGGTTTCCGCCGCGCTCGGTCCATTCGAGGAGCGCGCGCGCCGACTCCTCCGAAAGCCGCGACGGCACGACCGCGCCGCTCACCCACGCCACCGTCGAGAAGGGTGCGAAGCCCTCCCAGCGGTCGGGAAACGACTCGACCTCGCGCAGGTTGGCGATGGCCGTCGTGACATTCATCGAGGGGATCGTGGAGACGCCGTTCGGAACCTGCGCGTAGATGTCGAGTCCTGCGCCACGCGCGCCGACCACAAGGATCGCGTCTTCCTCGGGCGCGAGCACGCGCGGGGCGCTCTCCGCGACCTGCGGCGCCACCTGCGCCGTGCCGAGGTCGCGCACGCGCCGCCCGCCCTCGAGTTCGTAGAGCCGCAGCTCGAAGATCGAAGTCTGCAGCGTGCCTTCGCCCATCGGCGGCAGGTAGCCGTACAGCCATCGCCGCTGCGCCTGCCCTGGGTTCAGCACGAAGCCGCGCGAATGCTCGGCGATGTCGAGGTCCGCGTTCGGCAGCTCGAGCACCGCCTCGATCTCGACCACGCGCTCGAGCGCGCTGCGGAACTCGCACTGCACCGCGAACGCGCCCGCGCCGCGCGCCACATCGCCCGCGCCGAAGTGAATGACCTTCACCTCGATGTCGGCGGCCCGCGCGATGGCGCCGAGAACAATCGGCAGCATCGTGACAAGCGCAAGGATGACGCGGCGGACCGTCATGGGTGCCGCAGTGTAATCGGCCCAAACGCCGCGAGAACGGGCAGTTGCACTCAACCCGGCGATGCCGCGGGCCGATGCCCCGGGCATGGCCGTCCTCATCGCCGTCTCCGCAGCCGCCGCGTTCCTCGCAGGTCTCTGCATCCTCGGCGTGATGGCCTCCCGCATCGAGAACGCGCAGCGCTATGCCGACCTCGTGCAGCGCACGCGGGCACTGCGGGCCGCGCACCAGCGAATCCCGCTGCCCAATGCCCGCGCCCGCCGGCGCTGAGCCTCAGCGCGCGAGCGCCGCGAACTCCGCCAGCATCGCCGCATGGCTGCGGATCGCGTTCTGGTAGCACGCGAGCTCGAACTTCTCGTTGGGCGAATGCACGCAATCGTCGTCGAGCCCGAAGCCGACGAGCAGCGAATCCATGCCCAGGATCCGCCCGATCGCGCCGACCGCGGGAATGCTGCCACCCGTGCCGATGCGCAGCGCAGGCTTGCCGAACACGCGGGCCAGGCCCTTCTCGGCGGCGCCGAGATACCGCGAGCTCTCGCTCACCTCGATCGCAGGATTCGCGCCGTGGCTCTCGAACTCCGCGCGGCAGCCCGCAGGCAGCCGCGCCTCGACGAACTGCTTGAACGCCGCCGCAATGCGCTCGGGGTCCTGCCTCGACACGAGGCGGAAGCTCACCTTTGCCGTCGCGTGCGCCGCGATCACCGTCTTCGCGCCCTTGCCCTCGTAGCCGCCCGAGATGCCGTTGACATCGCAGGTCGGGCGCGACCAGGTGCGCTCGAGCGTCGAGCGCCCCGTCTCGCCGAAGCCCTGCGAAAGGCCGATGTCGCCAAGGAACTCCGCGTCAGAGAAGCCAAGCGACTCCCACTGCGCCTTCGTGTCGGCCGGGAGCTCGGAAACCCCGTCGTAGAAGCCGGGAATCGTCACGCGGCGGTCCTTGTCGTGCAGCTCCGACAGGATGCGCGCGAGCACATTGATCGGGTTCGGCACCGCGCCGCCGTACATGCCGCTGTGCAGGTCGCGCGACGGGCCGTGCACCGTCACCTCCATGTACACGAGCCCGCGCAGGCGCGTCGTGATCGCAGGCGTCGCGACATCCCACATGCCCGTGTCGCTGACCACGCACACATCGGCGGCGAGCCGCTCTTTCGACGCATGCATGAACGGCTCGAGGCTGCGGCTGCCCGACTCCTCCTCGCCCTCGATCATCAGCGTGACGGGGCAGGGCGGTCCACCCGCGAGCGCGTGCCAGGCGCGCAGCGCCTCGACGATCCCCATCACCTGGCCCTTGTCGTCGACCGCGCCGCGCGCGACCACGCGCTTGCCGCGCGGCCCGTCGACGATCACAGGCTCGAACGGCGGGCTCTTCCAGAGTTCGAGCGGATCCGCGGGCTGCACATCGTAGTGCCCGTAGTACAGGATCCGCGGGCGCTTCGCGGCGTCGGGCCCGACGCCAGGGTGGTGCGCCACGACCATCGGGTGCCCGATCGTCTTCGCCGCCTCGGCCTCGAAGCCGATGGCGCGCAGCTCGTTCACAAGCCAATCGGCGCAACGGCGGGTCTCGGCGTCGTACGACGGGTCGGTGCTCACGCTCGGAATCCGCAGGAAATCACAAAGGCGGCGCGTGGACGATTCGAACGACGCATCGACGCTCGCAAGCAGCGCGTCGACCGAGGGCACGGAACCTTGGGCAGTGGTCATGCTCGGAGTGTACGGAACACGCCGCAGCCCCGCGATCAGTGCGGGACAAGCAGCGCGACGCCCGTCGCGATCACGGCGATTCCCACGACCGCGACCGCAAACAGAAACGCGAGCCAACGCTCGACCAAGCGCCATTCGGTGGCCGCAGGCGTGTCGAGCGCGCGCATGCGCCGCGCCCGCGCCGCCTCGAGGTCGCGCGCCTCGAAGCCCTCCATCTCGGCGTACGACATGGGCGGCCGCACCGAGAAATCGCACTGGCAGCGCGGGCACGACTCCTGCGCGGCGCGGTCGACGAACCGACCCGAGTACCCGCACGCGACGCACTGGCGCCGGTGCAGCCGCGACTGGTCGTCCCGCGTGCGGATGAGCATGGTTTCACGGTAGCATCGGTCCGCAAGGCTCCAAGCGAAAACCCAGTATGCGCACGGCAGATTGGCATGTTCACCTTCACCGCCTCGCGGGCGGAACCGAGGGCCGCGAGGTTCCCGACCTGCCGCCCGACGCGACGCTCCTCGCAGGAGCGCGGGGCGAGCAGGTCCTCTGGCGGCATCTCGCGGGCGACGCGTCGGCCGACCCCGAGCCTGTGCTTCTCAGGGCCGCGAACGGGCCGATCCTCGCCCCCGACGCCTTCCTCGCCATCGAGGTCTGGGCCGAATGCGAACTCGCCGCGATCCACGCGGGACACCGCATCTGCAGGCTCCGCGGGCCCGCCGCATCGGACCCGCTGCGCGCGCGGCTCGCCAACGCGCTCCGCTGGCATCTCGAGCACACCCAGCCCGACAACTCGACCAATAGGCCGTGGGCGATCCACGCGTTCCTGCTCGCCGACGACGGCAGCGGGGAGGCGTCGCTCTACGCCGAGACGCTGCTCGGCAACATGATGGCCACGCACGCGCGCGACGAGGCCCTTTCCCGGTGGATCCTCGCCGATGCCGCACGGGAGCTCCGTCTCGCCACCTGACGGTCGCCGCTCCCCGCGCCGCCGCGGGCTTTCCGTACCATTCACGCCATGCCTCACCCGCAGACAGGATCCGGCGCTCGGCTTCTCGGCCTCTTCGGAGCCGTCACCTCGGCCATGCAGCCCGCGCGGTTTCCCGCGGCGCTTCTCGGCGTCCTCTTCATCGTGGCGATCGTGCCGCTCGTCGACCTCGCGGCGGGCAAGAGCTACGGCCCGCGCGGGTTCGCGGGCGCGACCATGGGTGAGAGCGAGCGCGAGATCGCCTACGAACGCGCACGCAGCGCCACGCGCCGCATCGCGGGCGACGACCTGGCCGCGCTCGAAGAGCGTCCGTCGCTCGGCGAACTGGCTTCCGCGGTGCGCAGCGCCACCGCCCGCGCCTCGGTCGATGTCGGCCCCGACGAGGCGCGCCGCCTGCGCGAGCGCGCGGTCGACGCCATCGAGGTCATCGAGTCCGCCCGCATGCGCGGCGTCGCGACCGTCTTCCTCGAGGGCGAGCGCTCCGCGTTCCGCCAGACGGTCGACGGGCTCTTCAATCTCGATCCCGAGGCGTTCCTCGCGGGCGTCCTTGGCGCGGTCTTCACCATTCCCGCAGCGGCGATCCGCGAGGCGCCACTCGTCGTCCCGCTCGGACTCGTCGTCGCGCTGAGCGTCGTCGCGCTGCTTGCGGGCGCGCTCGGCCGCATGGCCGCGGTGCACGCGGGCCGCGGCGAACGGCTTGGCGCGCTCGAAGGCGCGGGCTTCGCGCGGGCGCGCGTCCTCAACCTCGTCTCGCTTCCCGTCCTTCCCGTCATCGTGCTCGGCGTCCTCGGCCTGCTCGTCGCCGTCTTCGCGGTCATGCTCCGCGTGCCCGTGCTCAATGTGGTGGCCGCGGCGCTTCTCGTCGTGCCGCTCCTCGTCGCGCTCTTTGCGTCGATCCTCGCGCTCGTCGCCATCGCGGCGTTCCCGCTCATGCCCGCCGCGGTCGCGGTCGAGGACTGCGACGCAGGCGACGCGATCACCAGGGCGGGGGCCCTCGTCCTCTCGCGCCCCATGCTCTGGCTCGGCACGCTCGCGGCTGCGATCACCGTGCTCGTCGCGGGCGGCGCGCTCGTCAACGGGGTCCTCGCGTTCGCGTCCTGGTCCGTGTCCACGCTGCTCGAGTCGCTCGGCGGCGAGGCGGGCCGCGCGCTCGCGTCGGGCGATGTGCACGAGATCGGCGCGCTCTTCGGCCCAGACCGCCTCGTGGGCGTCGTCGGCTTCTTCTGGACCGAGCTCTTCGAGGCGCTGGGCGCGGCGTATGTCTTCAGCCTCGCCTGCGACCTCGCCGCGCGAAGCTACCTCCTCATGCGCGAACGGATCGACGGCGAGGACGCCTCGACCATCGCCGGCTACGGGATCCGCTGAACTCTCCGCTTAGCCGAGCAGCGTCCGCAGTTCACCCATCGCCGACTCGAGCGCGGCGACCCGCGCCTCGAGCGCGTCGATGCGGGCCTGTGCCGAGGTCGTCGCCGCTGCGGGAACACCTGCGGCCACATGGCCGCCCGCGGCGACAGGGTGAAGGTCCTCGCAAAGAAGCTGCATCCACCGCGTGGCGCGGCTTCCAGGAAGCGGAGGAAGCTCGCGGACAAGGACAGGCCTCGACTCGCCCGCCGATGAAAGTCCCTGCAGGATGTTCTCGACGACCTCAAGCGACTCGAGCGCCTGCATGCGGCTTGCACGCCCGCGCAGCTCGCCCACGGTCTGTGGCCCGCGCAGCAGGAGTTCCGCGACGATCGCCAGTTCAGGAGCGCGCAGCCCCAGCGCCTCGCCCGCGACATGGCGGTACTTCTCGACACGCGACCCCGTCATGGTCACATCGCGCACCAGTCCCTTCGCGCGCAGCCCGTCGACCGCGCGCAGCGCGTCATCCTCGGTGATCTCGACCACGGGGTCGCGGTTGTTCTTCTGGTTCACGCCCGTCACGAGAGAATTGAGCGACAGCGGATACTGGGTGGCGACGGTCATCGCCTTCTCGATCAGCGTGCCGAGCACCCTGCATTCATCGGGAAGGAGCGTGGTCTTCTCGCGAACTGGTTCCATGGCCGCAGCGTACACTCGAAGCCATGCGACGCGCGCGCGAAGCCAAGCACGAGATCGCCCGCCGCGCCGCGCGGATCCTCGAGGAGGGCCGCGCGTGCGATGTCGATGCAGCCGTCGACCGAGCCCTTCACGAGTCGGGCCTGGGCGACCGTGCGCCGCGCCCCTCGCGCGCCATGCTGCGTGCCCATGCGCAGGGCGCCGAGGAGGAACGCGATGGCGCCGAGGCGCGCCGCCTCCGCATCGCGGCGACGCTCGAAGAGGCCTGCGAGGTGCTCGCCGTGCTCGAGCAGGCGGTCCTCTTCGAAGATCCTGAAGGCGACCTGCGCGCCGTGCCCGAGGTCTACGGTCGCGCGGCGCGCGGCCACTTCGACCTCGACGCCATCGTCCATGTGCGCGTGACGACCGCGGCCTCCGCCGCGCGCATCGCACGGCATCTCGCCGACGCAGGCCTCGGCGAACCCGAGTGCCGCTCGCTCCGCACGCGCTACGGCGTGCTCGACCAGATCGTGCTGCCCGCTCCGCATGCGGAGCACCGCATCCTCCGCATCCCGCCACGCATGAAGGTCGACCCCGACCGCGATGTCGTGCGCGCCGACAGGGTGGAACACGCTTCGTTTTCCGAGGTATCCGAGCTCCTCGGGCGATTCCCGACCTCCTGATCCGCGTTTCAGCGGTAGGTCGATTCCCCGTTCGCCCTCCAATCGTGAAGGGCCGTGAATCCGCGGCCGATGTCCCTCCGCGCGCCGAGTCGCGCGTCGCGGCACGAGTCGCGTCCACGAGGTGTCAATGGACCGAAGAGGTCCTGGAGGTCGCATGTTCGCCTGGATCAAGAACCGCTCGCTCTCGGGCCGGATCATCGCGCTGACGGTGCTGCTCGCGCTCGTCGCGGTCGGTCTGAACTACATCGTCTTCGTCGGCCGGTTCCGCGAAAGCGCGGAGAACGCGATGGTCGAGAAGGCCGCCGCCTTCACGGCGGTCGCCGACGAAGCCAAGAACCACGCGAGCGAGCTCTTCCTCAAGAAGTCGATCGCGACCGAAGAGCTCATGAAGGAGCTGAATGAATCGGTGGCGAAGGGCGGCGACTACACCGAGTCGCGCTTCTTCCAGACGATCCCCGTCGTGGTCGGCTGGCAGACCGCCGACGAGGCCGCGAAGAAGGAGGGCATCGACTTCAAGGTCGTCGCCTTCGAGGCGCGCAACAAGAAGAACGAGCCCGAGACGGGCAGCTTCCGCGAGAAGATGCTCAAGGACCTCGAGGCCCAGATCGCCGCGGGCGGCGAGCCCGCCGCGCACGGCATCAACCCGCAGACGAACACGCTCCACTACATGCGCGCCATCAAGCTCGACCAGAGCTGCATGCTCTGCCACGGCGATCCGCGCGGTGAGTTCGACCCCGACAAGGACGGCAAGGACGCCCTCGGCTTCGCGATGGAAGGTTGGAAGGTCGGCGGCACGCACGGCGCGTACGAGGTTGCGATTCCGCTGACCGGGGTCGACACCCAGGTCGCCGGCTTCATCTCGAACGGCCTCGCCTGGACGGTGCCGATCCTCGTCATCGGCGCGTTCGGCTTCGCCTTCCTGCTCAAGCTCACCTTCGGCCGCCCCATGGCCGCCATGATCGCCCGCGTCCGTGACATCGCCGAGGGCGAGGGCGACCTCACCCAGCGCCTCGACGCGATGAACAAGGACGAACTGGGCACCATGGCGCTCTGGTTCAACAAGTTCGTCGGCAAGCTCGAGACGATCCTCGGCGACATCCGCAAGGGCGCGGCCGAGATCGACGCGGGTTCCTCCCAGGTCTCCGCGACGAGCCAGTCGGTCGCCACGGGCTCGAGCCAGCAGGCCGCGAGCCTCGAGGAGATCAGCGCGAGCCTTGAGGAGATGAGCGCGATGACCGAGCGCAACGCGCAGAATGCGACCTCCGCCGTCAACCGCTCCGACGATGCCCGCACCCGCGCCAACACCTGCCAGGAGCAGATGGTCAAGATGAGCGAGGCCATGGGCGCGATCAAGCAGTCGAGCGACTCGATCGCGAAGGTGCTCAAGGTCATCGACGAGATCGCGTTCCAGACGAACCTGCTCGCGCTGAACGCCGCGGTCGAGGCCGCGCGTGCCGGCGAGGCGGGCAAGGGCTTCGCGGTCGTCGCGGAAGAGGTGCGCAACCTCGCCCAGCGCTCGGCACAGGCCGCGCGTGAGACGGCCGCGATGATCGAGCAGTCGACGACCCGCGCCGACCGCGCCGTGTCGATCTGCAGCGATGTGGATACCTCGCTGCGCACGATCGTCGAAGGCACGCGCGAGGTGAACGAGCTGCTCGGCCAGATCGCCAGCGCGAGCCGCGAGCAGGCGCAGGGCATCGGCCAGATCAACTCGGGTGTCGCCGAGCTCGACAAGGTCACCCAGCAGAACGCGGGCAACTCGGAAGAGCTTGCCGCCGCCAGCGAGCAGACGGCCGCGCAGGTCGCGAGCCTGAAGCAGGTGGTCGGCCAGTTCAAGGTCAGTGGCTGAGCCGTTCGCCCGCTCACGCGGGAAACGGGCTCAAAAACGCACAGGCGCCGTCCGAAAGGGCGGCGCCTGTGCCTTTCATTCGATGCGAGGGTCGTCGAGCGCTTCTCAGCTCAGGCCGCCCTTGAGCGGTGCGTCCGAGCCCCATGTCGCGCGAAGGCGGCGCAGCGTCGGGTCCTCGGGCCGCGCGACGATGGGTTCGTCGTCGCGAAGGCCACCCTTGCCACCGCGTCCGCCGCGTCCAGGGCCGCCGCGACCGGGGCCGCCGCGCGCGCCACCCGACTCGCCCTGCTTCGGCTCGGGCCGCGCGGGCGCGTCGAGCAGCGCCTTGATCGAGAGACTGATGCGCTTCTTGCCGTGGTCGACCGACAGCACCTTGCAGTTCACGATCTCGTTGGCGCGCAGCGCCTTGTCGACGGTCGCGATGCGGTCGTGGCTGATCTCCGAGATGTGCACCAGGCCTTCGATGCCCGGCGCGATCTCGATGAACGCGCCGAACGGCATGAGCTTGGTCACGCGACCCGTCACGGTCCCGCCCGACTCGATCGAGTCCATCGCCGCGATGGCGGGGTCGGCCATCAGCTGCTTCAGGCCAAGGCCGATCTTCGGCGGGCTCTGCGAGAGGTCGAGCTTCACGACCTTCACGGTCACGACCTGTCCGACCTTCACCACATCGGCGGGGTTCTTCACGCGCTCGTACGAGAGGTCGCTCACATGGATCAGGCCGTCGACGCCGCCGATGTCGGCGAACGCGCCGTAGCTCTGCACCGAGGTGATCGTCGCCGTGCGCGTCTGGCCGACCTCGAGCACGGCGAGCAGCTTTTCACGCTGTTCCGCGCGCTCCGCGGCCACGACCGCCTTGCGGCTCACCACGAGGCGGTTCTTGTCCTTGTTGAGCTCGACGATCTGCACCGGGAACTTCTCGCCGATGAAGACCGAGATGTCGGCGATGTGCCGAACATCGACCTGCCCCGCAGGCATGAACGCGCGGTGATGCGCGATCTCCATGTCGAGGCCGCCCTTGTTCATGCCAGTGCAGCGCGCCTCGACGATCTGTCCGACCTCGAGCGTGCCCCAGTCCGCCTTCTGCACGACGCCCTCGAGGCTGAGGATCGACA
>JAJTGK010000086.1:15496-23075 GCA_021297815.1 Planctomycetaceae bacterium
CATCGCCGCTGTGGATGCGAATGATCGTGCCCTGCCGGACCTGGCGTCCGCGGCCCGAAGCCGACTTCTGCTGCGAAGCGGCCTCGAGGTCCTCGACCGACATGCCTTCGAGCGCGTCGGCGATCTCTCGCTCGAGATCGGCGTCATAGGCGCTTGCGCGCGGTGCGGGGCGGGGGGACGATGACGAGGCGGGGTCGGTCGACATGTGCGTTACTCGGAGTCGGGCAGCGTACATCGGCCTCGCTTCCAATTCCAAGCCAGGGTGAGATTTCAGAGAATCGCGGGCAACAGCGACCATGCCCCGTCCGAATCCTCGGGCGTCGCGTGGCACGGTCCAGCCGTTCGGCCGTCGCGCGGCGAGAGCCCGTTGGTCACGCTCGACTTTGGATGAGCACCAGTCGCCGGCATCTTGCGCTCGCAAGATCGTCGTTCGGGGCGACATGCGTCCGAGAACTTTGCGGCTCCCCGGAGGTCACGCCGACCGATTCCTGCGGGCCCGTTATCATCCGCGCCCCCTCGCCTTCCGCGGGGGCGCCGAACCACGGAGACAGAAACCACATGGCACGTTCGAACACCGCCTGGGGCATTGAGATCGGCCAGTACGCCATCAAGGCCATCCAGCTCGAGCGGGACGGCGACGCGGTGCGCGTGCGCGACGTCGTCGTCATCCCGCACCTTCAGGTCCTCACGACCCCCGGGCTCGAGAGCGGCGACGAAGGCTCCGCCGCGGGCGCAGCGAACATCCTCGAGATGTCGCTGTCGCAGCTCGCGACGCAGAAGCAGCTCGCGAACCAGAATGTGGTCGTGAACTACAGCTGGGGCGGAAACCGGGGTTTCGCGCGGTTTGCGAAGCTCCCGCCCGTCGGTCCGAAGGAGATCCCGAACATCGTCAAGTTCGAGGCGGGGCAGCAGATCCCCTTTGCGCTCGAGGATGTCGAGTGGGACTACCACACCTTCGAGAGCGAGGATTCGCCCGAGGTGGAGGTCGGAATCTTTGCGATCCAGAAGGATCCGTTGAAGGAATTCCTCTCGCTCGTCAGCGAGAAGCTCGGCATCGAGCCGCGCGCCGTCACGCTCGGCCCGGTGGCGCTCTACAACGCGCTCGCCTACGACCGCGACATCGCGCGCCAGAACGAGCCGTTCGTGTTCCTCGACATCGGCACCGCCTCGACCGACCTCGTGGTGGCGCACGGCACGCGCTGCTGGATGCGCAGTTTCCCGCTGGGCGGGCACAACTTCACCGAGGCGATCGCCGAGTCCTTCCAGCTCAGCTACCGCAAGGCCGACGGCCTCAAGCAGGAGAGCGCGACCAGCAAGTACGCCAAGCAGATCATGCAGGCGATGCGGCCCGTGTTCGGCGACCTCCTCGGCGATGTCCAGAAGTCGCTGACCTTCTATGAAGGTCAGAACCGCGGCGTGAAGTTGAAGAATGTCGTCGGCATGGGCTCCACGCTCAAGATCCCCGGCCTCCGCAAGTTCCTCGGCATGCAGCTCGGCCTCGAGGTCGAGCGCCTCGAGCGTTTCGCGAAGCTCACGGTCGAGGGCCCCGAGGCCGCGGACTTTGCCTCGCACACGGTCAACTTCGCGACGGCCTACGGCATGGCGCTGCAGGGACTCGGTCTCGCGACCATCAATGTCAACCTGCTGCCCGTGTCGAGCATGCGCCAGCAGGTCTGGGCGCGCAAGACGCGTTGGTTCGCCGCGGCCGCCGCGATCGCGTGCGCCTCGGGCGGCCTCATGTTCGCGCGCCACATCATCGATGGCGGCGCGCTCGGCTCGGTCGAGCAGCTCAACGCCTCGAAGGCGGTGCTCGCCTCCGCGAAGGCGCAGCAGGAGCAGCTGTCGGGTCAGTCCGCCGATGTGGGCAGCCTTTCCAAGAATGTCCTCGGCCTGCTCGAGGACCGCGAGGTCTGGCCGTTCATCCTGCACGATGCGTCCACCGCCATCCGCGCCGCCAACGACGACGCGATGGTGGGCGACGACCTTTCGAAGCTCGCTGCAGGCGGTCCGCGCACGCAGACGGTGCTGCGCGACCTCTCGGGCGTCTACAAGCTCGACGGCTCGGCCCGCACCATCGAGGTCACCCTGAATGTCGAGTTCATGGCAGACGACTCCAACTCGCACCTCGACGAGACCGTGTGCAAGTGGCTCGAGGACAATGCCAAGCGTGCGGATGCGCCCTACGAGATCGTCAAGGTCAGCGGCAACAACAACGCCCTGACCGCGATGAAGGTCGGTGCCGACGGCGCGCTCGCCAGCGCGGGAGGTTCGTCGAGCACGGCCGCTGGCGCGGCGGGTGCCGCAGGCGCCGCAGGTGCCGACGAGGACAAGCCGTTCGAGTCGTTCACTTCGGGCGGCGGCGGTGGCGCGGGCAGTTCCTTCGGCGGCGTGACGGGCAAGCGTCAGCCGTCGGGCAACACGCAGATCAACCGACCCGGCGGCCTCCTCGGTGGCGCCGGTTCGGGTGGCTCGGGATTCAGCGCGGGTGGCGATGCGGGCGACCCCGCATACGGTCCGCGCGACGGCGGCCAGGGCGGATTCGCCCGCGGTTCGTCGCAGCAGCAGTCCGAATCCAAGGTCGATCTCGAGAAGACGGCGCCGATTCCCGCGCGTCCGTCGCTCTACCCGCCTGACAGCACGGTCTATGTGGGCAAGGTCACCTTCGTGGTGAAGCTCAAGGGCGAAGTCCAGTCGGCCGCTCCGGCCGCGGAGGGCATGTGATGGCAGTCCAGGTTCCCAAGCAGCTCGAGTCGGTGGTCGGCTGGGCCAAGTCCAACACGCTGGCCGTGGTCTTCATCGCCATGGTCGTCGTCGTTCCTGTGGCGGCGTACTTCGTCGCTGGCATGTTCGGCTCGGGCGTGAAGACCGAGGCCGAGGCCCGTGCGAAGACCTACGCGGAAATCGCAAGTGCCGCGAACGCCACGGTCTCGCTCGCGCTTCCAGGCGGCGAGTCCGTCACGCTCGAGGGATTCCCGAACGACGAGATCGTCGCGCAGTACGGCGTGATCATCGAGGGCATCTCGAAGGACGCGAAGAGCGTGTACACCAAGGCGCTCGAGCGCAACAAGCGCCATCGCCCGCTGCTGTCCGAGTCGTCGTTCCCCCTGTACGACGGCCGGCGCGCGACGACGGTCCGGTTCGATTTCGTGAAGGCGCTGCAGGCGGCCTACACCAAGCTCCTCGCCGACGCCCGCGCGGGCATGCCGCCCGTTGACACCGATGTGGCCAAGTCGCTTGACAGCGCCGAGAAGCGCTTCATCCAGGGCGACCTCAAGAAGGAGAGCCGCGAGAAGCTCACCGCCGACGAACTCAAGGGTCTCGACACCTTCCTGTCGAAGGCGCGCATCGGCGAGTATGCCGAGAAGGCCAAGTCGTTGTCGTTCTACGCGAGCGACTCGGCCTTCGATATTCCAACCGAGGCAAGCGTCCGTTCGCTCTATGCGAAGGAGACGGACCGCGACAAGCAGGATGCCGCGCTCTTCGACATGCAGTGGAAGTTCTGGGTGGCGAGCGATGTGGTGAAGGCGTTCGAGTCGGCCAACAGCGGGGCGCCTTCGGTGCTTCAGGCGCCGATCAAGCGTCTCGTCTCCATCACGGTGCTGCCCATGGAGAAGGCTTCGGCGTCGTCGGCGGGTGGCGAGGCCACCGCGATGGGCGGCGAGGCTCCTGCCGACGGTATGACCGAGGCGCCGCCCGCCGATGGTTCCGATCCCGCGGCGGCTGCCGCAGCCGCTGCCGCTCCCGCAGCCGCGGGCGCGGCTCCCGTCCTCGGCAAGCCCCAGATCGACGCGAAGCAGGACGCGGCGCGCGACTTCGCGAAGCGCTTCACTGGCCGCGTGAGCAACGCGGTGTACGACGTTCGCCTTGCCGATGTCGTCTTCGTCGCGGACACCGCGCAGTTGCCTGCCGTGTTCGACGCGCTCGCTCGCCAGAACTTCATGACCGTCACCAATGTGCGCCTCTCCAGCGCCGACGCGTTCGCGGCGGCCAGGGATGGCTATCTCTACGGCCCCGCGCCCGTCAGCCAGGTGACGGCCACCGTCGAGACCATCTGGCTGCGTGACTGGACGGCGGAACTCATGCCGGGTTCGGTGCGGACGGCGCTCGGCATCACCTCGCAGTCAGAGTCGGCGGCCGCTTCCGAAGGGGAGTCGGCGCAGGGCATGTGATCGGTCCGTTCAGACGGATCGTCTCGGATGAAATGAGCAAAGGCTTTGAACGCGCGGCGCCTCGCGGTGCCGCAGATGAGAATCGGGAATCACCATGAAGAACAAGGGCATTCCGTTCATCGAGCAGCACATCGAGAAGATCGTTCTTGGCGTCGCAGGCGCCGTCTTCTTCAGCGTGGTCGCTTGGCAGTTCCTCGGCTCGCCGAACAGCGTCAAGCTCGACGGCGCCTCGGTCGCTCCCGGCGACATCGACACGGCGCTCGCGGACAAGACGCGCGTGCTGAGCTCGAAGCTCAGCGCCGAGCAGGCGCCGCTTGCGACCCAGCTCGCCGACAAGGTGAAGCCAGCCGACCCGCTCTACGGTGCGGCAGTGGCCAAGAGCCTCTCGCCGACCTCCTCGCTGCCGCTCATCGAGCCGCGCCTCGCGCTGGCGCTTCAGTCCGATGGTGCCACGGGCGGCCAGCGGTTCCATGTGCCGCAGTTCGCAGCCGTGGCGATGCGCGACACCCGCCAGATCTCCGATTCCCTCGACGCCGCCTATGTCGAGAAGAACGCGGATCTGAAGGCGAAGTTCCCTGCGACGGGCGCGTGGATCGATGTCACTTGGACGGTTCCCAGCGCCGTGCTCGACCTCGCGCAGGTCCGCGCCGAACTCGCGTCCTCGCGCGAGGGCATGCAGGTGCCCGGGATCTGGCACCGCGACTCGCTCTTCATCATCGATGTCTCGTTCGAGCGTGAGCGTGAGATGGCCGATGGCTCCTGGGGCGACCGCAAGGTCGTCGAGGCGCTGCCCAGCGCATTCTCGTTCCGACCTGAGATCGCGAAGGGTGCCGATGCAGGCCTTCGCGACGGCGCCTTCACCTACCTCGCCGAGAAGAGCAACCAGCTCCAGATCATCCAGCCCGACTTTCTTCCCACGAAGAGCGGCAACTTCTCGGCGGGGCTCATGCTGGCCGACGATGGTGGGGGCGCTGCCGGCGGAGATCCCGACATCCGCCGTCTCCGCAAGCAGCTCGCGCGGCAGAACGCCGACGCGCAGCGTCTCGAGGACCAGCTGAAGGAAATCGGCGGTCCGCTCGAAGACACCTCGAAGGACGACAAGAAGAAGGAAGAGGAGCGCAAGAAGGAAGAGGAGCGGCAGAACCGTGGTGGCAGCACCGGTGGCGGCGGCGGTGGTGGGGGCGGCATGGGCCGTCCTCCAGGCGGCGGCCTCAGCGGCGGCTTCGATGGAGGCAAGCGAACCGGTGGCGCCGACCCGCGCGATGAAGCCACCAAGGAGCGCCGCATCCGAATGACGAAGGGCCTGAAGGACCTCCGCAAGAAGGCGTCGGCGACTGAGGAGCAGCTCGCGAAGAAGCTCGAGTCGATCGGCGCGAAGCTCGATCAGGAAAAGGCCGCAGCTACAGCGTCGTCCGACCTTTCCAAGGCCAGCACCATCGTGGTATGGGGTCACGACATCGGCGTCGAGGCGTCGCAGTCCTATCGCTACCGCTGCGTCGTGAAGACCTACAACCCGTTCTTCACGAACGCCAGCCTGCTGGTTCCCGAGCAGAAGTCGCTCGCCGACTCGTTCACGCTCGATACCAAGCTTTCGGGGTGGAGCGCGCCCTTCGAGGTTTCGCCCCCCGTCGCGTTCTTCGTGGTCGACGCTTCCGCCGGCGAAGGTCGCCTTGGCGTCGGTCAGGCGACGGTGGAGGTCTTCCGTTACTCGGAGGGCCAGCGCCATCAGCAGAGCTTTACGGTTCAGCCCGGCGATCCGATCGGATCGCGTGGCGGCGCGACGCCCATCGACTTCTCGACGGGCTACTACCTCGTCGATGTTGTGCCCGACCCCACAAGCGACCGTGGCGGAGTCGACCGTCGCGTCGGAGCGATCGCGATCGTGCAGTCCGCGACGGGCGAGCGCTACGAGATTCGAGTGCCCAAGGCCGAGCAGTCGAGCCCCGCACGCATCGCGTTTGAAGACGAGGTTGAACTCGCCAAGTCAGCTGCGGAATCCGCTGCTGCCGAGGGCAAGGGAGATGCCGCCGACGCGGATGGCACCGGCGGCGCGCCCAATGCCCCCAAGACAGGCGACCCCAAGGATCCCAACTACGGTCCGCGTGGCTAACGCCAACGATCCTCATCTGTTGTGGACAACTTCGCGGCACCCTTGGATTTCCGAGGGTGCCGCGTTCTTCTCGGTCATCACCACGCATTTTCGATGCCTAAGATTGCCAATAACACGCGGTCTGGGCCGCACCAGATCAAGAAATGACCGTCTGACAGGAAAATCGCGAACCACGCGTGCAAGGGCATTGACAGCAATCCGAAGATCGCTATCCTTGCCCCTCCGCACTCGACCCCGCGGCAACGCGAGTCGGATGCGGAGCGGTCTTTGACAAGTGATGAAAGCGTGCAAATGTGTCGCGATGCTGGTGCATCCGTCGACCGCGGTCTCCGCGGAAAACGGGCGTACGCAGCGAAATCGCACCGAGATACGAGCAGCGAAGGCGACTGCGTTTCGATGCCTACTTCAGAATCGAAACGCTGGACAGGCGCAGTGATGCGTTCCTGTCCGTGACCGATCACCGACCCGACGACCAGCGATGGCCGTACGGCACTCGGTAGACGCGATCAAGTCATGAAGGGCATGTGATGGATGTCTTGGCGTCAAGAGGCGATGAAGGACGTAGGAACCTGCGATAAGCCTAGGGGAGCTGGTAACCAAGCCGTGATCCTGGGATTTCCGAATGGGGCAACCCGGCCCGTATGGGTCATTCATATCCGAATGCATAAGATATGAAAGCGAACCTCGTGAACTGAAACATCTTAGTAGCGAGAGGAAAGGATATCAACCGATACTCCGTTAGTAGCGCCGAGCGAAAGCGGATCAACCAGCGGACTCAGCGAACGGCCTGGAAAGGCCGACCATAGAAGGTGACGGTCCTGTAGATGAGAAGCTGGCCAGCCCTAGAGTAGAGTCGGACTCGTGAAATCCGGCTTGAACATGGGGGGACCACCCTCCAAGGCTAAGTACTACTTGACGACCGATAGTGAACCAGTAAGGCGACTGAACGATGAAAAGAACCCCGATAAGGGGAGTTCAAAGAACCTGAAATCACATGCTTACACAGCGGTTGCAGCCCGTAAGGGTGGCAGCGTGCCTTTTGCATAATGATCTGGCGAGCTACTCTACACGGCAAGGCTAAGCCATAACCTGGCGCAGCCGAAGGGAAACCGAGTCTTAAAAGGGCGTGTAGTCGTGTGGGGTAGGCGCGAAACTGGGTGATCTACCCATGGGCAGGTTGAAGGGAGGGTAATGCCTCCTGGAGGACCGAAGCCGTGAACGTTGAAAAGTTCTGGCATGACCTGTGGGGAGGAGTTAAAGTCTAATCATACCCAGAGATATCTCGTTCTCCCCGAAATAG
>JAJTGK010000087.1 GCA_021297815.1 Planctomycetaceae bacterium
CTGGCTCGCGGTCGACGGCCCCTGCCCCTTGCGGCTCGGATCGCGGTACGAGTCGGCGCTCTCGCCGAAGCTGCCGTCGGCGCGCTGCACCGACTTCAGCCAGCGCCCCGCGCGCGCGACCCACTCGGCGTCGCGCGGCACGCCGCAGCGCACGGGCCCGACCACCGCCTGCCAGGTGCCGTACAGGTAGTTGACACCCCAGCGGCCGAAGAAGCTGCCGTCGGGCTCCTGCCGCGAGCGGATGAAGGCGATCGCGCGCGCGACCGCCGCGTGTTCGACGCGGAAACCATGCCACGAGAGGCACTCGAGCACGCGCCCCGTGATGTCGGGGCACGACGGATCCTGCATCGCGTTGTGGTCGGCGAACGGCACGAACTCAAGGATGCGCCTGTCGCGCGTGCGGTCGAACGCCGCCCAACCGCCGTCGTCGTTCTGCATCGCGAGCAGCCAACGCACGCCACGCTGCGCCGCCGCGCGCGCCTCGGCGCCGCCCGTTCGCGCAAGCGCCATCGACGCCATCGCGGTGTCGTCGCAATCGGGGTAGAACGCGTTCGCGTACTCGAATGGCCAGCCGCTCGGCGCGACGGGTGCGTCGACATTCGCCGCCCAGTCGCCCGCCACGCGCACCTCGCGCGCGGCGAGCCACCGCGCGGCGCGCGCCGCGACCTCGTCGTCGGCACCGAAGCCGCAGTCGGCCAGCGCACCGAGCGCGATGCCCGTGTCCCACACGGGCGAAAGGCACGGCTGGATGCGAATCGGCGCGTCGGCGCCCGCGGCGGTCGGCACGAACAGCGCGTCGAGATCGCGCTCCGCCCGCGCGACGAGCGGATGCGCACGGTCGAAACCAAGCGCGTGCAGCACGATCTGCCAGTACACCATCGGTGGGAAGATCACGCCCACGCCCGCGCTCGACCGCGCACCATTCTGCCCCGAACGCTGCTCCAGCCACTCGAACGCTCGCGCGATCGCCGCCTGCCGCCACGGCGTGCCACCCGCATCGTCGAGGCGCTTCAGCACGCTGTCGACGCGCAGGAAGAACGCGCGCCAGCGCGGGGGCGCGTCGTTCGTGGGCTTGAGCCGCGCACGCGCATCGTGGTCGACGAAGAGTTCGCCGATCCCGAGCACCGCGGGCAGCGCGCGCGTCGGACGCTTCGCCGACACGATCGAAAGCGGCACGATCATCGTGCGGCTCCACGCGCTCACCTTGTCGAGGTGGAAGTACGACCACCTCGGCAGGAACACGATCTCGGGCGGAATCGAGGGCACCGCCGTCCACGGCACCTGCCCAAGCGCCGCGAGGTAGAAGTTCGTGAACGAGTTGCAGCGCTCCGCGCCGCCAAGATGGCGGATGAGCGCGCGCGCGCGCATGTGCGGCGCCTCGGGCGAGTCGCCCGACAGCTTCAGCGCGAAGTACGCCTTCACGCACGCCGAAAGGTCGGGCGCGGAGCCCGGGTACTGCCCCCACCCGCCGTCGTCGCGCTGCAGCGACCGCAGGTACGCGGCGATGCGCCCGAGCGTGCGCGCGCCGCGGCCGTCGGACAGGCACTCCTCCTCCTGCCCGAGGATCCACTTCATCAGCAGGTATTCGCTCTCGAGGATCGAGTCGCCCTCGAGCTCGCCGCGCCAATGTCCGTCGGGCTGCTGCGCCGCACGCAACGCGGCGACCGCCGACTCGAGGTGGCGTTCGATGTCGAGGATCGAGAGCGGCCGCTTCTCGACGGCCGCGGACGGTTGCGGAACTTCACGCATACGGGACCAAGGGCTTCGCAATCTACCGCGGCTGGGGTGAGGATGCCGATGCGTCCTGTCCCAGCAACGCACGGGCAAAGACACTCGCGAGAGGCAGAGTCGCATCCTGCGCGAGCTCCTGAAGACGCATGGCGCCCGCATGCAGATCGGTGTGCGCCAGTTCGCACGCACCCCGTAGCGCGGCGACATCTGCGGAGAACGGTAGCCCCTTGTACGGAGCGAGCGGCCCGTCGGCGAGCTCCCAGAATGCCTTTGCGTGTGCACCCGAAAGACCAGCGCCAACGCTCTGAAGCTCCGTGAACCGAAGGTCCTCGACGCGAACGCCGAGAAAGCCCATCACAAACGCGTTCTTCATGCCGCCGTTCCGACCAGCCCAATCGCGAATCATGGGTACGAGTACCTGGGGCTGCGCACGCGCAGACGAATGCGCAAGTTCGATGAGCTCGGCACATGATGGATTCGCCTCGAGCGCGGCCTCGATCGAGGAGTACTCCTCGGGCTCCAGAGGCTCGACGAACGCGAGAAAAAAGATGCCTGCCTCGAGCTTGAAGAGCGACTCTTCCATGACCTCGGATCTCAACTGGGAAAGTGCACGCAACGCGTCTCCGCGAGACCCTCGACCAGCCAGCAGGTCGAACTCCTCCACGAGGACATCTGGGCGCCTGCCGAACTGGCGCGACAGACCTTCGGTCGACGCGTCCGCACCCGCTGCCTGGAACTCCTGGATATCTCGGTTGTATGCATGCACCCGCCACGCGATCGTCGCCGACATGATGCAGAGCAGGGCCGCCGCGGCAACGGGGGCGACCGTGGCCGGCCTACGCCAGACTCGCTCGAGGACCATGCACAGCACTCCCACGCCAAACGCGACGGTCAGCGCAATGGCCTCGGGCAATATCTGAGGAAGCCAGCCTGGCCCGAACCGCAGGTAGATACCCAACGACTCCCAGGCCTTCAACGCAGCGAGGGCAAGGAGCGCACCTTTGAGAAATCGACCGAACTGCGCCTTCAATCGCGGCGGAGCATCGGGAGACCGCGCGAGGAGCGACACAAGGGCACCCGCGAGCGCCGCCTCGACTCCGTCGATCCCGCTGTATTCAGCATCGGCGGCGAGCATCCAGACGGACACCGTCGTCGCCGCAGCCGCCCCCGAAGCCGCAATCAACACGCTGCGCAGCAGTCCAAGCGCTGAAACCGCGATTCCTGCGAGCCCTGCGATCACGGCCGCGTTGATGAAAAACGCCACGATCCAGAAGGAAGCGGCACGCGGTTCACCGATTCCAGGCACCGTCAGCAGCAGGTTTGCGGGCAAGAGCTTCCAGTACTCCCCCTCCGAGAGCGACAGCACCGAAACCTCGAGTGAATCCATCAGCCCGAAAAACGAAGCGAGCGTGAGCATCGCCAGAATCGCAACGATCGGCTTCACGAACCGAGCGGCCACGGCGTTTCCGCCCTGCGACTTCATCCATTCCGACTCACGCCGTTCAAACGGGAGCGGCTCGCTCTGTCCTGACCACTTCAGGAGTGTCTCGGCTTCGGCATCCGACGCGAACCAGCACGGAAGCACCGTACCCGTCTCACCGACCTGCAGCGCAAGCGTCGCACGGGAACCACCTGACCAGCGGACGGCGACATCGGATCGCGGGAAGATGCTGCCATCGAGGTCCCGCATGCGCGGGGCGCGAATCACGACGGAGTTCGGCCGCACCTCGATGGCGCCCCGCCCCCGCTTCCATGTCGACAACGCCCAGACCTGCTCGAACGAGACTCGATGCGCGCCGAGCACGGGCTCCTCGACCGATGGCGTGACGGCATCGCATGATCCTGATTCCTGTGGCGGAGCCGAGGGTGTCGACATCGGCTCAGGATGCGTTCCTCGCGACGGCGAGAAGTTCGGCGGCAGCGTGTAGGGCGGCACGCCCGGCGACCGAAGTTGAACTGGAGCGGTCGGCGGTGGCGGTGGCGGTGGCGGAACCGGGGGCGTGTTCGCCGCAGGAGGAAGCGAGTCTTCATTCGACGGTTCGCCGCTCGACTGCATTCCGCTGCTCCATATCTCGGGTCATCCAACCTTCGATCGCACCGCGTGATTCGAAGCAGAACCGCCGCGGCGACACATGCGCGAACTCAGAACTTGTCGAGCTCGCGGATCGGCACAGGGCGGCGTTCGCGCGCCGAGCGGATGGCGGCCTCGAGCACGCACTGCGTCTTCAGCGCGTCCTCGAAGTCGGGCATCGGCACGACGGGCGAACCGCCCGCGACCATCGCGCAGATGTCGGCGGCCTGGCTGATGAAGCTGTGCTCGTAGCCGATCAGGTGCGCCGCGGGCCAGTAGTGCCCCGCGTAGGGGTGCGCGCCGTCGGTGCACATGATGCGGCTCCAGCCGCGCAGCTTCGGGTCGAGGGTGTGGTCCCACCACTCGAGCTCGTTCATGCGCTCGAAGTCGAACTTGATCGAGCCCTTCTCGCCGTTGATCTCGATGTTGTTGCGGTTCTGGTTGCCCGTCGCCAGGCGCGTGGCCTCGAAGCTCGCCACCGCGCCCTGCTTGAAGCGCGCGAGGAACAGCACCGCGTCGTCGACGGTCGACTTGCCCGCCTTGCGGCCCGAGCTCTTCGCGCCCTTGCCGCTGATCTCGCCGCCCGCGTTGGCGACGACCGCGCGCTCCTTGATGAAGGTCTCCTCGATGGCGCCCGTCACCTCGACGACCTCGTCGCCCGTGATGAAGCGGGCCATGTCGATGATGTGCGCGTTCAGGTCGCCGTGCGCGCCCGAGCCCGCGAGGTCGCCCTGGAAGCGCCACAGGAGCGGCGTGTCGGGGCCGCCCCAGTCCTGCAGGTACGACGCGCGCACATGGAAGATGCGGCCGAGGCGCCCGTCGCGCACCAGCCGGTGGGCGAGCGCGACCGCGGGGCAGCGCCGATAGTTGTACCAGACGAAGGTGCGCACGCCCTTCTTGGCGGCCGAGCGCGCCGCGAGCACCATCTTCTTCGCGTCGGCGAGCGTGCCCGCGAGCGGCTTCTCGCACGCGACATGCTTGCCCGCCTCGAGGCAGGCGATCGACATCTCGGCGTGCAGGTGGTTCGGCGTCGACACATCGACCAGTTCGACCGCGTCGTCCTTCAGCAGGTCCTTCCAGTTCGTCGTCGAGGTGCGCCAGCCCCACTTCGAGGCGAAGGCGCAGGTCTCGTCGGGGTTGCGCCCTGCGACCGCCTGCATGACGGGCGGGCGCCTCAGGTCGAAGAACTGCGCGCACTTGCCCCACGCGGTCGAATGGGCGCGCCCCATGAACTTGGTGCCGATCAACGCGACGCCGATCGGCCCCGTGGCCTGCGTGCGGATCTCCTTCGCGCGGTCGGTCTTCGCCATGGCGTCGTCCTTCTCTTCGTCGTGCTCGCTCTTCCGCGCGGCGCATCCGCGCGTTCGTCGGTCGATATGCTAACGGCCCGCCGCAGGACGCGGCCCGAGAGGACACGCCATGATTGAAGACGCCCGCGACCACTCCCCCGCCAGCAACGCCGACCGCGCGGAGCTCGCGGCGCTCGAACGGCGGCTTGGCGCCGAGATCGGCAGGCTGCGTCGCGAGGCGCGCACGGCGCGCATGCTCGCGGGCATCGCCTGCGGGGCGCTGGCGCTCGGCCTCGTCGCGATGACGAACCCCGAGGTCGCCCGCGTGATCCAGACCAAGCGCCTCGAGATCGTCGACGACGAGGGCCGCGTGACCATGGTGGCCACCTCGAACGCGCAGGGCGCGCGGCTCGACCTCTGGAACGCCACGGGCGCGAATGTGGCGCGCCTTGGCTCGAACGACACGGGCGGCGACTTCATCGTGTGGAACCGCGACGGGCAGACCGCCTTCAGCGCCTATGCGCAGAAGACGGGCGGCCGCGCCGAGATCGGAGCCGCGGGTGGCAAGATCGCGGCGGTCGTCGAGGCGGGCCCCACGGGCGGGCGCATGACGCTGTCGAACGCCGCGGGCAGCCCCGTCATGGGCGCGGGCGCGTTCGAGGCGGGCGGCGCCGTTCGCATCGGCGACCGAGACAACAAGGACGCCGCGGTGCTGCAGGCGACTGCGTCGGGCGGCAGCCTGTCGATCGACGGCGCGGCGGGCTCGACGGTCGCGCGGCTGCGCGCAGGCGACGCGGGCGGCGAGTTCGACCTCGCGGCCAAGGCGGGCGGCCATCGCGTCAGCGCCTCGGCCACCGACGCGGAGGCCGTGGTCGTGGCGCTGTCCGCGGCGGGCAGCGCGCGGCTCGACGCCACGACCGCAAGCGCGTCGGTCGATGTCTCGACCTCGAAGGGCGAGCGCGTCGCCTCGCTCGAGAAGAACGACACGGGCGGGCTGATCGTGGCGCGCACCCCGAGCGACAAGGTGCTCGTCTCGGCAGGCGCGAGCTCGGCGGGCGCCGCGGGCGGCGTGCTGCAGGTCTTCAACGGCGAGCAGAACCCCGTGTTCGCCGCCGCCGCGAACACCGACGGCGCGGGCCGACTCGCGCTCGGCACCTCGGCGGGCGTGGCCACGCTCGTCGCCGAAAGCGGCAAGGTCGACGGCGGCAGCCTGAGCCTCGTCCAGGGCGGCAAGCGCGCGCTCGCCTTCCTTTCGACGCCGCTCGGCGGCCTCCTCAACATCTCGGGAGCCGACGGCACGCCGCTTGTGGTCGCAGGCCGCGCCGACGACGCCTCGGGCGGCTCGATCGTGGTCCGCTCGACCGCGGGCAGGGACCTCGTCCGCGTCGGAACCGACGACAAGGGCGGCGGAAATGTGCTCCTCTTCAACAAGGACGCGACCGAGCGCAAGGCCGTCGCCGGCCCCCGCTGACGAAACCGCGGCCGCGCGCGGTACGATCCGCGCATGGCCATCGAACTCACCTCCGCGATCCTCGCCGCACTCCTCTCGGGCGCGTCGGCATTTGCCGCGTCGCCCGTGACCGCCACGCCCGCGGCAGCCACGGCCACAGCCACAAACACAGCCCCGGCCGACGAGTTTCCCGACGACTGGTTCTTCTACCGCGACGCGAAGGCCGCCAAGCACAAGGCGATGCAGGGCAAGCCCGCGCCCAAGCTCAGGCTCAAGGGCCTTCTCGGCGACGACAAGGACCTCGCGCCGCTTCGCGAGAAGGATGTCATCGAGGCGCTGCGCGGCAAGGTCGTCGTGGTCGACTTCTGGGCCACCTGGTGCGGCCCCTGCCGCGCCGCCATTCCAAAGAACATCGAGCTCTTCCGCGAGTACAGCGACAAGGGCCTTGTCCTGATCGGCGTGCACGACCCCGAGAACGGGCATGAGAAGATGGCGGATCTCGCCAAGCAGTCGGGTGTGAACTACCCGCTCGCGATCGACGGCGGCGGCTCGGTGAAGGCGTGGAATGTGACCTTCTGGCCGACCTACACGGTCGTCGATCGGAAGGGCGTGGTGCGCGCCGCAGGCCTCAAGCCCGATGCCGTGCGCAAGGTCGTCGAGAAGCTCCTCGAGGAGCCCGCGCCCTCCGAGAAGGACGAAGGCGAGAAGAGCGGCCCCGATGACGGCGAGAAGCCCGCGGCCAGCGCGCCGAAGAGCGCGAAGAAGATGCCCCTCGACGCGAAGCTCCGCGAGGGCGACCCCGCGCGCCGCGCCGCGCTTGCCAAGTTCGACCTCTGCCCCGAGGCGCCCGCGCTCGACGCGTCGCAGTGGATGAACCACGAGGCGCACGGCAACCCGAGCTCGCTCGCCGACCTCAAGGGTAAGATCGTGGTCCTCGACTTCTGGGCCACCTGGTGCGGCCCGTGCATCAGGAAGATCCCCGAGATCAACGCGCTGCAGAAGAAGTACGCCGACAAGGGCGTCGTCTTCATCGGCGTCTGCCACAAGGACGGCGGCGACAAGATGGCGGCCACCGCGTCGTCGAAGGGCATCGAGTACCCGATCTGCCTCGACGCCGCGGGCAAGAGCAACGCGGCCTACATGGTCGACGGCTACCCCGACTTCTACCTGATCGACCGCGAAGGCCGCCTGCGCGGCGCCGATGTCGCGAACGGAAGCATCGAGGCGGCGATCACCGCCCTGCTTGCCGAAGGTTGAACGGCGTCACGCGAGCTGGGCGATCTCGCGGTCGAGCAGCCGCTGCGTGGCCGCGGCATCGGCCAAGGTGACGGGCGCACGCGTCGCGCCGCGCAGGATCGCGAAGACGAGCGCCGCGATCTCGTGGTCGTAGCCGTTGCCCGACGGGTAGTCGACGCCCGCGACCAGCGCGCGCTGCACGCCGTCCTCGACCACGACCAGTTCGGCCTCGCGGCCGAGCCTGAAGTCGATCACCGCGCGCTCGCACTCGATGGTCGCGACCATCATGAACGCGAAGTCAGGGTCCTCCATCCAGCCGCCCTCGGCCTCGACGCGCGCGCCGTCGGAGAACGCGTAGCGCGCGGTCACATGCCGCCGCGAGCCCGTCGCCGACACCTCGACGGGCTCGCCGAAGGCGAAGCGCACGAAGTCGGCGTCGTGGATGTGGAGGTCGACCACCGCGCCGCCCGAGCGCGCGAAGTCGAGGTAGAACGACTGGCTCCACGCGGGCGCCGCGCCGAGCCTGCGGAACGACGCATGCCGCACCGCGCCAAAGCGCCGCGCGTGCACGGCCTCGGCCATCCACGCCCACGCGGGCCAGAAGCGCATGCAGTGCGCGGGCATGGCAAGCACGCCCGCCGCGCGCGCCTCGGCGTCAAGCGCGTCGATCGCCGCGGCGTCGAGCGCGGTCGGCTTCTCGACGAGCACATGCTTGCCCGCACGGATCGCCGCGCGCACAAGGTCGACATGCGTGTCGGTGGGCGTGCAGATCGAGACGAGGTCGATGTCGGGCCGCGCGAGCAGCTCGTCGACGGTCGCCGCGCGCGGCAGCGACGCCACGAGCCGCTCGGCGTCGTCGCCCGTGGTCGCGAGGTTGCCGGCCGCAGCCGCCTTCTGCGCAGGGTCGCAGACCGCGCGCAGCGTGCAGCCCGCGGTGCGCGCATACGACGCGATGTGCGTGCGGCCCATGAAGCCCACGCCGATCACGCCCACGCCGACCGTGCCAGGCATGGCGTCAGGCGAGCGGCGCGAAGGTCACGCCGCTCTCCATGTAGAAGTTCACGATGTCGCCCGCATGGAAGTCGCGCGCCGACTGCCCCGCGCCAAGCGCGATCCACATCGGCACCACGGCCTGCACCAGCAGGCGGTTGCCCGCGAGGTCGCTCTCGCGCACGCGGCCCTGCACGATGCGCGGGTGCCCCTCGACCGGCTCGATGAACTCGCCGCCCGCGCTCGCGCGGTGGAGCTTCTGCGCGCGCCCCGTGATCGTGCCCTGCACGCGCTTCCCTTCGGCGGCGGTCGTCGCGCCGACGAGATCGAGCACATACTCGGTGCCAGGCACCGACAGGTGCAGGTTCGAGCCGTGACGGCCCTCGAGGCGGACGGTGCAGGTGGCGTTGGCGTTCGCGGTGGTGCTCATGGTTCGGCTCGCTTGCTCGGGCCGCAGGAAGATACACGCTCCCCGCAGGGCGTAGGATGCGGCGCCGTGCTCCTCCTCATCGACAACTACGACTCGTTCACCTACAACCTCGTGCAGCGGTTCGGCGAGATCGACCGCTCGCTGCGCGTCGAGGTCGTGCGGAACGACCGCATCACGCCCGACGAGGCCGAGGCGCTGCGCCCGACGCACCTCGTGATCTCGCCCGGCCCCTGCACGCCCAAGGAGGCGGGCGTGAGCGCCGCCATGATCGAGCATTTCCGCGGCCGCGTCCCGATTCTCGGCGTGTGCCTCGGCCACCAGACGATCGGCGACTGCCACGGCATGCTCGTGCGCCGCAACGACCAGCCCGTGCACGGCAAGACCTCCGAGATCCACCACGACGGCCGCGGCCTGTTCGCGGGCATGTCGAACCCCTTCGTGGCCACGCGCTACCACTCGCTGGTGGTCGACCCCGCGACCATCCACCCCGACTTCGAGAAGACCGCGTGGACCGCGCGCGGCGAGATCATGGGCCTGCGCTGGAAGGCGCCCGCGGGCGCAGCGCCGCTTGAGGGCGTGCAGTTCCACCCCGAGAGCTTCCTGACGGTCGAGGGGCCGAGGCTTCTTGCGAACTTCCTGGCGATGGCGGGCGCGACGGCGGCGCGCTGATCGAACCTGGCGGATTCAGCGTAGCGCGCTGCGCACGAGGTCCGCGCGCGGCCCGCGGTCGTCGCGGCCGTTGCCAAGCTCGCACCCCGTCGCACGCGAGAGATGCGCAGGCTGCACCTCGAGCAGCAGGCGGTCGACGAGGTCGATCGACACATCGGCGATGCGCCCGAGCGTCACGCCAAGCCGCACGCGCGACAGGAACTTGATCGCCTCGTCGTGCGCAAGCAACCTGCACGAACGCAGGATGCCGAGCGCGCGGAACACGCGGTCGTCGACGCTCGCAGGATCGCGGTCGCAGAGCGCCCTGCGCGCGGCGCGCTCATACGCCACGAACTGCGGCACGATCGCGCCCGCGAACTCCTCGGCCAAATCGTTCTCGGTGCGCCCGAGCGTGGTCTGGTTCGACACCTGGAAGAAGTCGCCGAGCGCCTCGGTGCCTTCGCCGTGGAAGCCGCGAACCGCAAGGTGCATGTCCTTGGCCGCGCGCTGCACCTTGTCGAGCTCCTCGAGGAGCCGCAGCGCGGGCAGGTGCAGCATCACGCTCAGGCGCGCGCCCGTGCCCACATTCGTCGGGCACGCGGTCAGGTAGCCGAAGCGCGGGTGGAACGCGTACTCGAGGCCACGCTCGAGCGACTGGTCGAGCGCCACCATCTGGTCGACGAGCCCGCGCAGCGCGCTGCCCCGCGCCAGCATCTGCAGGCGCAGGTGGTCTTCCTCGTTCACCATCACGCTGGTCGACTCGTCGCCCGAGATCGCCACGCACCGCGGGTGCTGCGACTCGACGAACGGCCGCGAGATCAGGTTGCGCTCGAAGAGAAGCAGCCGGTCGACGGGCGCCGTCGCCTGCACATTGACCCAGCGCGTGCCCGCCTCGAACGGCCCGCCGAAGCGCGTCGCCTGCACGCGGTGCACGACATCGGCAAGCTCCTCGGGCGTGGAGCGGTTGACGAACTTGAAGCCGACGAGGTTGCGCGCCAGGCGCACCCGCGACGAGTACACGCAGTCGAGGTCCGTGGGAGCCGCGTGGTCGATCACGGCGCCGCCTCCTCGCCCGCGCCGAGCGACTGCAGCTGGTCGCGCAGCGTGGCGGCGCGTTCGTACTGTTCGGCGGCGACGGCCTCGCGCAGCTCGCGGGCCAGTCGGTTGCGCAGCGCCGCCGAATCGACCAGCGACCCGGCCCGCGCGGGGTGGCGGCCCGTGTGCACGGTCGCCCCCGCCTGCGCGCGCTCGACGACCGCGCCAAGGTCGCCCTCGAAGAACTCGTAGCACTGCGGGCAACCCGCCAGACCCGACTCGCGCACCGCCGCCATGGTGGTGCCGCAGGCGGGGCACGAGCGCACCGCGCGCGCCGCGGCGGCCTGCGCGGCCTGCATCAGCTTGCCCGCGACCAGCGTCGGCCCGCCTGGCGTCGGCAGGATGTAGCCGCGCTCCACCGCGTGGCGATGGCAGAGGTGCACCTCGGTCTGCACGCCGTTCTGCACGAGCCTTTCGTGCACGACGGCGGGTTCTGGGCAGCAGTCGCAGGTGT
>JAJTGK010000088.1 GCA_021297815.1 Planctomycetaceae bacterium
ATTTCCGCTTCCCGCTCGTCGTCGATCCCGTGATGGTGAGCAAGCACGGCGCGCCGCTGATTGCCGACGACGCGGTCGACGCGTTGGTGCGGCGGCTGCTTCCGTTGGCGACGGTCGTCACGCCGAACATGGCCGAGGCCGCGCGGCTCTCTGGGATCGAGGTGACCGACGCTGCGTCGATGGAGCGCGCGGCGCGCGAGATCGCGCGGCAGGGTCCGACGCATGTCCTCGTGAAGGGCGGCCACCTTGCGCACGGAGCGCTCGACCTGCTCTGGTCCGACGGGCGTGTGCATGCGTTCCGCGACGAGCGGATCGAGTCGACCCAGACGCACGGCACGGGCTGCACGCTGTCCGCGGCGATCACCGCGCGGCTTGCGCGAGGCGAGGCTGTCCTCGATGCCGTCGTTGGCGCGCGCGCGTTCGTGCGTCGCGCGCTGGCGGGCGCACCGTACCTCGGCGGAGGCGTCGGGCCCGTGGACCACTTCGCGGCGGTCGGGTGAGGTTCGCAAGTCGGGTTGGTGGTGCCTGCCACAGTCGCAGGGCGAACATGGCGGCACCTTCACATGGAGTCCGCGAGGCATCGCGCCGAAGCAACGCTGATCGGCCAATCGCGGCACCAACCCGCTGCCAACGCGTCGGCGTGAGGCGCGCGCACTCGGGCACGACCCTATCCTGCGCCGCATGACGACGGGCATCGACACCGCGGGTTGGAACCTGCACGCGACCTACGCGTCGCTTCCCGACGCATTCTGGGAGCGAGCCGAGCCCGCGCGTTTCCCAGAGCCTCGCCTCGTCATCGCGAACGAGACCCTCGCGCGCGACCTCGGCCTCGACCTCTCGCGCGTCGCGTCGGATGAACTCGAAGCCTTCACGACGGGCCAGCGGCTGCCCGTGGGCGCGATGCCGATCGCGCAGGCCTACGCAGGCCACCAGTATGGCCACGGCACCATGCTTGGCGATGGTCGCGCCATTCTCGTCGGCGAGCAGCGCACGCCGTCGGGTGCGCTCGTCGACCTCCATCTGAAGGGCGCGGGACAGACGCCGTTCTCGCGCCGCGGCGACGGCCGCGCGGCGCTCGGCCCGATGCTGCGCGAATACCTCGTGAGCGAGGCGATGCACGCGCTCGGCGTTCCGACGACGCGCAGCCTCGCGGTCGCGACGACGGGCGAGACGATCCCTCGCGACGGCCCGAGGCAGGGGGCCGTCCTCGCGCGCACCGCGGCCAGCCACATCCGCGTCGGCACCTTCGAATACGCGGCCGCCCTCGGCGACCGCGCGCTGCTCGCCGCCCTTGCCGGCCACGCGATCTCACGCCACGACCCCGATCTCTCGGCGGAGCCCGACCGCCACGCGCGGTTCCTCTCACGCGTCATCGCGCGCCAAGCCGCGCTCGTCGCGCAGTGGCAGTGCATCGGCTTCGTGCACGGCGTGATGAATACCGACAACATGACCGTCTCGGGCGAAACGATCGACTACGGCCCGTGTGCCTTTCTCGACGCGTACCACGCCGACGCCGTGTTCAGCTCCATCGACCGACATGGTCGCTACGCCTTCGGCCGTCAGCCCGCGATCGCGCATTGGAACCTCGCGCGGCTTGCCGAATCGCTCGTGCCGCTGCTCGCCGCCGACGAGCACGCCGCGATCGCACGCGCCAACGAGGCGCTCGACGCGTTTCCCGCGCTCTTCCGCGAGGCATGGCTCGGCGGCATGCGGCGAAAGATCGGCCTTGCCTCGACGGTCGAAGGCGACCTCGCACTCTTCCAAGACCTGCTCGACGCCATGCAGCGCGAGGGCGCCGACTTCACGCGCACCTTCCGCGCGCTCACGGCTGCCGACGCGCTGCGGCCCGAAGCCGCGCCAGCCGAATGGCTCGCGCCGTGGATCGAACGCTGGCACGCGCGCCTCGCCTCTGACGCGAACAACCCCGACGCCGCCCTCCGCGCCATGCAGTCGGCCAATCCCCGCCTGATTCCGCGCAACCATCTCGTCGAGCAGGCCCTCGCCGCCGCCGATTCGGGCGATCTCGCGCCATTCCGCACGCTGCTCGACGCCCTGCGCACGCCCTTCACCCTCGCGCCCGCCCACGCGCATCTCGACGAACCACCGCCGCCTGAGTTCCGCTGCTACAAGACCTTCTGCGGGACCTGATCGCACCCGCAACACCAACGCGCCTGCGCGGCACCTCCGAAACCGCAACCCGTGTCCCGAGGTCCAGCATCACGGGGACTTTCGCACCATCGATTCCTCGTCCGAGACCGCTGCCAGCCAGACGGGTGCTCCCATCAGCACGATTCCGAGGAAGACGGCGAGCGCCCCCGCCGAGAACTGCTTCGCGTCGAGCGCGATCGCAGACACGAACAGTCCCAGGAACACGAGCGCCACGACGATGCGCACCGCGACCGACGCACCCACCCGCATCCGCGCGGAGCCAGCGCGTTCTCCCTGACGCTCTTCTCCATCGGCTGCCGAACGACACTTCACCGCGATCCGTTGTTCGTTCAGACCGAGGACGACCTCGACCGACATCACCAGGCAAACCGCCGCAAGCACGGTCATGGCCCGCTCGGCGCCAGCGACGAACATGATGATCGCCGTGACGGCGAGCGCCGCGGCGAGCAAGCCCACGACCTGCCTCGCCCTGCGCCAGCGTCGGCGGACGACAATGTTGGAATCGGGCAGCTCGTGAGTTGTCTCGTGGGTTGTCTCGTGGGTTGTCACGTGGTTTGTCTCGTGGGTTGTCTCGTGGGTCATGGCAAGAGACGCTACGCCTCGCCGTGTGCGCTCGCGAGCGTCAATCTTCCCTAGTGCCGGAACCCCGTCCCCGCCGCGGAGCCTCGAGCCAACTATCCTGCGCCCCCGCACCGCAGGCTGCACCGTCGCCGCAGCGCGGCTCGCCAACCGCTTTCCACCATGTCCACGCTCTTCGACCCGCTCTGCATCGGCTCGCTCGAGGTCCCGAACCGCATCTTCATGGCGCCGCTCACGCGCTGCCGCGCCGAGCCAGGCGATGTTCCAGGTGACCTCATCGCCACCCACTACGCGCAGCGCGCGACCGCAGGCCTGCTCATCGCCGAAGCCACGATGGCGATCGCGGGCAACTGCGCCTTCATGGGCGCGCCGGGCGTGCATTCCGCCGAGCAGGTCGCAGGATGGGCGAAGGTCACCTCCGCGGTCCACGCCGCGGGCGGGCGCATCTACCTCCAGCTCTGGCACGGCGGCCGCGCGTGCCACTCGCTCCTCAACGCAGGCTCGCAGCCCGTCGCGCCGAGCGCGATCGCCATCTCCGAGGGCGCGATCTGGACGCCCGAAGGCGAGAAACCCTACGAGACGCCCCGAGCGCTGCGCGACGACGAGATCCCAGCGATCATCGAGGGCTTCCGCCGCGCCGCAGACAACGCGCGGCGCGCGGGCTTCGACGGCGTCGAGGTCCACGGCGCCAACGGCTACCTGCTCGACCAGTTCCTGCGCGATGGAACGAACCAGCGCAGCGGCCCGTACGGCGGCAGCGTTTCGAACCGCGCACGACTCATGTTCGAGATCGTCGACGCAGCCGCGTCGGTCTTCGGTCACGGGCGCGTCGGCCTGCGCATCTCGCCGCTCAACAGCTACAACAGCATGATCGACAGCGACCCCGTGGCCATCACGCGCCATGTCGCCGAGCAGGCCTCGTCGCGCGGGCTGTCGTACCTGCATGTCATGCGCAGCGACTTCCTCGGGCGGCAGCGGGGCGATGTGCTGCCCGTCGCGCGGGCGTCGTTCCGCGGTGCGCTCGTCGCCAACATGGGCTACACGCCCGACGAGGCTGCCGCAGCCGTCGCCACGGGTTCGGTCGATGCGGTCGCCTTCGGCACCGCGTTCCTCGCGAACCCCGACCTGCCCGCGCGCATCCGGGCAGGCGCGCCGCTCAACTCCCCCGATCCGCAGACCTTCTACGCGGGCGGCGCCAAGGGCTACATCGACTATCCCGCGCTGCACGCCGTCTGACGCCGCACGCACATCGCGCCGATCTGCCCGAAAAAGAACAGCCCCCCTGCAAGTTTCCTCGCAGGGGGGCTGTGGTGGAGACCATCACGGTCGCGTCAGTTGCACGCGCCCCACGCGCCGAGCAGCGTCGCGAGGTCGGAACCGTCCACGATGCCGTCGCCCGTCAGGTCGGGGCTCGACGAACCCCAGCCGCCGAGAAGCGACGCGAGGTCCGCGCCGTCGACCGTGCCGTTGCCGTCGATGTCGGCGGGGCAGGGGCTCGAGCTGCTGCCCACCTGGATGCGCGCGATCGCGTAGAGCGAGTTCGCCGAATCGGTCGCGCGCAGCGTGAGCCAGCCCGTCGAGCTGAAGCCCGTGCCCGTTCCGTTGCCGTTGTTGCCGGTCGAGCCGATCAGCGTGATCTGGTTGATCGGCGTACCCGTGAAGTTCGTATCGCCCGTCGGCGTGAACGGCGAGGCGTTCAGCGAGGTCGCCTTCGCGAGCATGCGCAGGCCACCTGCGTCGTCCCAAGCCATGATGGCCGTGCCCGATTCCGTGGTGTCATCCTTCGAGATGCTCGCCGCGAAGACGACCGAGCCGCTGTCCGAGGCGCAGATGCTGGTCGAACCATTCAGGCTGCCGATCGTCCAGCCGGCGAGCCCTGGCACAGGATCGGTCTGACGGCAGATCGTGACGACCGTTCCGTCGGCCTTGCGAACGCCCACGAAGGTCGCGGGCGCGGGCGAGGTGATCGAGGTTCCGTCGGAGTTCATGAGGATCCCCTGGAACGCGAAGAGTCCGTTGTTCGTGCGCGTGTTGCCCGTCGTGTTCACCGTCTGGAACACCTTGCCGTTGAAGTCGGGGTTCGCCGAGTCGGTGATGCCGGGGATCGCGTCGCCCTTGCGCATCAGGATCTGGAACACGCCGTTGGTCTCGGTCATGATCGCGCCGTTGTCGAGAGGAGTCGCCGTTCCACCGAGGGTCGCGATGAGCATGATCGACCCGTCGGTACCCACGGGGTTCTGACCGAACGAGATCGACGAGGTGTTCGCGATCGTCAGGCCCTTGAAGCCGGGAATCGGATCGCCTTCACGGGCGTAGACGCGGTAGGTGCCGCTCGAGACGAACGAGTTCGTGCAGTAGATCGAGTCGTTCGCGGTCGTGATGCCCGTGCCGACAAGCTTGCCCGAGAACGCGTAGGTGCTGCCGTTCAGGAACAGGCCGAAGGTGTCGGGGGTGATGGTCAGGCCGCTGAAGCCGACCGCCGCGTCGCCCTTGCGGACGATCAGCTGGTCGGCGCCGTTGCGAAGCATCACGACCGCGCTGTTGTTGGCGGTCACCGTGTCGCCGCCGCTCAGCGTCATCGCGAACAGCGACTCGCCGTTGTTGTTCGTGCGCTGACCCGACGACGCCGTCATGTTCGCGGGGTACTGCGCGCCCGCCGTGCCCGGGCAGATGTCGCGGCCCTGCGCGAGCAGGAAGGGGCTACCCGACGCGGGCATGAACCAGGTCGCCGTGTCGTTGGTGCCCGTCGTGATTCCAGGGCCCGTCATGTAGCCCGCGACCACGAAGCCGCCGTCAGCCGAGAGGTTGTTCGCGGTCACGATCGAGTTGTTCGGGCTCGCGGTGCGCGAGAAGATCGCGCTTGCGGGCGTGTCGCCCGGCACGCCCGAGTTGTTGCGCGCCACCACGGTCCACGGTGCGCCCGTGCCCGACACCACGACGACATGGTTCGCGGTCGCGCCCGTGTTCGTGATTCCAGGTCCCGCGATCTGGCAGCGGAAGGTCACCTTGCCATTCGCATCGATGACGGGGTTGTTGAACTGGTTGGGAACCCAGACGGCGCCCTTGATGCCCGAGATGTTCGCGGGGCTCAGGCCGTCTGCGACGGCCAGGACTTCCCAGGTTCCATCGGCGAGCGCCGAGGACGCAAGGCAGGCGGACAGGAAGAGGCCGACGGTCGGGCGAATGACGGGACGCATGAAAACACTCCTCTGGGGGGTCAAGTACGGTCGAACCACGAGCAACGGCTGTTCGGTCACGAACCGCGGGACTGCGATCGTCTGCCGTGCAGAAGGCGCCTCGAAAACTACTTCGCAATCTTTTCCCTGCAAGTTTCCCTAGGGAAAAAGGCGAGATATGCTCCCCCGGGTTTGCGGCCCGACGGCCCTCGGAAGCCGATATCGGGAGCCTGCCCGCGATTCCCGGGCGCCTCCCGCGCCCTGCGCACGCTCGATCGGGCGTTTCACCGACTTCGGAACCTGGAATGTCCCCGAGGAAGCCACGGCTCGCCACACTCTCAAACCCTGGCCGAGGCTCTCGGGCCCAGGCATCGGCACGAGCCCGTGTCGACGCAAGCGTGCGCACGAACCCTGCGCTCGGAGCCTTCTGCACCGATTGCGACGCCGCCATCGGAGCGGTTCGCCAGGCATTGCGAGCACTCGCGCAGGCGGCGTCCTCCGACCCGCTTCGCCCCCAGGAGGTCGCCCGCGCCTTCGGCATCAACAAGAACCTGACCTGGAAGTTCGCGCGGGTGCTGCTCGCCGAAGACTCGTTCGATGCCATCTCGATGCTCCCAGGAGCGGACGGCGTCGAGATCTATCTCCGCGCCTTCGAGGCCGCGGGATTCGGCCGCGCCCACACCGATCCCGTTCGCGACGCGATCGAGCGATTCGACGCCGTCGTCGTGCGCCACTTCGGCGACCGCGGACAACTCGAGGTCGTGCTCGACGGCCTCCGGTCCGACGGCAACCTCGAGTCCTCGCGCCGCATGGCCTTCAAGGGCATGTCTGGCGTGTTCGGCCTGCAGGCGCGCGTCCGGCTGACCACGCAGATCCTGCTCCCGCCCGAAGGCGACGGGCTGAAGGCAAGCATCGCGCAGATCGTGGGCATCGTGGGACTTCAGCGCCTGCGTCCGATCGGCGCGCTCCCAGTGTTCCGCAGTTCGGGGACGCAGGCCTCGGCCTCGGGTGCGCAGCCGCTGATCACCTCGGGAACGGACGAGAGCGGCGACTTCCTGCTGCGCGACTACTCGAGTTTCCCGAGCGCCACCGTCCGGTCGCGTCAGGCCGACGGCCGCATGGTGATTGAGCTCACCGAGGGGCCGATCGGCAGGATCGGCGAGGCCGACCTCTTCTTCGGAACGCTGCAGCGCGGGCTTCTCGATGTCCGCCGCCACCCCGACGACGCGCACAACGATTTCCTGACGAACATCAGCATTCCCAGCGAATCGCTGGTCGTCGACAGCTTCTGCCACCGCTCGCTCGTCGGCACCGAGTCGATGCGCGCCACCGTGCACTCCACGCTCGGGCAGCCGCTCTCGAACGACGAGGCGCAGCGCGAGCAGTCGATGCTGCCGATCGACCCTGCGCCCGTGACCTTCGAGCGCCTCGATGCCGTTCCGTCGATTCACTCCATGCCTTCCTACGAGCGCATGGTGCAAGCGGCATTCAAGGCCCTCGGTCAGGATTTCCGCGAGTACCGGCTTGTCCGGGTCCAGCTCGCCTATCCGCCGACGCCATCGGGGCTGCTCCTTCGTTGGACGCTGCCCGAATAGCGTCTCGCTTGCAGAGCGCGCGGGGCTGAAAGTCTCGCAGTTCTCGCGTTTTCCCGTAATCCTCGACGGTTCGTCGCGTTGGCCGTCGTCAGGCGGTGGCCTGGCCGCGAACACGCATGTCAATCGGAGAGGCACCAGATGAGATACATCGGATTCGCCCGTACCTGCTCGTCGTTGCCACGGTGCGCCGCGCGCGCGCTTTCGGCGGCTGCCGTGATCGCCGTCGCCATGACGACCACGCAGGCGTGCGGCCAATGGCAGGCGTCGGCAGGTACTTCGGGGCTGAACATGCAGTCGCTGCTCGGCCGCAACGGCGTCAACTTCGCGGGAGGCGCTTCGGGCGCCTACCGCTCGACGAACGACGCGGCGAGTTTCACCGCGTCGAACTCGGGCAACGACGCAGTCGGCCCGACGCGTGGCTTCGCGCAAGACAGGAACTATGTCTACACCTGCACCAGCCAGGGCGTCTTCCGAAGCGCGGACAACGGGCTCACCTGGATCTCGCGGAGCAACGGCCTCTCGAGCCTGCTCACGAGCGGCATCATGCAGGTGCAGTCTCATCTGTTCGTCGTCGGACCTGTCGGAGTGTTTCGCTCCGACAATCAGGGCGACACATGGACGGCCGCGGGACTCGCGGGCACCGATGTCCGATGCATCACGGCGATCGGCTCGACGCTGTTCGTCGGCACCAGCAATCTGGGCATCTACAGGAGCACCGACTGGGGCGCGAGCTGGACGGCGACGAGCGGCGGCCTGAGTTCGACCAGTTTCCGCGCGATCGAGGCGAAGGGCACGACGCTGTTCGCCGGCGGTCAGATCGGGACAGGCGTGTTCCGATCCACCGATCTCGGCGCGAGCTGGACGCTGCTCGGCGGCGGGCTGCCCGTGGGCTCGTATCGCGGCTTTGCGACCGATGGCCGCATCATCGTCGCGGGCTCCTTCACCGCAGGCGTCTTCTACTCGGTCGACAACGGCAATCGATGGACTGCGATCAACACGGGCCTGACCGACCTCTCGATCTTCGACCTTGAGATCCATCAGGGCACGCTGACCGCCGCCACGAACACGCAGGGCGTGTTCCGCTTCAAGCTGCTCAACCTCATCGACCTCGACGGCGACCGCTGCGTCGGAGCATCCGACCTCACCGTGCTGCTCGGCAGTTGGGGTCCGTGCGTGAACTGTCCCGCCGACTACGACGGAGACGGCGTGATCGGAGCCTCCGATCTCGCCGTGCTGCTTTCGTACTGGGGCCAATGCGGCTGACTTCCGCATGCCGGCGGGCGCCTCCGTCGCGTCCTGATACGCTCGCGCCACGAGGAGCGTGCCCATGCTGAAGTCCCGCAAGGACGACGCCGTGTGGATGGTCAGCCAGCCTGACCACAGCCAGTTGGCGGGGTACTTCGCCGCGCACTGGGGAAACGAGACCTTCGCGAAGCTCGGCGGCTTCACGACGCCCGTCGCGGTCGCCGATCCCGAGCGACTGCGGGACGAGGCCGTGCTTGCGATCGCCGAGCACGACAACGGCTGGTGGGAGTGGGAGGCGACGCCGTCGCTTTCCGCCGACGACGGGCTGCCCGCGAACCTCAGCGAAGTGCTCCGCGACCAGCAGGCGGGCATGGACCGATGGCGCATCGGGCTCGGCCGCTTCCCGCGGAACCCGATGGTCAACCTGCTTATCTCGAGCCACGCGCACGCGCTGTACGCGGTGCGGGCGCTCGCGCACCCCGACCCCGCCATTACGCATCCGCTCTTCTGGAAGGGCGCGCCGGAGAAGCTCTACCCGGGCAGCATCGAGGCGCCGCTCGCGTTCATGGCGGATCTCGAGAAGCTGCAGCAGGGGTGGACCGACGAGCTGCGCGCCGACCCGACGACGGCTGCGTGGATCGAGCCCGCGACGCTCTCACCGCTCAAGCGCATGGTGCAGATCTGCGATGGCATCTCGCTGTGGCTCTGCTCGGCGCTCATCCCGCCAGCCTCGGGCGAGGCGCGCGGCCTCGGCGACGACGCCTTCGAACTCCACGAGGTGCCGCGCCGCGCGTGGACCGACCGCGGCACGATCACGGTCACCCCGCTCGGTGGCCGCCGCGTGAGGTTCGACCCGTATCCGTTCGATGTCGACCCGCTGCCTGTCCTGCTGCCCGCGCGTGTGGTCGAACTGCCTTCGGAAAAGCCGCGCAACTTCCAGAGCTGGTGGCACGCGCGCCAGCCTCGGCTCTTCGAGTACAGCTTCGTCTCGGCGAAGTAGGGAAGATCGGCCAGCGGGGGAGCCGGGCGGCCCGGCGGTGAGGACCCCGAGACAGCGAGCGACCGGCCGCCCGGGCCCACTCTCGAAATCGCTGCGTCGAAAGCGCAAGACGCGCCCTCGTGATTTGAGATCAGGAGGACGCGTCTCTCGTGCGTTTGGCGAGGGCTGCTGTCCGCAACCGCATGGTCGCGCTCTTTCCGCCT
>JAJTGK010000089.1 GCA_021297815.1 Planctomycetaceae bacterium
CGACGGGCTGGATCAACTTCCGCATGCGCGCGATGCTCGTGAGCTTCGCGAGCCACCACCTCTGGCTCGACTGGCGCAGCTTCGCGCCGTGGCTTGGCAGTCAGTTCCTCGACTACGAGCCAGGGATCCACTACCCGCAGGTGCAGATGCAATCGGGCACGACGGGCATCAACACGCTGCGCATCTACTCGCCGCGCAAGCAGGTCGAGGACCACGACCCGACGGGGATCTTCATCCGAAGGTGGGTGCCCGAGCTACGCGCGGTGCCCGATGAGTTCCTGCCCGAGCCCGAGACGGTTCCCCCGCTCCTGCAGTCGATGCTCGGGTGCCGCATCGGGATCGACTACCCCGAGCCCGTGGTCGACCACCGAACCGCCTACAGGAACGCACAGGAGCGCCTTTACGGAGTTCGCGCCACCGCCGAAGCCCGTGCGGAGGCGCGGGCGGTGCAGCGGAAGCATGGCAGCAGGAAGGGCGCGGCGCGCAGGCGCAGGTAGGGCCCGCGAGGCCTGCGGTGGCGGCGTCGCGGGACAGCACACGGCGCACCGCAGAGCCCGTGCGTCGTGGTTCGTGCGTCGTAGTTCTTGCGTCGTAGTTCTTGCGTCGTAGTTCTTGCGTCGTGGCCCGCACGCCGCGGTCAGCACGCCACGCTTACTGGCTCCCGCGCCGCGTACCAAGATCGCGCGCGACCTTCGCCTTGCGGCCTCGCAGCGTCGCGCCGCGCAGCACGCGGATCACATGGTCGACATCGCGGGCGGGCAGCTCGACGATCGAATAGAAGTCGGCGATCTCGATGTCGCCGATGCCGCGGGGGTTCACATTCGCCTCGTTGGCGATGGCGCCCACGATGTCCGACGCGCGCATGCCCGCCTGACGGCCGAGGCCGATGTAGATCCGCTCCATGTCGCGCGGGTCGCGATCGCCCATCTGGTCGCGCGGGGCGCGGCCCCTGCTCGGAGCTTCGGATCCCTGCGGCGGCCCGCCTGCGCGCGGTGCCGTCCAGCGAAGCCCGCCTCCGCCGCGCGGCGCGCCAGCACCCCAAGGGGGTGCCTCGCGGCGCATCGGCCGTTCGCCGCGCCCGAAGCCCTCGCCACGCCCGAAGCCCTCGATGACGGGAATGTCAGCCTCGTCGCGCGCCGCGTCGCCCTCGAGCGCCTCGTGCGCAAGCCGCACCGCGGCGGCGGCGACATCCATCGGATCGAACTCCGACGCCAGCGCCTCGGCCACCGAGCGGTACGCGTCGATGTCGCAGCAGGCGGTGCCCGCGCGGCTCGACGAGCGAGATGGCCACGCCCTCGCGGCCCGCGCGGCCCGTGCGGCCGATGCGGTGCACATACGCCTCGGGCGACGATGGCACATCGAAGTTCACGACATGCGTGAGGTGGTCGATGTCGATGCCGCGCGCCGCGACATCGGTCGCGACGAGAAGGTCGACGGTGCCCGCGCGCGCACGCGCCATGACGCGATCGCGCTCGGCCTGGCCCATGCCGCCGTGCAGCGACGCGACGCGGTAGCCGCGGCCGACGAGGCGTTCGGCGAGCTCGTCGACCTCGAGGCGCGTGCGGCAGAAGACGAGCGCGAGCGTGGGCGACTCGAGGTCGAGCACGCGGCCAAGCGCCGCGATCTTGTGGGGCCGCGGCACGATGTAGGCGGTCTGGCGCACCTTGGGGACCGAACCCTTGGTGGCGGCGTCGCGCGCGATCAGGATCCGCTCGGGGTCGCGCAGGTGCTTCTCGGCGATCGACGCGATGCGCGGCGGCAGCGTGGCCGAGAAGAGCGCGGTCTGCCGCGTCTCGGGCGTGCCGTCGAGGATCAGCTCGAGATCTTCGGCGAAACCCATGTCGAGCATCTCGTCGGCCTCGTCGAGCGCCACGATGCGCACGGCCGAGAGGTCGAGCGTGCCGCGCCGCATATGGTCGAGCGCTCGGCCAGGCGTCGCGACCACAAGGTGCAGGCCACGCCGCAGCGCGACGATCTGGCGATGGAACTCCTGCCCGCCGTAGATCGGCGCCACGGCGATGCCCAGCCTTCGGCCGTACCGATGGCACGCCTCGCAGACCTGCACGGCGAGCTCGCGCGTCGGCACGAGCACGATGCCAAGCGGCCGCAACGGCTCGGGCCTGATCTCACTGAGGCGCTGGAGGATCGGCAGCGCGAACGCCGCGGTCTTCCCCGTACCCGTCGCCGCCTGGCCGAGCAGGTCACGCCCCGCAAGCAGCGGCGGAATCGCCGCCTTCTGGATGGGCGTCGGCTCCTCGTAGCCGAGGGCCGTGAGCTCCGTGACAAGCTCGCTGCCGAGCCCAAGCGCTTCAAAGGAATCGTTCACCCGAGAAGCGTACGGCAATCCCCTGCAGCGCGTGCGCGGTTGGCGCACGCACTTGCGGGGAATTGTGCCATACGCACCGCGCCGATGTGGTTATCCGATGTCGAACCGGTCGAGGCTCATCACCTTCGTCCACGCGGCGACGAAGTCGTGCGCGAACTTGGCCTTGCCGTCGCTCGAGGCGTAGACCTCGCAGAGGGCGCGCAGGCGTGAGTTCGAGCCGAAGGCGAGGTCGACGCGCGTCGCCGTCCACTTGGCCTGACCCGTGGCGCGGCAACGGCCGTTGAACAGCTCCTCGTCGGCCGACGCGGGCGACCACTCGGTGGCGATGTCGAGCACATTCACGAAGAAGTCGTTCGTCAGCACGCCGGGAGTCTTGGTGAAGACGCCGAGGCTCGAGCCGTCGAAGTTCGCGCCGAGCGCGCGCATGCCGCCGACAAGCACGGTCATCTCGGGCGGGGTGAGCGTGAGCAGGTCGGCCTTGTCGACGAGCAGGTGCTCGGCGCGCCGCGGCAGGCTGTGCGCGAGGTAGTTTCGGAAGCCGTCGGCCGAGGGCTGGAGGTACTTGAAGCTGTCGGCGTCGGTCTGCGCGGCGGTCGCGTCGGTGCGGCCAGGCGTGAACGGCACGACGACGCTCGCGCCACCATCCTTCGCGGCCTTCTCGACGGCGGCGCAGCCCGCGAGCACGATGAGGTCGGCGAGCGAGATCTGCTTCTTGCCGCCAGCCGAGGATGCCGACGCGTTGAACTCGGCGCGAATCTTCTCGAGCGCGCCAAGCACGATCGCCAGGCCCGCGGGGTTGTTCACCGCCCAATCCTTCTGCGGTGCCAGGCGAATGCGCGCGCCGTTCGCGCCGCCACGCTTGTCGGTGCCACGGAAGGTCGAGGCGCTCGCCCACGCCGTCGCAGCGAGCTGCGAAACGCTCAGGCCGCTCGCGAGCACCTTCGCCTTGAGCGCCGCGACATCCTGCGCGTCGACGAGTTCATGCGTCACCGCAGGCACGGGGTCCTGCCACACGAGCTCCTCCTTCGGCACGAGCGCGCCGAGGTAGCGCGTACGCGGACCCATGTCGCGGTGCGTGAGCTTGAACCACGCGCGCGCAAACGCATCGGCGAACGCCGCAGGATCCTTGTGGAACCTCCGCGAGACCTTCTCGTACGCAGGGTCCATGCGCAGCGCGAGGTCGGTCGTGAGCATGATCACGGTCTCGCGCTTCGACGCGTCGTGCGCGGCGGGCGCGGTCACGCTGGCGCCCTTCGGCACCCACTGATGGGCGCCCGCAGGGCTCTTCGTGAGCTCCCACTCGTTGCCGAACAGCGTGTCGAAGTAGCCCGTGTCCCACTTGGTCGGGTTCGGCGTCCACGCGCCCTCGAGGCCGCTCGTGATCGTGTCGGCGCCGTGCCCCTTGCCGAACGAGTTCTTCCAGCCGAGGCCCATCTCGTGGAGCGGCGCGCCCTCGGGCTCGGGGCCGACATACTTCGACGGATCGGCGGCGCCGTGCGTCTTGCCGAAGGTGTGGCCGCCCGCGATCAGCGCGACGGTCTCCTCGTCGTTCATGGCCATGCGCGCGAAGGTCTCGCGGATGTCGCGCGCCGAAGCGAGCGGATCGGGGTTGCCGTTCGGGCCCTCGGGGTTCACATAGATCAGGCCCATCTGCACGGCGGCAAGCGGGCTCTCGAGGTTGCGGTCGCCCGTGTAGCGCTCGTCGCCGAGCCACACCTTCTCCGAGCCCCAGTAGGTCTCGTCGGCCTCCCACGCGTCGGGGCGGCCGCCACCGAAACCAAAGGTCTTGAAGCCCATCGACTCGAGCGCCACATTGCCCGTGAGGATCATGAGATCCGCCCACGAGAGCTTGCGGCCGTACTTCTGCTTGATCGGCCACAGCAGGCGACGCGCCTTGTCGAGGTTCGCATTGTCGGGCCAGCTGCCGAGCGGCGCGAAGCGCAGCATGCCCGCGCCGCCGCCGCCGCGGCCGTCGGTCGTGCGGTAGGTGCCCGCGCTGTGCCAGGCCATGCGGATAAAGAACGGCCCGTAGTGCCCGTAGTCGGCGGGCCACCACGGCTGCGACGAGGTCATGAGCGCCTTCAGGTCGGCGACGACCGCGTGAAGGTCGAGCGACTCGAACTCCTTCGCGTAGTCGAAGCCCGCGCCCATGGGGTCGGACTTCGGCGAATTGCGCTCGAGCGCGGAGAGGTCGATCTGGTTCGGCCACCAGTCGCGCGGATAGGTGCCCTGGGCGATGTTCTTCAGGAATCCGCCCGCGAAGGGGCACTTGCTTGCGCTCGACATGGCTGCATCTCCGTGACTGGGAAAACGGACCACGGAGAGTATCACGAAGGCGACAAGCGCGCCCTTGCGGATTGCGCGGACGCTCCCGCGGAATCAGCCAGTACTCAGGAAAATCTCCGCAAGACCGCGGGATTCGCAAGGTGCGAAACGACGCTCGGCCGATGCGCAAGCGCACCACCCGCACGCGTGCCGCCATACGCTGCCCGCGTGGCGATGACCAACCAACGCATCTACGCGATGAGCTTCGCAAGCGTCTACCCGCACTATGTGGCGAAGGCTGGGAAGAAGGGCCGCACGAAGTCCGAGGTCGACGCGGTGATCCTCTGGCTCACGGGCTACGCGCAGGCCGACCTCGAGCGGCATCTCGACGCAGGGACCGACTTCGCGTCGTTCTTCGCGGGCGCACCCTGCATGAACCCCAACCGCACGCTGGTGACGGGCACGATCTGCGGCGTGCGCATCGAGGAGATCGCCGAGCCCCTGATGCAGGAGATCAGGCGCCTCGACAAGCTTGTCGACGAGCTGGCCAAGGGGCGTCCGATGGAGAAAGTGCTGAGGAAGCCCGCGCCGTAGGCAGCGCGGCGCTCAGACGCCGTACTGCGCGCGGTAGGCGGCGATGCGCGCGCGGTCGGCGTCGGTGAGCCGCGCGCCGAGGTGCATGACGATCTCGTCGATCGTCACGATCGCGGCGGTCGGCATGCCGAACTCGGCGCCGACTTCGATGAGCGCCGAGCGCGCGGCCGACTCGCTCGCGCGCTCCTGGCGGTCGACCGAAACGACGAGGCCCGCGAGCTTGATGTCGGCGGCGGCGCGCAGGATGGGCACCGTCTCGCGGATCGAGGTTCCCGCGGTCGTCACATCCTCGACGATCAGCACGCGGTCGCCGTTCTGCAGCTTGCGGCCGACAAGGAGACCGCCCTCGCCGTGGTCCTTCGCTTCCTTGCGGTTGAAGCAGAACTCGACCTCGCGCCCCCGCTCGGCAAACGCCATCGCAACGGCGACCACGAGCGGAATGCCCTTGTAGGCAGGGCCGAACAGGCAATCGAACCCCTCGGGAAACGAGCGCTCGATGGCATCGGCATACGCACGGCCAAGCTTCGCCAGTTGAACGCCCGAGCGGTACTTGCCCGTGTTCACGAAGTACGGCGTCTTGCGGCCGCTCTTCGTGGTGAAGTCGCCGAAGGTCAGCACTCCAACCTCGAGCATGAAATCGACGAATTGCTGCTGGTAGCCGTGCATCAGGGCGATCGTATCGAACTCTCCGCAAGCGCGCAGACCGCCTCGCGCAGCGCACCGACCTCGTCGACGATGGCGTGCGCACCCGCCGCCTCGAGTTCGACGCGGCTTCCCGCACCCCAGAGGACGCCGATCGTGGCCGTGCCGCAGGCGAGACCTGCAAGCACATCGTGCTCGCGGTCGCCGATCATCACGGCGGCATGCGGCCGCGCACGGGCCGCCGAAATCGCGCGCTGGAGCGTGATCTCCTTCGTCTCGAGCGTCTGCTCGTCGTAGGGCGCGTGCAGAACCTCGATGTGGGCGCGAAGGCCGATCTCGTCGACCAGCCGGCTGGCCACAGGGCCGAACTTCGAGGTCACGATGGCGATCGGCGCAAGCGCGCGAAGCTCTGCGAGCGCGTCGGGAATGCCATCGATGATCGCCGTCTCCGACGCCGACATCCTGCGATATCGCTCGCGGTAGCACTGCACCAGCTGCTCCGCGAGCTCGGGTCCGCGCCCTTCCTCGACAACGATGCGGTCGAAGGTCGCGCGCAGCGGCGGGCCGATGAACGAGCGCGTGACCTCGGGCGCGCGCGGCGCGATGCCGAACGACGCCAGCGCGTGGTCGAAGGTGTTCGTGATCGCGCGCGTCGAGTCGACGAGGCAGCCGTCGAGGTCGAGGAAGATGGCGTCGAGCGCCTGCGTCACGGAGCCTTCGCGGAGATCGCTTCGGCGAGCGCCTCGGCGCCGCCCACGACAGGCAGTTCGAGCGAGGTTCCCGCGAGGTCGACGGTGAGCTTCGTGCCCGCCTTCGGCCAGAGCGTGAAATCGCGGTCGCTGCTGAAGATCATGAGCGCGATCTGCTCGCCTGCGGGAATGATCTGGTCGTCGGGCTCGAGGTCGAAGGCGAGGTCGTAGAACCGCCCCTCCGCGAGCGGCTCCTGCCGCTCGATCGACGCATGGTTGCGAGGGTCGGCCCACCCGCGCGTGATGATGTCGGCGTTCAGGTCGCCACCACCCGCCCAGGGCAGAGAAACGAGCCACACCGAGAGGTTCGCCGCGGGCATGTCGCTGGCGACGCGGATCTTGAGGGTCGCTGTGCCCGAGAGATGCAGCGGCTGCGCCAGCGCGGGCAGCGCGTACAGCAGGCGGTGCGGCGACTTCGCGGCCTTCGCCAGCGCCGCGCCCGACTTCGCCACATCGTCGGCGAGCGTCTCGCGCGCGGTATCCGCCGTCGCATCGACGGCCAGCGCTCCAACCTCAAGGCCACCCGCGCGGGGACGCAGCGTCACACGCTCCGACTCGGGATTCGGCCAATCCGCATACGGCGTCGGCGAAGACCGCGTGTCGCCCTCGCGCACCACGGTGCACGGCTCGTCGTGCTCGACCCCGTTCTCGATGCCGTACAGCCACCGCGAGAACCAGCGGTTGCGCGCCTCGAACGGCGGGTCGCCGCCGTGCCCGCCCTGATGCAGGTAGAGCTGCGCGGGCACGCCCCGCTTCTTCAGCTCGCGATAGACATGCGTGCTGTGCGACGGCATGACATTCCAGTCGTTGAGGCCGTGCGCGAGCAGCGTCGGGACCTTGATGCGGTCGAGCTGCAGCCAGTAGTCGCGGGCGCTCCAGAAGTCGTTCCAGTCGCCCGTCTGGCGATCGATGCCCGCGAGCAGCTCGCCCTTCAGGATCTTCTCGTTCGCCCACTCGCGCCGCGCGGGGTCGCCGCTGTGGATGAACTGGTACAGCACATCCATGTCCTCGCCCATGTAGCCGCCAGGATGGCGCACGAGCCCGTTCGCGCGGTAATAGCGGTAGTACGAGGTGTTCGGCGCGACGGGAATGATCGCCGCGAGCCCCTCGACGCCCGTCGTCGCGGCCGCGATGCACAGCGTGCCGTTGTACGAGGTGCCCGTCATGCCGACCTTACCCGTCGACCAGTGCGCCGTGACCTCGTCGCCGCCGTCGGGCCTGGTGAAGCCCTTCGCGCGCCCGTTCAGCCAGTCGATGACGGCCTTCGGCGCCAGCGACTCGTTGATGCCGCCGCAGGTCGGAACACCCTGCGAAAGGCCCGTGCCGGGCGACTCGGAGTGCACGACGGCGAAGCCGCGCGGCACCCACTCGGCCACCATGCTGTCGCTGATGCGCTTGCGGTTCGGGTTGAAGCCGATCGCGGGCGGCGGGTCGTGCGGCGCGGGAACCTCGTCGAGCTCGTGACGCGGGTTCCACACATACTTCGGCGATTCCTTGGCGACCTCGGCGTAGTACGGGCTTGTCTCGTAGATCACCGCGACCTTCAGCCCGCGCTCGGTCTGCTGCGGCCGCGTGACATCGACATGCATGCGGTCGGGCTTGCCGTCGCCGTCCGAGTCGAACTCGGTCTCGACCCAGAGCGACTCGCGGATCCACTGCCGTGCGTCGGTGAACGCCTCGACGACCTGCGCCTGCCCGTCGGCGAACTGCGGGGTCTCGACCTCGCGCGAAGCGCCTGCATGCGACACGACCGATGCCGCGACCATGACGGCGAACACCGCGACGGCGCGGACACACGACGAACGGCGAGGAGCATGGAACACGGGCGCGAACTCCTTGAACGGCGACACGGCTTCACGCGGTCAGGAAAGCACACGGCCCGCCATTGCGGGCGGGCCGTGCGGGAAGACTCGTGTCGCGCGTCAGTTCGGGACCTTCTGGAAGTACAGGATCTTCGGCAGGTCGCCAGGCGTGTTCACGCCGCTGCGGTCGATGCCCATCACATAGCGCGTGTCGTCGATGACAAGGTCCTGGTTCGTGCCGTCCCAGATGCCCGTGACGGGGTTCTGCTTCACCTGACGCACGCGCAGGTACACCGTGAACACATCGCTGCGCGTCGTGATCAGGTTCGAGATGCCCTTGAAGAGCAGGTTCGCGTCCTCAGCGTCGCCGAGAGGCTCGTCGTGCGCCTTCAGGGGAATCGTGGTGGGATCGACGCCCGTGCCCGCCAGGATGTCGGCGGGCAGCTGCCGCGGACGCGGGTTCGTGCGGTCGGTCGTCCACGAGTAGCCGACGGTGTATTCGTCGAAGCTGCCCGTCGGGAGCTCGACATACGGGTCGAGCGCGAGCTGGTACATGCTGAACATGTTGCGCACGCCCTGGTTCACGCCTGGCGGCGGCGTGCGGGTGAGCGACAGGATCTCGCCCACCGACGCAAGGCCGCGCTCGTTGCGCATGCCAGGGAAGAGCGGCTTCTGATCCGTGGGGAACGAGGTCGAGAGCGGCCCGCCCGCGATCTGCGCGGGGGTGAGGCCGCGGTCGGAGTAGGACGGGATGTAGTACGACGGATCGGGCAGCACCGGCAACGGCGCGCCGAGCAGCGAGCGATCGCGGTACGCGCGAATCATCTCGGCCACGCGGTTGTGCGGCGTGGTACCCGCGGCGCCCGCCGTGCGGAGAAGCCGCGTCATCATCGGCATCGCCATCATCGTCTCGGGCAGCGCCGTGTTCAGGTTGACGAGGCCGGGCACGAGCGCACCGCCCGCGCCCGCGAGCCTGAAGCTGCGCTCCTCGGCCTGCTGCAGGTCGTACGCGTCATTGAACTGGCTGTTGCCGTTGCGGTCGAAGCTGTTGCGGCCTGCCCCGTTGATGGTCAAGCCGTCGAACATCGACACGCCGACGGGCAGCGCGGGCTTCCAGGTGCGGAAGTTCGGCAGCAGCGCAGGCGGGACGGTGGTCGACGCAGGATCGAAGCGCGACCCAAGCACGGGCACGCCGTCATCATCGGTGCCGAAGGTGCCAGGCAGGCGAATCTGCAGGCGGTTCGTGAACACACCCGTGCCCGGGTAGAACGGGCTATCGACATCGTCGTCGAGCATGGTTTCCGAGAAGGTGCGCAAAGTTGTCGGATTCGTACCCCAGTTCTGGAAGACATGACCCCAGAGGAAGACATCGAGGATTTCTCCCGTCTGCTCGAAGTCGAGGTCCTTCTGCGTCATTTGGAACGGAATGGTCGCGATCGACAGGTTGTTGAGACGGTTCCAATCACCAACGCGACAACCCTTGTTGCCGATCATCCACTCGTATGAAACCCCCTTGTACTCACTGGTTCCATGGCAATCCTGCCGGACCACATCGACGCCACCATCCGGCAGACTGAGCTTCGACAGGAACGGCATGGGCTCGGTGCCGACCGAGGAAATCACTTCGCTCCCGCCATCTTGCAGCACCACCTGGTTCGAGAAGAACACGGGCTTGCCGCGCAGGTTGCGGCCGAACATGTCCACGAAGGTGAAACTCGCCCAGCGCCCTTGACCCGCGCTGTCGCCGTCGGGGTCCTGTCCGATCTTCCAGCAGTCGCCCTTGTAGCCAGACGCCTGAGAGAGCCGCGCACCGATGTCGTTCACGCCATCCCAGATACGCTCCGAGCGCACTGGCGCTGTGGAAACACTGAAGACATAGCGCGGCGACAACTCGGTGGCGCTGATGCGCTTGTCGGCAAGGTCGACGGCGGTGTCGTCCCAGGTGTCGACATCCCACGCCCAGACGCGGCTCGCGCGGCACCAGGTCATGTAGAAGTCGTTGTCCTTGATGCGAATGCCCGACACGAAGCGCCGCTGCGGGTCGCTGTCGAAGTTGTAGCGCTTGACCGGCGGAACAAACTGCGGGTCCGTGAAGAGTCGCTTCAGAGCCTGGTCGAACTCCCCCTGCAAACCTGCCTGAGGACCGGTCTGAGTATTGTCAAAGCGGTCAACCACGATCGCCACCGGGCCACCAGCAACGCCTGGCGGCGGCGTGACATTGCGCAGGATCTGAACGGGCTGGTTGTTGACCGTGTAGGGCAGGTTCGCGCCGCCGACGGTCACGGTGTCGAGGTCGACCCTCCAATTGCCCGTCGCGTTGAAGACCAGCGTGCGATCGAGCGGGTCGCCCCCCTGCGCGTCGTAGAGCCCGCCATACTCGATCAAGCCGTCGCCGTCGGCATCGACCTGCTGGAAGCTGCCACCGTTGAACTCGCCCTGCTCAAGGTCGAAGAAGTCGAGCACGGCCGCCTTGAAGGAGCCCGCGGTGTAACCACCCACGGTGCCGTTGGTCACCGCGTAGACGATCGCCGTGCTTGGCTTGCCAAGCGTGGCCGCAGGAAGCACGGGGTTCGGGCCATATCCCGATGCAATGCCTCCCGGCGTGAAGCCGAAATTCTGGCCGTAGACCTGCACGCTGAAGCCGCCGAGCGACAAAGGCGTGTCGTACGGATTCGCGATCTGCACCGCGACCACAAGCTTCGGCTGGCTCGTGTTGTCGACAAAGTTCTCTCCGCCGTCCTCGACATCGGGCGGAAGTTCCTCCTGCCCGCTCGGCGGCGGCGAACCGCCCAGGCTGCCCCACTCGGCCTCGTCGAAGTTGCTCTTCGGATAGACGAGCCCGAAGAACACCTCCATGATGAACGGCTGCTTCTCCATGCCCAAGTAGAACTGGTTCTGTACGAACGGGTCGGCGACCGCGTCGCTGTAGGCCGCGAAGTAGCCGTTCGGATCCTGCACGGGCGGCGACGGATACAGCGGGCGGTCGATCGCGACGCCCGAGGTGCCGAGCGTCTGCGGCTCGTCGGTGGCGCAGTCGAGGTTCGCCACATAGCTCGCGATCATGCTGAGCGTGCGGCGGTAGTCCTGCACGCGCGTGCCGTAGTAGCTCTCGTAGGTATCGCTCGTCGGGTCGTAGCGCGTGAGCGACGACTCGAGCAGCCTCGACAGGTCGCGGCGCCACTGGAACGCCGCGAACGGGTTGCGCAGGAGCTGGGGCGCGCCGCTCGCGTCGACGAACATCGGCTGACGCAGGTCGACCTTCAGCTTCTGGCGCTCGTACTCGGCGCGGTTTGCGGCCTCGAACGCCCCGTAGTTCGGGTCGGTGGTCGGCGGCACGGCGCCGCGCGGGTTCATGTAGTTGAAGGTCGGCGAGTAGAACGGCGACTGCCAGAGGTACGGCGGCGCGATGTCGTTGCGCGCGCCGCTGAACATGGTGAGCTTGCGGCGCGTGTCGACGAGCAGCTGGCGCGCGTCGAGCTGGTCGAGGTACTCGTCGCTCTCCTCGCGCATCGGGGTCGCGCGCAGGATCTGGGCGTCGTTGGCCGTTCCGCCTGAGACGACGGGGCTGTACAGGCTCAGCGCCTGCTCGAAGCGCGAGAGCGTGAACGGCGAGTTGTTGCCGTGGTAGGCGCGCAGTTCGAACTCGTCGGCCGCGTCGAACGGCGTGATGCCGAAGAGCGGCTGGTCGGGGTTGCCGCCGCCGATCTTGAAGTAGGCGAGGCGCTCGCGGGCGCTTTCAAAGGTGCCCTGCGGGATGTTCGTGGGCAGCGTGGTGTCGCGCAGCGGCAGACCTGCGGCGGGGTTGCCTGGCTCGGTGCCGCCGTTCGGCGACTTCATGCCGATCGCCTGCAGGAACGAGACGGGCACATTGGCGCGGTCGCCGAAGCGGTCGCCGTCGAAGCGCATCGACGCGGGCGGGAAGCCGATCGGTGTCAACGCGCCGAAGGTCCAGTACGACGGCGACGCGACATTGCCGTTCCCGAGCACGAAACTGCCCCACTGCTCGGTGTTCGTCTGGTTGAACGGCGCGTCAAGGAAGCCGACCTTCGTGCCGTTCTGGTTGAGCGGCGTCGACTCGGCCACGCTCGTCACGAGCGCGAGGTCGGACGGCGTCTGGCCCGTGGTGGTGTCCCACGAGAACTTGGTGGCGACATTCGCGTTGAGGAGCGCCGAGTTGTCGACGATCGACACGCCGACGATCGTGCGCACGCCGCGGTCGACGGGCGTGGGCGCGAGGAACCAGAAGCTGTCGGTGAAGCCGTCGCCGTCGGTGTCGGTGAAGGTGCGCGAGACCTGGTTGCGGAAGGTGCCCGCGCGGAACTCGTCGCTTGGCTTGCCAAGCGCCTTCAGCTGGAAGAAATTCGGCAGCGCGAACGGGTTCGAGTACACCGCAGGGTAGTTGAAGAACCACTGCTGGCGGCGCGTGGCGAACTCTGCGGCATTCGCGACGGGCGCGGGCGACACGCTTGGCAGCCACTGCTCGTACGGCCACGCCACCGCGTAGGGGGCTGCCGTGTTCTCGTTCATGTTGTCGACCGTGTTGAGGCCGATGTCGCTGATGTCGGCCACCACGCGCCAGTTGTTGTTCGCGCTCGGAAGCCACGACAGGTGCGACCAGTGCGAGAAGCTGAAGACATCCTGCGCGGGGCTGCCGCCGCCCTGGTCAAGACCGACACGCTCGGGTTCGGTCGAGCGCAGCCAGCGCGTGTCGCCGAATCCAGGGTTGCCGTACGGGTTGCCGTCGGCCATCGGGCCGCCGAGACCATCGACCAGCGCGCCCTGCGGGGCGCCCGCGCCGAACGGCCAGGTCGAGGTGCCGTTGAAGAAGTCGGGCCAGTTCGTCCACGCCTTCGTTTCGTAGGGCGCCGCGTTGTAGGGCTGGTCGGGCACGCCGTCGCCGTTCAGGTCGCGGTCGATCGAGTAGCGCGAGGCATCGAGCGGCGCGGCAAGGCGCGGGAACGACGAGCTGGCCACGCTCACACCGCTCACAGGATCGGTGTCGGTGAACGGGTCGAGGGGAAGTCCCGTGGTGACATTCGTGTCGACAGGACGCGCGAACAGCGCGTCGGCGACTTCACGCGCGACATCGATGCCGATCGACTCGCCGCGGCCGTCGCGGCCCGCCGACGCCTGCTGCGCGGCCGAGACCTGGCGCACGGCGCGCGTGCGGCTGACGAACGCGGTCGCGATGATCACGAGAAGCACCAGGATCGCCGTCACAAGGACGATCGTGTTGCCGCGACGGGCGGGCTGGCGCATGGATGGAATCGGGAGCTGCATGGTGGTTCCTCGGAGGCGCGTCGCGCGGCGGCGATCAGTTCCTCGGGATGTCGACGATGAACTGGAACTCGCGGCCGCCCTCGATGCGACCAAGCGGGTCGTGCAGGCGGAGCGTGATGCGGATCGCGGAGGGGAACGGCGTGTACGGACCACGGCCGCCCGACGCGGGGTTGATGTTGCTCGATCATTGTCGCCGTTCCGGTTGATCGCGCCCTCGACGGAGGTCACGAAGTCGTCGTTGGCGATGCTGCCCGTGACAAGCGGAACGCCGATGGTGCCCCATGCGTCGCCGCCGCCGTTGTTCACCCAGTTGTTCGACAGCGAGACGGGCTTGACCTTGCTCGTGCCGTACGCAACGCTCGGGTCGTCGAGGCCGAACCATGGCTGGTCGGCTCCTGGGTTGACGAGCATGCCGATCGACTCCGTGCCGTTCACCGCGCCGCCGTTCGAGCCCTGCCACGAGCGGCCAGTGCCGCTCGCCCAGGTCCACTCGACCTTGAAGCTCGAGCAGTTGGCCGCGAGCACGGGTGCCGTCAGCATGAGGTCGGCGCGCGTGGTGCTGAGCGCCGACTTCTCGACGCGCGGGTACGCGACATAAAGTTGGCCCGCGCCATTGGCGGGCGTGACTGAGGTCGCAGGCACGGCCCACGGCGCGAGCGTCTGCAGCATGCGCAGGCGGATCGACGGGGCGTTCCACTGGTCATTCGGCGGCTGGCAGAAGGGAATGCCTTGCGGTTGCTGCTGCGCGTTCGCCTGGTACGACATCTGGCTGAACAAGTCGTCGGGCTGCCACTTCACGACATCGACGCGGCCGCTCGTCCACAGGCTGTCGGCGATGTTCGGGTAGGTGTTCGAAAGTGGGCCGAGGCGCACCTGGCGGCTGGCGAACAGGCGGATGGTGGCGTTCGGGCCCGAGGTGGTCGCGTAGGAGTTCGCGACCACGCCGTCGGTCGCCATCAGCGTGGCGACGCGGGCGAGTGGCCAAAGGCTTGCCTTCGTGGCGGGCACATTCACCACGCCGCCGATCTGCCCCGTGCTCCAGCGCTCGGTCTCGACACGGCCGCCCTTCCAGGGGACAAGCGGCGCGTTGGTGTCTTCGTACGAAGTCGGGCCGAAGTCAACGGGCACGGTCGAGGCGAGCACGCCGTGGCCGTAGTAGATGCGGGCGATGCCTGACTCAGGGAACCACGACTGTGCGGCGCCGCCGACGGCGATCGCTTCCTGCGAGCCCACATACTGCTGCGTGCCGCGCACGGCGCGCGAGAAGAACGCGATCTGGTCGGCGCGGATCTCAGCCGTGCCGAGCGACGGGTCGATGGCCTGTGTCGCGCCAGGCTTGTTGACCTCAACCTGCTGGATCACCATGAAGGTGTTCTTCGGGATGTTCGAGAAGTCCTGTCGGACCTGCGACTCGATGGCCGCGGCGGTGGCAAGGAGGTCGGCATTCGCCTCGGCGATCGCACTCACGCGCGAGGCCGACGAGAAGATCTTGGCGGCCGCCACGATGACGACCACAAGCACGCCGACGGCGATCAGGAGTTCGGTCAGCGTGAACGCCGCCGCGGAGCGCATGGAGCGGGTGACGCGAGGCATCAGAGTTCCTCCACCGCCGCGTAGATCGGCGTCAGGATGTTGCCGCGCGCGTCGCGCGAGGGGATGAACCAGACCGAGCCGATCCACGCGTTCGGGCCAAGGCCCGTGGCGGTCGGTGCGTAGCCGTTCACGGGCGAGCGCGGAAGCACTGGAATCGGGCGCTGCAGCTTGACGGGGCCCTGCGAGTTGTTGGTACGGCCGACGAGCACCTTGTGGATGGTGCCGTGGTTGTCGATCCACCACGCGCCTGGCAGCTGCCAGTCGTCCCAGGTCTTCTCGTTGCCGAACGGCTGGCCGGATGTCGTTCCTGGAATCTCGTCAGGCGCAACGGTCGCTGCGGTGCGGTTCGGCCACGAAGTGGCAGTTCCGAAGTTCGGGGCGATGTAGCGCGCGGGAATCGGCGACTGGAACGGAACCGACAGGAATGCCGCGCCGTTCGAGTTGGCGGCGTCATTCGGCGAAGCGCTGTACGGCCGCGTGTCGCCGCCAGCGGCGCTGACGCGGTAGACAAACACCGCGACCTGCACGCGACCGCCGTTGCGTCGGAACATGCAGTCCCAGTAGTACTGCGGCAGAGGTGCACCGACCGACGCGTTTCCGTAGCTCGCAAGACCTTGCGGGTACGCGCGCTCCGCCTGCGTGAAGGTCACCGCGGGCTCGAGCAGCCGCTGCTCCACCACCGTCGCGGGCGGCGTGTATCCAGGCACCGCCTGGATGAAGTAGAAGAGCGGGTACTTGTTGATGTTGTACGGGATGCCCCAAAGCGGCCCCGTGCCTGCGTACAGCTCGAAGGGCTCGGTTGCGTACGGCACCGACGGATTCGTGCCGATCCCGAGGCGCTGACGCGAGAGCGCGGAACTGAAGATGTCGATGGCGCCTTCATCTTCCGCCGTGTTCGGATTGTCGAAGATGAAGCCTGGGCGCATCCAGCCCCAGTCGCCCGAGACCTGCGGAATGGGCCCGCCGCCGACGGGGGTCACCGTGTAGGCGGCGAGATTGAAGTCCTGGAAGCCACCGAAATCGTCCTGCGCGAGCTTCGATCGAATCGTGGCGAACGCGTTCTGTGCGACCAGCGGCCCGATCGTGTCGTCGCTCGCCTGCCGCTGCAGGGCGATGCCCGCGGGGAACAGCGTGGCGATCGAGATGACGCCGATGCCCAGGATGAAGACGGCGAGCAGCATCTCGACCAGCGAGAAGCCCGCGCGGCGAGCAAGGCGACGCATCAGCGCACCTTCCTTTCAGGAATGCCGCTGAAGCGGTTGAAGGTGATGCGGTCGCCGAACTGCGCGATGTAGCCGTTCGGGCCCGTGAGCTCGTTCACGAGGTTCGTCGTGTTCGCCCAGTTCTGCCCCTTGATCTCGCGCGCGGCCTTGTCGTCGTACACCGAGAGGAACGGCACGAACATCAGGTTGCACTCGTCGTCGGGATGGTCCATGAGCCAATAGCGCTCGAAGTTCCCTGTCGCGCAGTTTCCCGGCGCGACATCCTGAGGGTCGACATTCGACGCAACGGTCGCACCGTTGCGGTTCCAGTCGACATAGGCCTTCGTGTCGCCGAGCGACGACTTCGGCGGCCTCGTGAGGAACTGTCCGTTCGCGCCGAAGAGGACGGCGACCATACGGTTGCAGTCGATCGTCTCCGCGCAGGTCGCGGCCAGCGGAAGCTCCACCTGCGTCGCGTACACCTGCTCGGCGGGAACGCCGCCGAAGGTTCCTGGAGGGTCGTACATCGGCCCACCGACCTTGCTGCCCTCGGGAAGCACGATCGCGGGAACATCCTCGACGGGGAGCCAGCGCTCGGCGATATCAGGGCCCGCAGCGCTCGCATCGAACGCGTAGCGCTCACCCGTCGTGCGGATCGTCACCAGCTCGACGCGCTGCGGAATCTGCGGCCGCGTCGAATCCCACCTCGGGATGAACACCACGCCCGTCGCCACGCCGTCCTTGATCGCCGCCGCGCGCGCGTTGCCGAGCGCACTGGTGACCGCGTTGGTCGCGGCCGCAAGGCGCGAACCCGAGGTCAGGCGACGCGCGCCGAGCGTGGTAAGCAGCGCAAGCACGCCGATCACCGCGATCACGACCAGCAGTTCGATGATCGTGAACGCGCGGCGCATGGTGTTGGTGGTGCTTCGCATCGCGGGCCTCACGGTTCGTAGCTGTAGAGGTTGTCGGAGCTCGGCGAGTACACGCCCGCGGTCAGCTGTGTGAACCGCGCGTCGTTGCCCGCGGAGACGAACAGGATCTTGCGGTCCTTGCACGACACGCCCATGCCGCCCGCGGTGGCCGCGGCGCCTTCGCTGTCGCAGCGAATCGTGCCGTCCTTGTCGACGGGCGTGTTCGCGTTCTCGGTGATGCCGTTCGAGCCCGCCACGCGGCCAGGGAAGATCGCGACGATCGGCGTCTCCCACGAGTCGACCACATGGCGCACGCCGAGGAAGCCCGCCGTGTTCGACGAGGGCCGCACGCCGCGCAGCACCGAGTCGGGCAGCTTCTGCATGATCGCGGCCGAGGACGGGCTCTGCGTAAGCGCCCAGATCAGGGTCGCCGTGCGGCGGAACGGCGCGGTCGAGTACGCAGGCAGGCCCGCGGTCGCAAGCGCGTTGTACGGGTTCGCCATCGCGGTCCAGGCGGCAACACCCGAACCCGCGGGCGGAGCCGCAGGCGCGCTGTCGATGTCGTAGCGCTGGCCCGCGTTCGTCGGATCCGCCACCACGCCCGTGTACGCGGCCGATCGATAGCTCACCGCGCGATCGAGCGTGCGCTCGTACTCCTCGACCGCCGTGTTCAGCACCTCGAGCGTGTTGCGCGTGTTGCGCTCCTCGCTCGCGCGGATCACGCTCGAGCTGACCGCGAGCACCAGGCTCGCCAGCAGCGCGATGATGCCGATCACGATCAGCATCTCGAGAAGGGTGAAGCCGCCGCGGCGGACTGCGTTCGTGCGTGCGTTCGTCACTTGCCGGCCTCCACGATGTTGTCTGCGTTGCGCTCGCTCAGGTCGCGGCGGCGCGAGGCGTCGAAGGAACGGTCGGGCCCGTTCGAGCGGAGCGCGAACTGCGCGCTCTTGAGTGCCGCCGTGGTGCCGTCGTCGCCACCCGCGTCGGCCGCGCCCGACGCGATCGAGTCGGGGTCGATCTCCCACGGCCGCAGCGAATACACATCGCCGAGGTTCAGGAAGCCGCCGTCGACCTTGGGCACGCTGCTTCGCAGGTCGTTGCCCGCGTATGGCGCGCGGTAGTAGGCGATCGGCTCGCCCCAGTAGTCGAGGATGCACTTCGGCAGGCTGTCGAAGTTCGGCACGAGCTGGTCCGCCGTCACGATGAGCGGCTTGCCCGTCGGGTCGAAGCCCGTCAGGCCACCGAGCAGGCGGTCGTCGATCTGATCGATGTACGGGCCGTACACCTTGCCTTCAAGCGCCACCGAGTTCCAGCTCGAGTTGCCGACCTGCGGTGGGTTTGCCGTGCGCGCGGGGTTGCGCGCGCGGTAGTAGCCGCCGAAGTTCGCGTAGGCAGGCTGCGGCGCGTCGAACGCGCCCCAGCAGCCATCGGCGCCAGGCGAGCGGATGCCGAACTCGGGCAGTTCCTTCAGACCTGGCCCCTGCGGGCCGCCGCGGAAGCCGCCGTAGCCGTCCTGGCTGCGGTTGCCGTAGCCGATCAGGTAGTCGGCCAGCGTGGTGTAGCTGAAGTACGCCTGCTGGCGCGCGAAGTCGTTGGTGGCGTTGATGTCGCCAAGCCGCACGACATCGCGCGCAAGCCCCGAGGTGCCCGCGCCCGCGTCGCGGATGCCGAGCACGGGCGGTAGGTAGCCGAAGTCGGTCTGGAACTGCGTGAGCCCGCCCGACACCGTCGACATCAGGAACTGCGTCTTCGCCTTCTGCGCGCGCTTCGTCGCCGCGCCGATCGCGACGAACAGCGTGCCGATGAGCAGCACGATGAGCGCCACCACGACCAGGAGCTCGGTCAGGGTGAAGCCCCGCGCGCGGCGGGAGAGGTTGCATGGGTGCTGCATCAAGAGCGGTTTCCTTGCTGAAGACGCGGTCACTTCTTGGTGGTGCTCGACACCGACTCGATCATGGAGACGAGCGGAAGGAAGAGCGCCAGAACGATGAGAAGCACGATGCCGCCGAGCACGACGACCATGAACGGCTCGAGCAGCGACAGGAGGCTGGCGACGGCGACATCGACCTCCTCGTCGTAGTTGTCGGCGATCTTCATGAGCATGACATCGAGGTCGCCCGTCTCCTCACCGACATCGATCATGTTGACGACGATGGCGTCGCAGACCTTCGCCTCGCGCAGCGGCCCCGCGAAGGTCTCGCCTTCGCGGATCGAGTCGTGGACCTTGGTCAGGGCGCGTTCGAACACATAGTTGCCCGAGGTGTCGCGCGTGATCAGGATGGCCTCGAGGATGGGCACGCCTGCGTTGATCAGCGTGCCGAGCGTGCGCGTGAAGCGCGCGATCGCGGTCTTTCGGATCAGCGTTCCCAGCACGGGGATGCGAATGATGATGATGTCGGTCGCCGCCCTGCCGAAGTTCGTCTTTCGTATGAGCACCCAGAAGAGGTACAGCAGGATCGGCGAGATCATGACCCAGACGGCGCCTGGCACCACCTGGTCTTTCGTCGATGTGCCTGCGATCCAGCGCGACACCGAGATCAGCCGCAGCGTGAGCTCGGGCAGCTTGACATCGAAGTCCTCGAAGATCTCCTGGAACTTCGGGATGACGAAGTACATGATGCCCGTCACGATCGCGACGGCGATGAAGATGACGACCGCGGGGTAGATGAGCGCGCCGAGGATGCGGCGCTTCAGGCGCTGGCCCTTCTCCATGAACTCGGCGAGGCGCTGCAGGATGACATCGAGCACGCCGCCGACCTCGCCTGCCGCGACCATCTTGGTGTACAGGCGGTCGAAGGCCTTCGGGAACTTCGCCATCGCCTCGGAGAGGCTGGTGCCCGACTCGACCTCCTCGGCCACGCCCTGGAGCACGGTCTTCAGCTGGCTCGGGCGCTGCTGGCTCTCGAGGATCTGGATCGAGCGGAGAAGCGGAAGGCCTGCGTCCTGCAGCGTCGAGAGCTGGCGCGTGAACAGCGTGAGCTTCTTCGTGCTCACGCCGCCGATCGCGATGTTGAACCCGCCGCCCTTCTTCTTCTTCTTCACATCGCGCGTCTTCTTCGCGGTCGCGGCGTTCGCGCCCGTGATCTTCTGCTCCTTCACGCCGCTCGGGAAGAGACCCTGCGCGCGGATCTTCTTCAGCGCCTCGTCGGCGCTCGCGGCCTCGATGGTGCCCGAGGTCTTCTTGCCCGCGTTGTTGACTGCGTCGTACGCAAAGGTCGGCATGGTCTGCTCCAGGGTCTCGCTACTCGAGGTCGCTGTCGTGCGGCGCGCGGCGCCGCGGGGGTCGTTCGGTCGGGGCGGCCGCGGAGGGCGGCGCGCCTGGTTCACTCACTCGTCGCCGCGTCACTCGTCGCCCAGCGTCTCGCGGACGACTTCGTCGATCGTGGTCTGTCCGTCGAAGATGGAGAGAAGGCCCACCTCGCGCAGGGTGCGCATGCCGCGCTTCTTCGCCTCCTGGCGAAGCACGGCGGTCGAGGCCTGCTTCATCACGAGATCGCGCACCTCGTCGTCGAGCGACATGATCTCGAACAGCGCCATTCGGCCCTTGTAGCCCGACTTCAGGCAGTTGTCGCAGCCCTTGCCGCGGTAGAACTGCCTGCCCTCGATGTCGCGCATGCGAAGGCCGAGCTCCATGACCTGCTCCTCGGTCGGTGAGAACGGCTGCTTGCAGTTCGTGCAGATGCGGCGCACGAGGCGCTGCGCCACGATCGCCTCGATGGTCGCGGTGAGGAGGAATGTCTCGACGCCGAGGTCGACGAGGCGCAGGATGGTGCTCGGCGCGTCGTTCGTGTGCAGCGTGGTGAGCACCAGGTGGCCCGTGAGCGACGCCTGGATCGCGATCTGCGCAGTCTCGAGGTCGCGGATTTCGCCGACGAGGATGATGTCGGGGTCCTGACGGAGGAAGCTGCGCAGGAGCTTCGCGAAGGTCAGCTCCTGGTCGAGGTTGACCTGGCACTGGATCAGGCCCGCCACATCGTATTCGACGGGGTCCTCGGCGGTCAGGATCTTGACGCCTGGGTCGTTGAGCTCGTTGAGCGCGGCGTACAGCGTGGTCGTCTTGCCCGAGCCCGTCGGGCCCGTGACGACGACGATGCCGTTCGGCTTGTTGATGATCGTGCGGAACTTCTCGAGGTCGTCGGGGCGCAGGCCGATGCGGTCGAGCGAGAGCTGGACATTCGAGCGGTCGAGCACGCGGAGCACGACCGACTCGCCGAACATCGTGGGAAGGACGGCGACGCGAAGGTCGATCGGCGCCGCGCCGACATGGAGCTCGATGCGGCCGTCCTGCGGAAGGCGGCGCTCGGCGATGTCGAGCTTCGACATGACCTTCACGCGCGAGACGAGCGCGGTCGAGATGCCCTTCGGCATCGGCAGCATGTCGTAGAGCACGCCGTCGATGCGGTAGCGGACCTTGAACTCGTCCTCGAAGGGCTCGAAGTGGATGTCGCTCGCCTTGTCGCGGATCGCCATCATGAGCAGGCTCTGCACGAGCTCGACGACGGCGTTGTCGTTCGCGGCGCTGGCGAGGGTCGCGATGTCGACCGAGTCGCCGCGGCCCGAGAGGCCCGCGAGCGCGGCGCTGTTCGCGGCGGCGGCGGCGGCGGCGCTCAGGTCGCCGCGGCGGCCCGCGTACTTCTCGCGCAGCACCTTGTCGACCTGCTCGGGCTTGGCGACCACGGCGGTCACCTTGAAGCCGAGCAGCTGCTTGAGGTCGTCGACGGCCTGGAAGTTCTCAGGGCTCTTGAGGACGATGGTGATCTTGCGGGTCGCGGCCTCGAACTCGATCGGCACCACGCCGAACGCGGTCGCCGTCTCGGGCTTGAGCGCGTCGACGACCTCCTGCGGGATCTCGACCCCGTCGAGGTTCACGAACGCGAAGCCGCGCTGCGCGGCGAGGCCGGCGAGAAGGTCCTCGGGCGTGATGTAGCCGAGCTCGACAAGGATGTTGCCGATCAGCTGGCCCTTGCGCTCGCCCTGCTGCAGGGTGAGCGCCTCGTGGACCTGCTCGCGCGTGACCTTGCCGAACTTCCTGAGCACGCGCCCAAGGCGCGCGCCCTTCACGGCTGCGATGATCTCGTCGGCTCTGATCGTCGACATGGTTGGATCGATTCCTGCCGCGCCTGTCGGCCGCCCGAGGTCCCCGAAGACGCGCCAAGCGCCAGGAGACGACGGGAGACCCGTGGATTCTGCGTGCTATACGGCACGCCTGCGCCCGTTCCTCGCGGCTCGGAAAGGGCTTTCTGAACGGACACTTGGATTCATGCGGAGCGCTGGCGACGCTGGAACGCGGTTTTCCCCGCGGGCCCCCTCCGGCCCGCGAGGCGCGCCCTCGTCATCGCCGAGGGCCCCGCTCACGCTGCTTCATGGTCCTCGTCGAGCTCCGTACGGCCGATCACGCCGCCCGAGCGGTGGATCTTGTCCTTGAGCTCGCCGGGGTTCTTGCACTTGTCGATGACCTCTTCCGCCGAGACCTTGCCCTCGCTGTAGAGCTTCCAGAGGTGGTCGTCGAGGAGCTGCATGCCGAACTTGCGGCCCGTCTGGATGGCCGAGTCGATGCGGAAGGTCTTGTTCTCGCGGATGAGGTTCGAGATCGCGGGCGTGACCACGAGGAACTCGTACGCCGCCACTCGGCCGGGCTTATCGACCCGGGCGCACAGCTGCTGCGAGAGCACCGAGATGAGCGAGGTCGAGAGCTGGACGCGCACCTGCTCCTGCTGGGTGACGGGGAACGCGTCGATGATGCGGTTGATCGTGCTTGCAGCGCCCGAGGTGTGGAGGGTGCCGAACACCAAGTGGCCGGTTTCAGCGGCGCGAATCGCCGACTCGATCGTTTCAAGGTCGCGCATTTCGCCGACGAGGATCACGTCAGGGTCGGAACGAAGCACGCGTCGGAGCGCTTCCGAGAAGGTTGGCACGTCCTTACCAACTTCACGCTGGTTGACGACCGACTTCTTGTGGTAGTGGTAATACTCGATCGGGTCTTCGATCGTCACGATGTGGCGGTCGTAGAACTCGTTGATCCAGTTGACCATCGAGGCAAGCGTCGTCGACTTACCAGAACCGGTTGGGCCGGTGACGAGGAAGAGACCACGCGGACGCCGCGAAAGTTCCTCGACAATCTTCGGAAGACCGATCTGCTCGAAGGTGAGCAGCGTGTTCGGGATCAAACGAAGCACCATCGAGATATCGCCGCGCTGCTTGAAGACCGAGGCATGAAGACCGATGCACGGAAGCGCGCGGCCTCGCCGAAGGCGAAGCCGTAGTCCGTACCGCCGTGTTCCGCGAGTTCTTGCTGGTTCTTCTCAGGCGTGATCGACTTCATCAGCGCCATCGCGTCTTCCGAGTCGACGACCTTGGTCGCGAGACTGCGGAGTTTGCCGTGAAGGCGGATCGTCGGTGGGCGACCAACGGAGATGTGAAGGTCGGACGCCCCCTGCTTGACGATCGTGTCGAGGAGGCGGTCAATTTGCATCGCAGACATGTGTCGTTACCTCTCTTCCGGCGCGGTGCACCGGCAATCTGTTGGAATCTGAAAGCTCTTCACCCACTCAGCTGTGCGTAATCTCCGACGGATCGAAGCCTTCGATTTGCGCGAAGTTGGCGATTTCGCTCGCGGTCGTTTGGCCAGCAAGAATCTTGATCTTGCCGTCTTCCACGAGACTGCGCATGCCGCCGCGAA
>JAJTGK010000090.1 GCA_021297815.1 Planctomycetaceae bacterium
GTCGAGCGCCTCGCCTTCGCCACCGGTCATCTGTGCCATCTGCGCCGCGCGCGCCTCGGGCGACATCGCCTGGAGCTTGCCCATTTCCCCGAGAAACATCGTGCCTTCGAGCGCGACCGCGTCGGCGAGGCGATAGGTCTCGGCGCTTGCGAGCGACTCGGTGGCATCGAGCGCGACCTGCGCGGTCGCCGCGTCGACGAGCCCTTCCGCAAGCGCCTCGCGCAGCGCGCCCGAGGTGCTGCGCGCGATGCTCATCGAGACGAGCGACGAGATGAGGATGTCGTCGGACGCCGAGTCCGCGACGGCGTCGCGCTGCGCGTCGAGCATCGTCGAGAGGAGCGCGCGGTCGCCGGAGCGCATCGCGGACGCCGCGACCTCGGACATCGCGCGCGCGACGGCGCGCGTCTCGCCGAGGTGCGGAAGGAGCAGCGAGAAACCCTGCGAATGGTCCAGTTCGCGCCTTGGAAGCTGCGGCGTCAGCCGCGAGATCTCGCGCACGATCTCGGTCGCCTGCGCGAGATACGCGACCGATCCGGCCGAGTACGAGCCGCTGCGACGGATGTCCGAGCGCGGCGAGGCGCCTGCGTGCGCGGCGTCGAGTTCGCGGAGGCTTCGCACAAGCCGCGCGTAGGCCTCGGCGGGCGACTCGGCGGGCGCGGCGGAAGGCGGCTCGTGCGGAGCCCGCACGGGCGTCGCGGCGTGCGCGCGAGGGGCGATGCCTCCGAGCATGGCGACGAGGCACGCCGTCGCGAGCGGCGCCCACAGTCGGATGTCGCGCCCAAAGGCGAACCAACGGCGGTCTTTGGCGCGGCGTTCACCGATCATCGCCCGATTATCCACGCCCGAGTCGGCGTCCGCCAACGCCAGCGTCCGTGAATCGCGGCCAAACGCGCCGCAAGCCGCTTCGATCTCCGCGATCGCGGGGTAGATTCGCCCCGGGCGCCTGCGCCCGCTGTCCCATTCCAATCGCCAGGGAGCCGAATCGTGCAGAAGACCGAGAATTCCCGCCTCCGCAGCCTGCGCATCGCCGCCCTCGGCGCGCTCGCGCTCGCGGCGCCCGCCGTCGCGCAGCAGTTCGTCGACCAGACCTCGACGCGCTTCCCCGTGCAGGCCGAGTACACGAACCAGTGCACCATCGTCGATGTCGACGGCGACGGCGACAAGGACATCGTGTGGGCGAACGGCGGCGGCTACTCGTCGCTCGGCACGCTGCTCAAGCCGCGCGTCTTCGTGAACAACGGCTCGGGAACCTTCGCCGACGAGACCGATGCGCGTGCGGCGGGGATCACGGGCTGCTTCCGCGGCGTCGAGGCGGGCGATGTCGACCGCGACGGCGACTGGGACCTCGTGCTCGCGCAGGACTTCAACCGCAGGCCGCTCCTTCTCATCAACAACGGAAGCGGAACCTTCGCCGACCAGACGGCCACGCGGCTTCCGAACATCACGATGGGCTCGGCGCGCGCGCAGTTCGGCGACATCGACAACGACGGCGACCTCGACATCCTGATCTGCAACTCGGGTGCGAACCGCTTCTCGACGACGGGCCGTCCGCGCATCTTCGTGAACAACGGCGCGGGCGTGTTCACCGACGCCCCGACCACGCAGTTTCCGTCGACCGCGCTGGCCGAGCAGATGGACTGCGTGTTCGGCGACATCGACAACGACCTCGACCTCGACTTCCATGTGGGCACGCGCGCGACGGGCACGGGCTCGAGCCAGCTCTGGATCAACGACGGCGCGGGCAACTTCGCGAAGCTCGGCACCTTCGTGACCGACTTCACCTGCTACTCGTACGACTTCGGCGACATCGAGGGCGACGGCGACCTCGACCTCATCGGCATCAACGCGGGCTCGTCGAACACCGAGCTGCTCCTGCGCAACAACGGCGCGGGCACCTCGTGGACCAACATCTCCTCGCAGATCTCGCCGAATCCGACCGTCGACGACAACGACTCGCGCTTCATCGACTACGACATGGACGGCGACCTCGACCTCCTCGTCGCGGCGCTCGGCGGGCCCGACCGCATGTATCGCAACACAGGCACGGGTACCTTCGCGCAGGTGACGAGCGGCGTGCTGCCGTCGATCACCGACAGCTCGCTCGATGTGAAGGTCGGCGACCTCACGGGCGACGGCAAGCCCGACATCATCACCGCGCAGGGCGAATCGGGCGCGTTCCAGAACAGGATCTATGTGAACACGGGCGCGGCCGACGCGATCGCGCCGAACATCAAGCTCGTCGAGCAGGTCACTCCTGCGGGCGTCGGGCCGTTCGTCGTGCGCACCGAGGTCTTCGACCAGACCACGAGCGACCGCGGATACGACGACAAGGGCGTGTTCCTGCTGTACAAGGTCGACGGCGGAAAGCCGCAGCAGGTCGCCATGGCGTGGTCGGGCAACAGCCTGTGGCGCGGCGTGATTCCAGCGCAGGCCGCGTGCGCGCAGGTCGAGTACTGGGTGCGGGCGCTCGATGTCTCGAACAATGTCGCGAACAGCCCCGTGAAGTCGTTCACGGTGCCCGGCTCCTGCGGCGTGTTCGGCGACCTGAACGGCGACGGCATCGTGAATGCGGCCGATCTGGCGGTGTTGCTGAACTCGTGGGGCTCGGGCGGCCCCGCCGACCTCGACGGGAGCGGCTCGGTCGACGCGGCCGACATGACGCTGCTTCTCAACGCGTTCAGCTGAGCCCGCGCGGCGCGCAAGGCCGTATCCTGCGCGCGTGACCAACGAATCACCGTTCTCGCTCCAAGGAAAGTCCGCCATCGTGTGCGGCGCCACGCAAGGCATCGGCCGCGCGACGGCGCTCGAGTTCGCCCGTGCAGGCGCGCGCGTGACGATCGTCGGCCGCAACGAGGACGGCCTGGCGAAGGTCCTGGCCGAGCTCAGGGAGCTCTCGTCGCTCGCGCACGAGAGCGTGCAGGCCGACTTCGCCGACCTTGCCGCGACCGAGCGCATCGCGCATGCGACGGCGGCGCGGCTCGGCGTGGTGCACATCCTCGTCAACAACACGGGCGGCCCTGCGGCGGGCCTGGCGATCGAGGCGAAGCCCGCCGACTACATCGCCGCGATGTCGATGCACCTCGGCTGCGCGCAGGCGTGGGCGCAGGCGTGCGCGCCGCTCATGCGCGAGGCGGGCTACGGGCGCATCGTGAACATCACGAGCACCTCGGTGTTCACGCCGATCAAGGGGCTCGGCGTGTCGAACACCGTGCGCGCCGCGATGGCGAACTGGACGCGCACGCTGGCGAGCGAGCTCGGCCGCTTCGGCATCACGGTGAACAACATCATGCCTGGCTTCACGAAGACCGCGCGTCTCGACGCGCTCTTCAAGGGCAAGGCCTCGCGCGGCGGCACGACCGTCGACGAGGTCGAGCGCGACGCCATCGCGACGATTCCCGCGGGGCGGCTTGGCGACGCGCGCGAGCTCGCGCTTGCGGTCGCGTTCCTCGCCTCGCCCGCGGCGAGCTATGTGAACGGCGTCAATCTTCCCGTCGACGGCGGCCGCCTGGCCGCGCAGTGAGGAACCATGCGCGAGGTCGACCACTTCATCGGCGGAGCATTCTGCGGCGCTGCCTCGGGAGCGCGGATTTCGCGCGAGAACCCTGCGACGGGCGAACCGCTTCGAGCGATCGCGCGCGGCGATGCGGCCGATGTCGCGCGGGCGGTCGATGCGGCGCGCCGCGCATGCGCGATCTGGGGCCGCATGCCCGCGGCCGATCGCTCGCGCGTCCTGCTCGCGATGGCGGCGGGCATCGAGGCGCGCCTCGACGAACTCGCGCGCCTCGAGTGCGAGGACACGGGCAAGCCGCTGTCGCTCGCGCGGTCGCTCGACATTCCGCGCGCGGCGGCGAACTTCCGCTTCTTCGCGACGGCGATCCTGCATGAGGCGGGCGAGAGCTTCTCGACCGAGCGCCCCGCGCGCGCGATCAACTTCACGCTGCGGCGGCCGCTCGGCGTGGTGGGCTGCATCTCGCCGTGGAACCTGCCGCTCTACCTCTTCACCTGGAAGATCGCGCCCGCGCTCGCCGCAGGAAACTGCGTGGTCGCGAAGCCGAGCGAGCTCACGCCCACGACCGCGGCGGTGCTCGGCGAGATCGCGCAGGCCGCGGGGCTGCCTGCAGGCGCCCTGAACATCGTGCACGGGCTTGGCGGCGAGGCGGGGCAGGCGATCGTCGACCACGCCGAGGTGTGCGCGGTGAGCTTCACGGGCGGCACGACGACGGGCAGGCGCATCGCGGCACGCTGCGGCGAGAGGCTGATCCCCGCGTCGCTCGAACTTGGCGGCAAGAACGCAGCAATCGTGTGCGAGGACGCCGATCTCTCGATCGCGCTGCCCGAGATCGTGCGCAGCTCCTTCCTGAACCAGGGCGAGATCTGCCTGTGTTCGTCGCGCATCCTGGTGCATCGCTCGCGCATGAAGGAGTTCACCGAGCGCTTCGTCGCGGCTGTGAACGCGCTTACGGTGGGTGACCCGCTGTCGGCCGAGACGGATCTCGGCGCGCTCATCTCGAAGGATCATCGCGAGAAGGTGCTCGCCGCGGTCGAGCGCGGCGTGCGCGACGGCGGCGTGGTCGCTGCGGGTGGCGAGGTGCCGCGCGGGCTGCCTGCGCGCGTCGCGAACGGCGCGTTCCTGCGGCCCACGGTGCTGCTTGGCGTTCCGCAGGATTCGACATGCGTGCAGGAGGAGACCTTCGGCCCCGTGGTCACGGTGCATGGCTTCGACCGTCATCGCGACGCGGTCGCCATGGCGAACGGCACGCGCTACGGCCTTTCGGCGAGCGTGTGGACGCGCGATCTCTCTCGCGCGCACCGCATGGCGGGCGCGCTCGACGCGGGCACGGTGTGGGTGAACTGCTGGATGCTGCGCGACCTGCGCGTGCCGTTCGGCGGCACGAAGGATTCGGGCATCGGCCGCGAAGGCGGCGTGCACGCGCTTCACTTCTTCTCCGAGCCGACGAATGTCTGCATCGCGACGGGAGATCAGTCGTGAGCGTTCCGACGGTCCTGCGCGAGGCGCGCGAGGCGGATCTGCCTGCGATCCTCGAGATCTACAACCAGTCGATTCCGCTGCGCATGGCGACCGCGGACCTCGTGCCGCAGCAGCTCGAGGCGCGCGTGGCGTGGTTCAGGAACCGCGACCGCGCGAAGCGCCCCGTGCTCGTAGCGGAGCAGGGCGGCGAGGTCGTGGGTTGGGGAAGCTTCACCAACTTCAAGGACCGCGCGGCGTATGCGCCGACCGCGGAGGTCTCGGTGTATGTCGCGCAGAGCCATGTCGGCCGAAAGATCGGCTGGTCGCTGCTCGACGCGCTGCTCGAACTCGCCCCTGGATGCGGCATCGACCGCATCCTTGCGATCTGCTTCGAGCACAACGAGCCGAGCCTGCGCCTCTTCCGCGCGTTCGGCTTCACGACCTGGGGCACGCTTCCCGACGCATGCGACATGGGCGGCACGCGCCGCACCATCGTGATCCTTGGAAAGTCGCTGGAACGCGCGTCCTAGCACCAACGCGAGCGGGTTGTGCACGCGGAACCCCCGCGCCCTAGCACCCAAGTGAGCAAAGAGCAGGCGGCCGCAAAGCAGCCGCCTGCCAGTTGCGAACGCTCAGTTTCCGCGTCCTAGCACCAGAGTGAGCAAAGAGCAGGCGGCTGCAACGCAGCCGCCTGCCAGTTGCGAACGCTCAATTCAGTCCCACTTGAACACGCCCTTCTTCCACGCATAGACATACGCAATCACGCTTGTCGCGAGGAAGAAGAGGATTCTGCCGAGGTACAGCTTGGCCTCGGGGCTGCCCGGGTCGAGCTGCGAATAGCTCACCGCCCACGGGTAGAGGAAGATGATCTCGACATCGAACAGGAGGAAGGTCACCGCCATCATGTAGAAGCGCACATTGAAGCGCTTCCTGGTGGTGCCGATCGGGTCCATGCCCGCCTCGTAGGTCATGCCCTTGATCGCGCCTTCGGCGCGCGGGCCGAGGATCGTGCTCAGCACGATGTTCGCGACGACGAAGATGATCGCCATCGAGGTGATGACGGCGACGGGGAGGTAGCTGAGGAGGTCGGTCTCGGCCAGCATGGAAGCGCGGAGGATAGCAGAGGCCCCGAGCGCTTACATCCACGGCATTTCGGGCCGTTTTTCCGCGACCGCAAGCCGTGCCTCGAGCGCCGAGCCCGCGCGTATCAGGGTGGCTTCGTCGAACGGGTGCCCGATCAGGCAGGTCGACCGCGGCGTGTTCGGCCCGTCGAAGCCGCTGCGCATGCAGAGGGTGGGGTGACCCGTGGCGTTGGTCACGACAAGGAGCCCGCCCGCGAACGGCGGCGCAATGACCGCATCGACGCCCGCGAGCACCTCGCGCATCCAACGCATGAACACGCGGCGCAGCCGCTCGGCCTGCACGAGCTCGATCGCAGGCACGAACCATGTCTGTCGGAACGAGTTTGGCCACGCCTCGTCGGCCTGCCACGAGAGCTGGTCGTCGGTGTTCGAGCGCGTCATCTCCTCGAAGGCGGCGGCGGCCTCGGACATCAGGCTTGTGACAAGGAGCGACGGATCGGCAGGCGGCGTGACGGTGCGTTCGACGAGTTCGGCGCCGCAAGCGCGCGCGGCGTCGAGGGCTTCCGCGAACGGGCTCTGCCGCGATTCGCCCGCGCCCGCGAGCCACGCGGGGTCGTACGCAAGGCGCAGCCCGCGCATCGCCGCGCGCGTGGGTGCGGTGAAGGGCTGCGTCACGCTCGACGGGTCGGCGTCGTTCGCGCCGTGGATCGCCTCGAGCACGAACCCCGTGTCGAGCACGCTGCGCGTGATCGGCCCGATCTTGTCCCACGACCAGCAGAGCGCCATCGCGCCATCGCGCGGCACGCGGCCGAAGGTGGGGCGCAGGCCCGTCGTTCCGCAGCGCACGCTCGGGCTCACGATCGAACCGAGCGTCTCGGTGCCGATCGCGAACGGCACGCATCCCGCGGCGACGGCCGACGCGCTGCCCGCGCTCGACCCCGACGAACCCTGCTCGGGATTCCACGGGTTGCGGCATGTTCCGCCGAACCAGATGTCGCCATAGGCCAGCGCGCCGACCGCGGTCTTCGCGACGCACACGGCGCCCGCGTCGCGCAGGCGCGCGACGATGCTTGCGTCACGCGTGGGCACGCGGTCGCGCCAAGGCTCGGCGCCCCAGGTGGTCGCGATGCCCGCGGTGTCGAAGAGGTCCTTGAGGCCGTAGGGGATGCCGTGCAGGGGTCCGCGCGGCTTTCCCGCGCGCATCTCGGCGTCGCGCGCGTCGGCTTCGGCCAGCGCGGGCGCCTCGATGAGCGTGATGACATGGAAGAGCGTCGCGTTCGCCTTGCGCAGGCGCGCGATCGAACGCTCGACGAGCTGGCGCGAGGTGACCTTTCCCGCACGCATCCACGCGCCGAGCTGTTCGACGGTCGCGAAGTCGAGGTCGGCGTCGCTTGCGGGCGCTTGCAGGAGCGCGCGCGGACCCTCGTCGGCGACAGTGCTCGGCGGCACCACGGTTTCGCCAGGCAGCATCACGCGGAAGACCTGCGCAGGCGCGAGCTCGTTCGGAAGCGCGCCGAACGACGCACGCGAACGGAAGGTGGCGATCTGCTCGGCGATCGAGCGCACCATCTGGTCGCGCTCCTTCGGCGTGAACGCGATGCCGACGAACTTCTCCGCCTCCGCGATCGAGGCGGCCGTCATGCCGTCGGTGGCGGTGGCGGCTGCCGCCTGCGGCAGCGCGTGCGCGAGCGCTGTTCCGCTGGCCGCGGCGCCTGTCGCGGCGACGGCGACGAAGAAGTCCCTGCGTGAGCAGCTGCTTGTTTCGGCGGGGTTCGGGTGCATGGGCGCAGCGTACCTGTGGTGGTTGCGCGGGGGAGGAGCGGGGGACCGTCGGGCAGAGCCCGACGCATCGAGCCGAGACTGGCGGATCTTGCGACCCAGTGGCTTCGCACTGGGCACCCGCCGCGCAAGGCGCGGCGGCGTCCGGCGTACTCATGACATCGATCATCGGCACCGAAACATGCGCGCTCGTGGAGAGCCGGAGGTTGTCCCAACCGTGGGTGCCCGCACCCTTCACGGTGCGGAACGGGTTGCGTGCGCCAGCGATGGACTCCGCGCGCCCGTGGTTCCGCGGGCTGAAGCCTGCTGGCACCCGTGATGTGCAATGCCGAGGACGGCACCGCGATCCCTCACCCAAGCCAGATCTCGCATGTTCCGTCCACCGCGCGCCTTCAGCGCGCAGCGAACTCAATCGGGGCAGCCGGATTCGAACCGACGACTTCTTGCTCCCAAAGCAAGCGCTCTACCAAGCTGAGCTATGCCCCGTGCATGGGGTGGATTCTACATCCTTCGAGGTCCGCGAAAGACGGCGAAAGAGGCCACTTGCGGCCGCATTGTCCCCGCGACAGCCGAGCAATAACAGGAGGACTCGGACATGCGACCCAGCGAAAGAAACGGAACGGAATCCAGTCTCGACGCCATGCTCGACCGCATCGTCGACGACGCTTCGCGCAATCTTCGGTTCATCGCCGCGGAACTCGGTGCCGACGCGCCCGAGGCCGAGCGGCTTCCCGCGTTCCAGATCGAGATGAAGGACGCGCACCGCGACCCCTACGCGACGGGCCCTCGTCGCGCGGAGCCGCGGTTCGCGGGCCGCACATGCTCGGTCCCCGTGCACCCTGGCGCCATCTCCTGGCACGAGCTGCGCGCGTACGACCCCGCCGAGGCCGCCTTCTCGCTGGCGTCGCTGCTCGATCTCGAGGTGGTGTGCCGCTCGCGTGGTCACCTCGACGAGTACCGCGCGCTGACCTGCGGCGGCCTCCATGTGGCGGGCGTGCGCGGGTGCCACGAGGCGCTCGAGCAGGGCTGGAGCACCTATGTGCGCGTTGCGAATGTCGAGCACGCCTGCGACCGCGCGATCGCGCTCGGGGGTTCGGTGCGCGTGGCGCCGTCGGGGATCATGGGCCTCGACCGCCGTGCCGAGATCTGCGATCCGACAGGCGCCACGATCACCGTGATCGCGGGTGGCGACGACCGCCGCACCGTGGGCGCGGGCGCGTTCGGCTGGGATGAACTCCGGTCGACCGATCCGACGACGAGCGGCCGCTTCTGGTGCGAGATCTTCGGCTGGAGCGCGATGCCGCTCGTCTCTCCGCGCGGCTCGCACGCCGCGCTCTTCCTGAACGGCGGTCGCGCCGTGGCGAGCATGCAGCGTACGAGCGACGCCGAGCCGCGCAGCCGCTGGCTGCCCGTCGCGACGGTTCGCCCCGAAACGGTGCGCGCCGCGATCAGTCGCGCCGTGGGCTCGGGCTTCCGCATCGAGCAGGCGCCCGTTCCTCACGCAGTGCTCTCGCTCGAGGCCGTGGTCGTCGATCCGAACGGGATCGAGATCGCCCTTGGCTGCGAGCCGATGCACGGCATCGCGGCGGCGTGAGCGCCCTCGACAACTCGACTCCTGACTGAAGGCCGGCTGCCGCGAGGTGGCCGGCCTGCTTCCTTTGCGCCGAAAGCCAGAAGTTTCGGAGCGATCGGAGAGATCCCCGCGCGAGCCGCGGAAGCCTCGTGAGCGCGCGCCGAACGGGGCCTACGCCCCAAGGACTTCGCGAACACGCCTGCGAACCATGAGGCTCCAAGAAAGACACGCACGCGACCGCGCGTGCC